>DASWQJ010000202.1:0-2615 GCA_036403795.1 Stenotrophomonas sp.
TGCAGGCCTCGCACCTGGCGGTGCCCCGCTAATCGCTCATCGCGCGCCCGGCGCTGGCGCCTGTACCGCGACTGCATGATCGACGGCCGATGTGGGTCGGCCTGACCTGGATCAAGTGCTCGGCCGCCCATCTGTCGATGATGGCGGCATTCCGCTTCTGACGCCGATCATGCCCACCGAGCCCAACCCCACCGCCAGTGCCGCCTTTGTCGCGGCCGGTGCCCAGCCAGATACCGTGTTCGGCGCCTGCGCCGCAGTGCCCGACGTGGTCATTCCGGCGATGGGCTTGCGACTGTGGGTCAGATTGCCTCCGGCGTTGTTCGACGGTGCCGCTGCGGTCATCGAGACTGCGCATGCGCCCGGCGCAGGACCGCCGTTGCACCGGCATCGTGAAACCGAGGTGTTCCGGGTGCTGGCCGGGCGCTACCTCATGCAGGTGGGCGAGCGGCAGTTCGAGGTGGGCGAGGGCGAGGTGGTCCACGTGCCCGGTGGCACGGCCCACGCCTTCGTCAACATCACCCAGGCGCAGGCGCGACAACTGGTGTTGATCACTCCCGGCATGCAGGCCGACGTGTTCTTCAACGAACTGGCAGCCCTGATGGCCGCAGGCCCGGCGACCCCGCAGGCACTGCATACCTTCGGCCTGGGTTGGGGCGTGGAGTTTCTCGGGCCGCCCTTGGCGGTTCCCCAAGCGGCCGTGCCCGGCGCTTCCTGACGGTGAAGATGATGCAACGGTCCGCCTTCGCAGGCCCTCATCCACAAGGATGATTCCACCGTCACTACCGTCGTCCTACGCTGCACGCACCCTCCTGCTGGGCTCCAACATGACCGACAACGCCGCGCAATACATGGCCCAGACGCTGGAACTGGCGGGGGTCGAACGGGTTTATGGGGTGGTCGGGGACTCCTTGAACGGATTCACCGAGGCATTGCGCGAGCGCGGGCGCATCGACTGGGTGCACATGCGGCACGAAGAAGCCGCCGCCTTTGCCGCCGGCGCCGAAGCGCAGCTCACCGGCAAGCTGGCGGTCTGCGTGGGCAGTTGCGGGCCGGGCAATCTGCATCTGATCAACGGCCTGTTCGATTGCCAGCGCAGTGGCGCCCCGGTGTTGGCCATTGCCGCCCACATCCCCAGCAGCGAGATCGGCATCGACTACTTCCAGGCCACGCACCCGGAAATCCTCTTCAAGGAGTGCAGTCACTACGTGGAGCTGGTGTCGCATGCTGAGCAACTGCCCCAGGTCATGGCCCGTGCGATGCGCGTGGCCATCGCGCGGCGCGGCGTGGCCGTGGTGGTGATCTCCGGCGACACGGCCCTCGAGCCGCTGGCCGTCGAACCGCCGGCGTGGATCGCGCCCGCCGCGCCGCAACTGACGCCAGATCCGACCGACCTGCGCCAGCTGGCCGACATCCTCAACGCCTCCGGCAAAGTCACGATGTTGTGCGGTGCCGGGTGTGCGCAGGCCCGCGCGGACGTGCTCGCATTGGCCGACAAGTTGCGCGCGCCCATCGTCCATGCGCTGCGTGGCAAGGAGTGGCTGGAGCACGACAATCCGTTCGACGTGGGCATGACGGGTTTGATCGGGTTCTCTTCGGGCTATGCGGCGATGAAGGAGTGCGACACGCTGCTGCTGCTCGGCACGAACTTCCCGTACCGGCAGTTCTATCCGGAAAAAGCCCGCATCGTGCAGATCGATACCCAGCCGGAGTCGCTAGGCAATCGCGCCCGCATCGAGCTCGGCTTGCTGGCCGATCTGCGTGTCGCGTTGCCGCAGCTGTTGCCGCGGATCCATGCCAAGACCGATTCCAGCCACCTCGATGCGGCCGTCAAGCACTACGGCCGTGCCCGGGCTGAGCTCGATGAGCTGGCGCGAATCGATGACGACGGCGAGGTCGTGCATCCGCAGCAACTGACCGCCCTGGTCAGTGAGCTGGCCAGTGACGATGCCATTTTCACCTGTGACGTGGGCACGCCCACGGTGTGGGCGGCGCGCTATCTGCGTTTGAACGGGCGCCGACGACTGATCGGTTCTTTCAACCACGGGTCGATGGCCAATGCGATGTTGCAGGCTATCGGTGCGCAGGCCAGCCATGGGGGGCGGCAGGTGATATCGCTGTCCGGGGATGGCGGTTTCACGATGATGATGGGTGACTTCATCTCGCTCAGCCAGTTGGGTCTGCCGGTCAAGGTGATCGTGCTCAACAATGGCACGCTGGGGTTCGTGGAGTTGGAGATGAAGGCGGCGGGTCTGCTGGATACGGGATGCGAGTTGGTCAATCCGGATTTTGCGGCGATGTCGCGGGCGATGGGTGTGGCGGGCTGGCGGGTGGAGCGGCCGGGTGAATTGCGCTCGGCGCTGCAGGCGGCGTTCGCGCATCCTGGGCCGGCGCTGGTGGATGTGGTGAGTGCGCGCCAGGAGTTGGTGATGCCGCCCAAGACTTCGTTGAAGGAGGCAAAGGATTTTGGGCTGTTCCTGCTTAGGGCGGTGTTGGATGGGCGTGGGGCGCAGGTGTTGGATCTGGCTAAGGTTAATTTGCGGCGTTAGGGGTGGTGGTTGTCGTTGTTGTTGGTTTGGCGCTTGGATCGCTTGACCGTGGGGAGGGCTGGGGGCCGC
>DASWQJ010000203.1:0-2770 GCA_036403795.1 Stenotrophomonas sp.
AGTTGCAGTGCTTGCGCCGGTTGTTTGTCGGCCAGGGCGAATTCCGCGCTCAGCAGCTGGTAGCGGCCCCTTTCATCGCCGGCCAGCTGGCGCGGCGTGACCTGCGCCAACAGGCTACGTGCGCGGGCGGCGTCTCCGGCCTCGTTCCACGCGAAGGCGGCGTCGGCCAGCAAGCGACTGCGCTGCGCACCGCTCGCCGTGGCGGCCTGGGCTTCGAGCTGTTGCGCCGCCTCTCGCGGCTTGCCCTGCTCCAGCAAGGCGATCGCGGCCGACTGGGCGGGGGTGGCGGTCTGGGTCAGGCTGGCGGTCGCGCAGCCGGTGGCCAGCATGACCACCAACGACAGCGTGAAAAACCTTGCGAAGCGCTTGTTCATTTCGGGTCCGTTCGACGGGGCGCGCCCGGGCGCGCCGGTGAAGACGCTACGATTCTAACCTTGACCCTAGCCACCTTGCCTTTGAGACCTTGGCTGATGACTGCTGCTGCCGGAACCCTTCACATCGTTGCCACCCCGATCGGCAACCTCGGCGACCTTACCCCGCGTGCGCAGGAGATCCTGCGCGGCGTGGCCGCCATTTGCGCTGAAGACACCCGGCGCAGTGGACAACTGATGGCCCACTTCGGCATCGAGCGACCCTTGCTCGCGCTGCATGACCACAACGAGGACGCCCTGTCCGCCCGCATCGTGACCCGCCTGCTGGCAGGCGATTCGCTGGCCTTGATCAGCGATGCCGGCACGCCGCTGGTCAGTGATCCGGGTTTCCGGCTGGTGCGCGCTGCCCGCGCGGCCGGCGTGCGCGTCAGTCCCGTGCCCGGGGCGTGTGCGGCGATCGCGGCGCTGAGCGTCGCCGGCCTGCCCAGTGACCGCTTCGTATTCGAGGGTTTCCTGCCGGCCAAGGGCAGCGCACGGCGCGATCGCCTGGGCAAATTGGCGGGCGAGCCACGCACCCTGGTGTTCTATGAATCCTCGCACCGGATCGTCGAGTCGCTGGCCGATCTGTCCGAGGCCTTCGGACCCGGCCGCCCGGCGGTGATCGCGCGCGAGCTCACCAAGTTGTTCGAGACCGTACTGGATGGCACGTTGGAGGCGTTGCGGGCCAAGGTCGATGCGGACGAGAACCAGCGCAAGGGCGAGTTCGTGGTGATGGTGCAAGGGGCGGACGAAGCGGCCGAAGCGGAGGCCAAGCTTGCCGAGGGCCGGCGTGTCTATACGCGCTTGAGCGAGCATCTGCCCCCGTCGACCGCTGCCAAACTCGCTGCTGAACTGACGGGCGCCCCGCGCAAATCTTTATACGGCGGATGAGCCGCACGGCTCGGTTACAATGGCCGCGGCGGAGTCGGCCAGACAGTCGCGTCATTCGCAAGAATGCCGAGGAAAGTCCGGGCTCCATAGGGCAAGGTGCCAGGTAACGCCTGGGCGGCGCGAGCCGACGGAAAGTGCAACAGAAAGATACCGCCTACGTTCTCCGGCCTTCGGGCAGCAGAGCCGGTAAGGGTGAAATGGTGCGGTAAGAGCGCACCGCGAGTCCGGTAACGGACCGGCACGGCAAACCCCACCTGGAGCAAGACCAAATAGGGACCTCATGACGCGGCCCGCGTCGGGTCCGGGTAGGTTGCTCGAGCGCCGCGGTGACGCGGCGCCTAGAAGAATGACTGTCCACGACAGAACCCGGCTTATCGGCCGGCTCCGCCACTTTCCCTTGGGGCCGTGCGCCAGCGGGCGCTCGCCCCTCATTGCGCCAGCAGGGTCTGGCCCAGGAACAGGCCATCGGGCCCGAAACGGCGTTCGTGGATCCAGCCTTTGCCGTCGTGGTCGATGGCCAGGATCGTGCTGGCGCGCGTACCGTAGTCGCGGCCGCGGATGAAGGCAGGGGAAAGACGGCGTTCCAATTCCAGGCCGACACCGGTCTCGGGCAGATCGTTGTCGAGGGCGGGGTGAGCGTCGGCCAGGGCCTCCCACAACGGCTCCAGCGACGCTTCGCGGGTCGCGATCCAGTGGCTTAACACGGCCGTCAGGCGGCGGGTCTTGGGCCAGGGCGCATCCAGCGCCCCATTGGACATGCCATGCACCCCGGCCGCCAGCGCCTGCGTCGCCATCGGGTGGTTGCCCAGGTAATGGCAGTCGCGCTCATCGGCCAACAATAGATTGAAGGGTGGGTAGGTACCCGCGTCCTGTGCCAGGGCGGTAGTGAAGTCGCTCGCGCGCTCGCCGCCGGCGAGGTAGTTGGCGATCAGGTGCCCGCGGGACGGGCCGGATTGGCTGGCCAACGGGTCGCGCACATTCGTTACTACGGCAGCGCGTCCGCCGCTTCCCAGGCCCACCCAGGTGCCGCCCGAGCGCAGGTCGCGGCCGGCCAGCACGGTGTCTTGCGGCACCGGCCAATGTGACAGCGGGGCAGTAGGGCGCTCGTGGAACTCGTCGCGATTGCCTGCCAGCAGCAACCGCCAGCGGGGATGGGCTTTCCAGGCGATGGCAACCAGGCACATGGGCCAATTGTGTCCGCTTTGCGCAGTCGCCGGCCATGTGTCCTGCGTCACGTCTTTGTTCTTAACGCCTTCTGCACACGGCTGAATTTTCCTCAAATCTCAAAATCTGAGACGAAACAGCAACTTGTGGATAAGCCTTGAACAAGTCTCTAAAGATTGCTGCAAGCCATTGATCCCTCAGGCGATTTGGCCGAACAAAAGTTGTTGACAAGGTTTGGACCACTGCTAAGGTGGGCAGCAGAGGGAAAACCGGGTTAATTGTGGTTTTTCGTGGTTCAATGATTG
>DASWQJ010000204.1:0-5178 GCA_036403795.1 Stenotrophomonas sp.
GTTCTTCAACAGGGTGGCGATTTTTTCGCCATTACTGCGGAACAGCTCGATCTGCGGCGGCGTGGTGGTGTTGGACCAGTTGTCTACATAGACGCTGGCGTTGCCGGCGAAGCTGGCGACATGCATGCCGTCGTCCTTCGACAGTCGCTCGACCGCACCGCCGCCCAACGGCACGGCGTAGAGGTTCTTCTGCAGCGGCGAGTCCTTGGTGCCGGAGAAGTACACACGCCCCGCGGCCTGGTCCACCGCCAGCACATCGTCCACCACCCAATCGCCAGCGGTCAGCGGCTTGAGCGATGCGCCGTCTTCGCTGGCCAGGTACAGGTGCTCGTAACCGCTGCGCTCCGATCCCCACAGGAACCGGCCATCGTCGAGGAACCGCAGGTTGTTGTGCAGCGGTACCCAGGTGGGGCTGGTCTCGGTCACGAGTACCCGTTGCTTGCCGCTAGCCAAGGTCGCCTCGACCAGTTCAAGCTTTTTCTGGTCCCGCGTCTGGCGCTGGAATGCCAGCCGTTGCGGATCCCGCCAGTCCACGCGGGCCAGGTAGATGTCCGGATCCTTGCCCAGGTCGACCCAGCGCGGCTTGGCGCCGGCCTTGGGCGCGATCGCCCCCAATTGCACGCGCACGTTGGGCTGGCCGGCCTGCGGGTAGCGTTGGGAAACCACATCGGTGTGGTCGGCGTAGACCTCATAGCGCTTCTGTACCGGCACCGGCGTTTCGTCGATGCGCGCAAAGGCGATCGCCGAATCGTCCGGCGCCCACCAGTAGCCGGTATGGCGCTCCATTTCCTCGTCGGCGACGAACTCGGCCACGCCGTTGCCAATGGTCTCGCTGCCATCGTGGGTCAGCTGGACCTGCTTGCCGCTGGCCAGGTCGATCACCCACAGGTTGCGGCCACGCACGAAGCTGACGAAGCCGCCCAGCGGCGACAGCTTGGGATCGGTGGCGAAGCCTTCGCCCTCGGTGAGCTTGCGGACCGCCGCCGCGCCGCTGCGGCGCAGGTCGTACAGGTACAACTCGCCGCCCAGCGGAAACAGCAGGGCCTTCGCGTCCGGCGCCCATTGGTAATCGACGATGCCGCTGAAGGCGGCGATGCGTTGACGCTCGCGACGGGCCTTTTCCTCGTCGCTGAGCTGCTCGCCGCCAGGCAACACCAATTTGGAGTCCACCAGCAAGCGCGTCTGGCCGCTGGCGATGTCGTACTCCCACAGGTCGAGCTGGTTGCGGTCCTCGTCCTTGCCGCGCAGGAAGGTCACCCGCGATCCGTCGGGCGCGACCTGCGCCTTCATCAGCGTGGGGCCGGACAGGGCCAACGGGCCGGTGATGGCTTCAAGCGTGAGTTTTTCGGCGTGCACGGGGGCGAGGGTGGCGAGCATGAGGGCGAGCGAGGCAAAGAGGATGCGCATGCGATCAGGATTTCCGGGGTGCGCTCCCGTGTGGGAGCCGCGTGGGCCGGGACCACGAAAGTCGCCGGCCGTGGGTTGCCCAACACCTGGCGCCGGCATCGCTGCGGCGCACGGGTGCGGGCGGGACGGGCTTACTTCTTTCCGAACAGGTGCTTGCGCTCTTCTTCGCTGAGCGGCTTGCCCGCGTTCGGATTGACCTGCTGCTTGAGCGCGTAGGCGCGCACGGAGGCCGGCCGCTCGGCGATGGCCGCGTGCCAGCGGCGCAGGTTCGGATAGGGCGTCAGGTCCAGCGGGGCAGGCTCATAGGCGTTGATCCAGGGATGGATCGCCATGTCGGCGATGCTGTAGCGGTCGCCGGCGACAAAGGCGCGCCCCTCAAGCTGACGATCGAGCACGCCCAGCAGGCGCTCGACTTCGCGGGTATAGCGCTCGATGGCGTACGGGATCTTTTCCGGCGCATACACATTGAAGTGGCCGTACTGGCCGGTCATCGGGCCCAGGCCGCCCATCTGCCACATCAGCCACTGGTTGACGGCGACCTTTTGGCGCACGTCCTCGCCGAAGAAGCGGCCGGTCTTGTTGGCCAGGTACACCAGGATCGCGCCGGACTCGAACACGCTGATCGGCGCACCGCCGTCGGCCGGTGCATGGTCGACGATGGCGGGCATCTTGTTGTTGGGGGAAATCTTGAGGTAGTCCGGCTGGAACTGGTCGCCGGCGCCGATGTTGACCGGCTTGATGGTGTATTCCAGGCCGGCCTCTTCCAGGAACAGGCTGATCTTGTGGCCGTTGGGCGTGGGCCAGTAATGGAAGTCGATCATCTCGGGGGTGCCTCACCAAGGGGTCCGGCAGTGTAGCGCCGGGATGGGTTGGCAGGGCCGCGCGCGGACCGTTACCCTGCCCGGCCTGCCACAACACGCTGTTGCGCCCATGACCGATCGTCCCCCGCGCTTGAGCCCGGTTCCTTCCCTCATCTTCGCCTCGCGCTGGCTGCAGTTGCCGCTGTACCTGGGGCTGATCCTGGCGCAGTGCGTCTACGTGTTCCTGTTCGGCAAGGAGCTCTGGCACCTGATCCACGAGGCCCCCAGCCTGGGCGAGCAGCAGATCATGCTGATCGTGCTTGGCCTGATCGATGTGGTCATGATCTCCAACCTGCTGATGATGGTGATCGTCGGCGGCTACGAGACGTTCGTGTCGCGGCTGCGCCTGGAAGGCCATCCGGATCAGCCCGAATGGCTCAGCCACGTCAACGCCTCGGTGCTCAAGGTCAAGCTGGCGATGGCCATCATCGGCATCTCCTCGATCCACCTGCTGAAGACCTTCATCGCCGCCGGCGCGCTGGGCAACCCCTGTACGGCCGAGCAACTGGCCACGGCCGCCAGCCAGATCGGGGCAGCCACCTGCTCACCGCTCACCACGCAAGGGGTGATGTGGCAGACCATCATCCATTGCGTCTTCATCCTGTCGGCGATCGGGATCGCCTGGACCGATCGTTTGATGGCCACCGCGCCGTCGCGCGAGCCAGCCCACTAAGGATTCGGGCCGGCCGCAAAGCCGGCCCTCGCGAAGGCCTGGCCAGGCCGTGCATCGGCCCACTGAAGTCGTGGACTCGGGCCAGTGGCCGCACCGTGGAAGGCATGCCCGGCCGTGCGCCCGATCACAGATCGGGCGGGCGCGAATTCGCCATTTCCTGTCCAAAAACCTGTTGGCAATGCTAGATTGCCTATCGGACGTCCGCTTACGGGATAGCGGGCGTTCATTTCGAAGTCCATTGCAGCAATGTTCTTTCGTATCGGGGTCGTCAAGGGGGAGTCATGTTGGATCTGAATCTGCGCCGGCCGGCACGCTTGGTCGTGCCGATGCTGTTGCTGGCGGCCCTGGCCGCCTGTTCCAAGAACGAAGAAGCTGCACCGGCCCAGGCGCCCGCCGCGGGCACGCAGGCACCGGCGGCCAATGCACCGGCCACTACGCCAGCGGCCACGCCGGCCACCACGCCGGAGACGGCGGTGTCGCCGCAAGTGCAGTCGATGTCGGTGGACCAGCTGCGCGAAGCGGCCTCGCTGGCGTTGCGCGAAAACCGCATGTACGCACCGGCCGGCAACAACGCCGTGGAGTACTACCTGTCGCTGCGCGAGAAGTTGCCGCAGGACGCTACCGTCAAGAGCGCGCTGACCGACTTAACGCCGTACACGCTGATCGCCGCCGAGCAGACCATCAACCGCGAGGACTTCGTCGAAGCCCAGCGCCTGGTCGCCCTGCTCGAGAAGGTGGACGACAAGGCACCGGCGCTGCCGCGCCTGAAGTCCGGCATTACCAACGGGCTGCAGGCCGCCACCACGCGCACCGCCCAGGAAACCGAGAAGGTCAAGAAGCAGGCCGAGGACAAGGCACAGCAGGCCGACCAGCAGAAGAAGCTGGCCGACCAGCAAGCCAAGGAAGCCGCCGCAGCCCAGCAGATTGCCGCCCAGCAGGAGAGCGCCCGCCAGCAGGCTGCTGAAGTCGAGCGCCAGGCCGCGGCCAAGCGCGACGCCGAGCAGAAAGCCACCGCCGCCGCTGCCCCGAAGCCGGCCACCCCGGCCGCTGCCCAGGCCAGTGCTGCGCAGCTGCGCGCGATCAGCACGCCGGCCCCGCGCTACCCGCCGGAAGCCTTGCGTGCCGGCACCTCGGGTGAAGTGCTGATGGAAATCACCGTCGGCACCGATGGCTCGGTGACCAGCTCGCGCGTGCTGCGCGCCAACCCGGCGCGCGTGTTCGACCGCGAAGCGCTCAATGCCACCAAGCGTTGGAAGTTCGAGCCGGTCGCCGCGCCGGTGACTACGCGTCGCACGTTGTCTTTCAGCCCGGGTACCTGAGCCGAGCTGCGGCAGTCGCTGAAAAAAGAAGAAAGGCCCGGAGCGATCCGGGCCTTTTTTATGCATGTGTCATTTGCCGCAGGCTACGTGCCGGCTTTCTTCTTCATCATCGTGTCGTGCCCGGCCTGCATTTCCGCCGCGGTCACCTTGCCATCGCTGTTGGCATCCATCTTGGAGAACATCTTGGCCGATCCGGCAGCATGTTCGGAGGCCGAGATACTGCCGTCGCCATCGGTGTCGATTTCCTTGATCTTGTCGGCCGAGGACATCTTCATGCGGTCGGGCTTGCCGTCTTTGGCCGCCTTCTTGGCCCAGCTCGCATCCATCTCGGCGGCAGAGACCGAGCCATCCTTGTTGGTGTCCATCGCGGTGAACATCTTCTGCGCGCCGGCTGCATGCTCGGCACTGCTGACGGCACCGTCGCCGTCGGTATCCATCTTCTGCATCTTGTCATCGTTGGCGACGGCGAGTGCCGGCGCCAGCAACAGCGCACCTAGCGCCACGAACATCTTATTGAGTTTCATCCTGCCCTCCGCAGGTTGGGTTGTGCGCCGAGCGTGCGCGCTCATTCGTTGCCGAACCGTCAAACCGGTGCGAAGCAGGCGTCGCAGTCGCGATCCGGTGCTGAACAGGGGTTCTCGTCGTTTCATGGAAACGATTCAATCCGGCCCGGGAAGTCGATTGCCTACAAAAGCGAAGGCCCGGCTTCACAGCCGGGCCTTCGTCGAAACAGCGTGAGCCATGCCTCAGCCGCTGATCGCCAGCTTTTCCTGGTGGTAGCGGCGCACCGCGAAGAACCACAACACGGCCGCGAGGCCAAACCCCGCGGCCAGGTAGATCGCCCACACCTTGGGATCAATCGATTCGTGGCGGGTGATCTTCAGCAGCATCTGGTTCTGCGCCAGGAACGGCACCGCGT
>DASWQJ010000205.1:0-6095 GCA_036403795.1 Stenotrophomonas sp.
AACCAACCGCCCAAACCACCCGCGCCCACAATAAAAACCCAACTCGCAAGCCGCGCACCCAGCACTCCGATACGAGTGAAGAACGCATTAAAAACGCACCATCGAAAAAAAAAGCAACCGCGATCCAGATCGCCTAGCGCACCACCGGCAGCGCAACAGCATCCCCCTCCACACACACCACCAGCTGCTCGCCCCGCGTCAGCAACGGCGCCACCCCCGCAGTGAAATGCGAAAACGCCGGCAGTACCGTGACGCCTTCGCGCAACCAGAACGCCGGAAATCGGCGCCGCAACCCCGGCAACTCGCATAGCGGGTGCAAGTGACCGCAGACCACGTGCGCATCCCGCGACGGCACTGGATCGTGACGCAATAGCCAGCCGCCTTCGAGTGCCTGGGTGCCGGCGTCGCGCAACTGGAGTGTCGCTGGCTGCAGCACCCGATCGTGGTTGCCGCGCACCACCACCACGTCCAGCGACGCATGTCTTTCGCGCCACTGCAGCCACTGACCTCGCCAGGCGGCATCGAATACCGCGCCGTGCAGCACATCGCCCAGGATCCACAGTTGACGCACAGGATGGCGTTCCAGCAATCCGTCGAGGCGCTGCAGATCGTGGGCGGTGCCGCCGCGGGGCAGGCCGATGCCGGCCCGGCGGAACGCGTCCGCCTTACCCAAGTGCAGGTCGGAGATCAACAGCGCCTGGCGTGTCGGACGATAAAGCGCGCGCTCGCCCAGCAGGACCACCGACTCGCCACCGATCGATGCGTGATGCTCAGTGGCCATGGCGGCGTTCCAGCTGCTGCGCGGCACGCAGTACGCGCGCCTTCCAGTCTTCCGTGCTGAGTTGGCCGCGGACCCCTTCGGCCCATAGCGGAAACGATAGCGGCGTGAGGCTGCGAGGCTGGGTGAGTTGCAGTTCGCGGTCGGCACAGTCTTCCAAGGTGGCGGCCAATCGCGAAAGCTCGAGCTGCCCGGACAACACTTCGCGTTCGGCCTGTTCGAGCAGCAGGTGATCGGGATCGAAGCGTCGCAGCACGTCGTACAGCAGCCCGGCCGATGCCTGCAGTTGGCGCAGGTTGCGCTGCGCACGACCCGGCAATTGCGGTACCAGCAAACCGGACACGCGGGCGATTTCGCGGAACTGGCGTCGGGCCAATTCCGCCAGGTTGAGGCTTTCGCGCAGGTCCTCGAACAGGCCGGCGGGCGAGAGCAGTTCGTGCAACAACGCTGCGTCGGGCACGGCCTCCTGCGATGGCGAGAGCACCAGGCCGTAGTCGTTCGTCGCGTAATTGAAACTGTTGCGCTGGCGCCGCCCCCAGCGCAGCGCCAACAAGGCCGCCAATCCTTCGTGCACCTGCCTGCCCGCGAATGGGTACAGGAATAGATGCCGTCCTTCGCGCGTGCGCAGCGTCTCGGCCAGCAAAAAGCCCGGTGCCGGCAGCGCCGACAGTCGCCCCTGTAGTTGCAACAACGGCGCCAGGGCGCGTAACTCGGGGGAGTCGTCGGGCCGCGCCAACACGGCTTCGAGTTCACGGCCCAGTTCGCCCGACAGGGGCAGGCGTCCGCCCATCCAGCGGGGCACGCTGCCTTCGCCGCCTTTCGCCAGGCGCACGTAAGCGGTCATGTTCTCAAGCCGCACAAGCTCAAGCAGGCGACCTGCGAACTGGAAGCGGTCGCCGCGCCGCAACCGGCCGACGAATTGTTCTTCCACCGAGCCCAGGCTGCCGCCGCGCAGGAATTTCACGGCTACGCTGCCATCGCCGGTGATGGTGCCGATCGACAGCCGGTGACGCAGCGCCACGCGTCGGTCGATCACCCGGTAGAGGCCGTCCTCGCCGCGTACGACCTTGTGGAAATCGGGGTAGTGCGCCAACGCCGAGCCCCCTTGCACGATGAAATCCAGCACCCCTTGCCAGTGCCGGGGGTCGAGCGTGGCGAAAGCATGGGTGCCGCGGACTTCGGTAAACAGCGAGTCGGCGTGGAAGCCTCCACCCAGCGCGCAGCTGATGCAGTGTTGAGCAAGCACGTCCAGGGCCAGGCGGGGTGGCTCTCGCGATTCGACGTGGCCGCGGGCGATGGCGTGGCGCGCTGCGGCGTACTCCGCCAGTTCGAGCGCATGGGTCGGCACGCAGATGACGTGGCCAGATTCGCCCGGCCGGTGTCGCGCGCGGCCGCCCCGCTGCAACAGGCGAGCCACGCCCTTGGGGCTGCCGATCTGCAGCACTTGGTCGACGGCTGGGAAGTCCACGCCCAGGTCCAGGCTGGAGGTGGCCACGACGCAGCGCAACGTGCCATCGCGCAGGCCGGCTTCGGCCGCCGCGCGCAAGCCCGGATCCAGCGAACCATGATGCAGCGCCAGTGTGCCCGGCGATTCGGGCCACACCGCAGACAAGGCCTGGTGCCACAGTTCTGCCTGGGCGCGGGTATTGGTGAACAGCAGGCTGGCGCGGCAGGCGAGCAGTTTCTCGAGCACGCGTTGCAATTGGCCCAGGCCGAGATGGCCTGCCCAAGGAAAGCGCTCGCCGCTGCCGGGGACCAGCGATTCCAGCACCAGCGGCCGAGGGCGAGGCGCGCTGATGATCACTGCGCCCGGTGCGTGCGGCAGCAGCACATCGCGTGCCTGCTCAAGGTTGCCCAGCGTGGCGGACAGACCCCACGTCCGCAGCGACGGCGACAGCGCGCGCAGCCGGGCCAGCCCCAGTTGCAGCAGCACGCCGCGCTTGTTGCCCAGTAACTCGTGCCACTCGTCGACGATCACCGCGCGCACGGTGTGCAGGCGCGCCGCGCTGTCGGGATAGGAGAGCAACAACGCAAGCGACTCGGGCGTGGTCACCAACGCGTCGAGACGACCTTCGCGCGCCAGGCGTCTATCGCGCGCGCTGGCATCGCCGGTGCGTAGCCCGATCTGCCACGGCAGGCCAAGCGCTTCGCACGGTTCGCGCAACGCACGCGCCGTATCGGCGGCCAGTGCCCGCAGCGGCGTAATCCACAGCACCCGCAGGGCTCGCTCGGCAGTCCGCCGTCGCGCCGCGGTCACCGGGGCCTCGGCCAGGGCTTCCAGCAAGGGGCCACCAAACGCCGCCAATGTCTTGCCGCTGCCGGTAGGGGTATGCAGCAGCCCGGATTCGCCCGCCCGGTAGCGTCGCCAAACTTCGCGTTGGAATGGCAGGGGCTGCCAGCCGCGCTGCACGAACCACTCGCGCCAACGCTGGGCGGGCGTCGGCGCACGACTCATCGGGCCAACGCCTGCAGCGTCGCGAGCGTATCGGCCTCCTGCAGGGGCTTGTCGTGGCGCCATCTCAGGATCCGCGGGAAGCGCACCGCAATGCCGGACTTGTGGCGCTTGCTGGCATTGACCGCTTCGAAGCCCAACTCGAACACGTGGTGCGGCGTCACTGCTCGCACCGGTCCGAAGCGCTCGGTGGTATGCGCACGGATCCAGCGGTCCAGCTCAAGGATCTCGGCATCGTCCAGGCCCGAATAGGCCTTGGCCACGGGCACCAGTTCATCGTCCTTCCACAGACCAAAGGTGTAGTCGGTATAGAGCGTGCTGCGCCGTCCATGGCCGGCCTGGGCGTAAAGCAACACCGCGTCGATGGTGAGCGGGTCGATCTTCCATTTCCACCAGTCGCCGCGACGTCGGCCCGTCTGGTAGGGCGACTCGGCGCGCTTGAGCATCAGGCCCTCGACACCGCGTTCGCGCGAGACTTCGCGCAACACAGCCGCCGCGCGCCAATCAGCGGCCTCGACCACCGGCGAGGCCACGATGCGCGGGTCATCCAGTGCGGCCAGTGCCCGCTCCAGCAGCACGCGTCGCTCTCGCAGCGGCAGCGTTCGAAGGTCTTGGCCATCCCATTCCAGCAGGTCGTAAGCGAGTACGCGTGCCGGGGCGTCTGCCAACGTCTTCGGGCCGGGTTTGAGGCGTTGGATGCGCGTCTGCAAGGCGGTAAAGGCCAGCGGCTGGTCTGCGCCGGGTCGCCAGGCCAGCAGTTCGCCGTCGATGACCGTGCCGGCAGGCAGTGCAGCGGCGGCCTGTTCGATCTCGGGGAAGCGTCCATCCAGGCGTTCTTCGCCGCGTGACCACAACGCCACGTCGTCGCCGCGGCGGATCAACTGCAGCCGGATGCCGTCCCACTTCCACTCCAACAGCCAGTCGCCGACCTCGCCCAGTGTGGCCGGCTCGTTCTCCAGTGGCGAGGCCAGGAAGAAGGGATAGGGTTGCTCACGATCGCTGTCGAGGACTTCGCTGGACAACAGCGCGGCCAGGAAATCAGCCGTCGGCCGCCAGGCACCCAGCATCCGCTGGGCGATGCGCGCGATGTCCACGCCGGACAGTTCCGCCAACGCTTGCTGCACCAGGCGCTGCGATACGCCGACGCGCAACGCGCCGGTCAACAGTTTGTTGAACACCAGCCGTTGCTCGAAATCCAGGGTGCGCCAAGCCTGCGTGACGACCTCGCGGCGCACCTCCACCGGTGCGTTGGCGACCGGCAACAAGCGTTGCTCGATCCACTGCCAAAGTGGCAAGTCCTCGCTCGAAACCAGCGGGTCATCCAGCAACAATGCCAAGGTTTCGGCCAGGTCGCCGACATGGTCGTAGCTGTCCTCGACCAGCCAGGCGGCGATGCCGGTCACCTGGGAAATCCACTCGCGCAGTTCTCCGCTGGCCGCGATGCGCGCACGTGCACCGGCGACCTTGCCGCCGCTCAACAGATACAAGGCCCACGCCGCATCGGCTGGGGGAGCCTGGCGAAAGTACGCGACCAGGGCGGCCCGCTTGTCCAGCGTGCCCGTGCTGCGATCCAGCTCGCGGAAGAGCGCGGCGAAGCGTTTCAATGGCGCGGCGCTTCCCCGCGCAGCAGCGCGAGCGCGCGTTCGGTGAAGGGTTCGCGCAGGGGCGGCGACGGCGCGGTGGCGCGTCGCAACCGAAATGCGAGCACTGCACGCTGGAACACCATGGCCCCGGCCAAGGCGTTGCGGCGGGGGAGCGCCGCGCGCAGCGGTGGATGCGTCTTCATTCTTCTTCTCCGTAAGCGGTACTGAAAGCCCCGGCATCCACCTCGTGCTCGCGCAGGTGCCGCAGCAAGGCCTCGGTGCTGCCATGGGTGGCGATGATTCGGCGGGCGCCGGTGTCGGCGATGGTCTGCAGCAAGGCCGGCCAGTCGGCGTGGTCGGACAGCACGAAGCCGCGGTCGTAATTGCGTCGGCGGCGATTGCCGCGAATGCGCATCCAGCCCGAGGCGAAACCCTGCTGGGCACGGCGGAAACGGCGCAGCCAGGCGCTGCCCGCCGCAGAAGGCGGCGCCATCACCAGTCGTCCGGCGAAATCGACACTGCGTGCCTGCTCGGCCACCGGCTCGGTCTCGATCATCGCAATGCCCGCTTGCCGGTAGACCGCAACGCCGGCGGCGATGGCGCCGTGCAGCAGCACGGGCGGCTCGCCACGGTGGTGCAGTTCGGCCAGCAGGCGTTGTGCCTTGCCCAGCGCGTAGCAGTACAGCACCGCTGCCTCGCCGCGGGCTTCGCACTCGCGGCGCCACTGCACGATCTCGTCGACCACTTCGCGGGTTTCCGGCCAGCGGTACACCGGCAATGCAAAAGTGGCCTCGGTGATGAACACGTCGCAGGGCACCGTTTCAAACGGCTCGCACGTCGGGTCGGGCTGGCGTTTGTAGTCGCCCGAAGCGACCCACACCTGATCATCGGCCTCGATGCGGACCTGCGCCGAGCCCAGTACATGGCCGGCCGGATGCAACGAGACACGCGCCCGGCCGAGCGTGAATGCGTCGCCGGCGCGATGGGCGAAATACTGCTGATCGCCCAGTCGCCAGCGCAGCACCGGCAGGCTGGTGTCCAGGCAGTGGTAGCTGCCCATCCCGGGACGGGCGTGATCGCCATGCCCATGGGTGATGACCGCGCAAGGCACGGGACGCCACGGATCGATATGGAAATCGCCGGCCGGGCAGTACAGCCCTTCCGGTCGCATCACCACCAGGTCGCGTGCGATTTCCATGCGGGCACTGTGGCGAGTGGCGCGTGGACGTGGCGAGAATCCCTGCCGAGCGAAACCAGGGGCGATAAAACGGGGTCAGGTTGA
>DASWQJ010000206.1:0-30107 GCA_036403795.1 Stenotrophomonas sp.
ATCGTTTCTTGGCGGGGCTTATCCTGATGGCCATATCGCCGCTGATGCTGGTGCTCGCTGCGGCTGTGAAGTTGAGCTCGCCTGGTCCGGTGTTCTACCGCCAAGAACGCATGAGCTGGAACAACAAGACCTTCTGGATGCTCAAGTTCCGCTCGATGCCCGTCGACGCCGAACAGGGTACCGGTGCGGTCTGGGCCAAGGCGGGAGAGTGCCGCGCGACGCGTGTTGGTGCCTTCCTGCGCAAAACCAGCCTGGACGAATTGCCTCAGTTCCTCAACGTACTGAAGGGAGACATGTCCATCGTCGGCCCACGCCCGGAACGGCCGGTGTTCGTGCATAAGTTCAAGCAGGAAATACCCGCTTACATGAAGAAGCACATGGTAAAGGCGGGCATCACGGGCTGGGCGCAAGTAAACGGGTGGCGCGGCTCCACAGATCTGTGCAAGCGCATCGAGTGCGATCTGTTCTATATCGAGAACTGGTCCTTGTGGTTCGACATCAAAATCGTGTTCTTGACCCTGTTCAAAGGGTTTGTGCACCGCAACGCGTACTGAAATCATGTTGATGCAGTGCCGCTTCGTTGTCTTCCGTGCGGTGCCCGCATGCTTGAGCACGCTTGGCCCGGCATGGTGCAGGCTGCACCGGTTGGGCAAAGCGCGCTCGTGGGAGGGAAAGCGATGAGGTGGGACGAGCGCGTGTTCGGCAATCAAGCCGGAGGTGTGTTCAGGGCGATGTTGACCCTTGCCGCGGGCGGCGCTGCGGCCAAAGTGATCGGCTTGGCCTCCATCCCTCTCATCACACGCCTGTATTCACCTGGGCAGATGGGGATTCTGAGTACTTTCACGGCAATCGTGGCGATCCTCGCCCCCTTCGCAACATTGCGATACGTCACGGCGATCCCGATGCCGCGTCGAGATGGCACGGCGATCAATTTGTTGGTGCTGAACCTGCTCATCTTGAGCGGAGTTACATTGTTGATCGCCTTGATTGCCTGGTCCGTCGGTCCAGCAATGCTATCGATGGCATCGCTGGGTTCGCTGGAGCCCTACCTCTGGCTCATCGTACTCGGGGTGGGGGTCACCGCGTTCTACGAAGTACTCACTCTGTGGGGGACGCGGAAAAAGACATTCAAGACCCTAGCCCTTAGCCAGACCAATCAAGCCATTACGGGTGGCCTGGTGAAGATCGGCCTTGGGCTAGCTGGCTTCAAACCGATTGGCCTGTTGGTCGGCCAGATCGCCCAGCAAGGCGGTGGGGCTTTGCCCTTACTGCGACGGTGCATCATCGAAGTGCGGCTGCATCGCAACGCCGTGGCGCTCCGACGCATGCGCGCGCTCGCGGCGCACTATCAGGACATGCCCCGGTATCGCTTGCCCTCGCACGTGTTGCTGATGCTCTCGATGCAAGGGCCTGGCCTATTCTCCGCGCAGCTATTCGGGATGGAGACCGCCGGGCAGCTGGGCTTGGCACTGACCGCCCTGGCGCTTCCCCTAAGCCTGGTCGGCACGACGATGGCCAATGCATATTTCGCGGAGATTTCGGCCATTGGTCGCAAGAATCCTGCGAGTGTGCTGGCAATCACCCGGTCGGTCACCAAACGGTTGATTGTGCTCTCGCTGCCAGCGGCGCTCATGTTGATGGCGTTTGGACCGTGGATCTTCTCCATCGTGTTTGGCGAGCGCTGGGAAATGGCCGGACAGTTCGCCCGGATTCTTTCCATTTACCTGGTATTCCAGTTCATCTCTTCACCGCTGGGCAACGCGCTGACGTTATTTCGTCGCCAAGATCTGTTTCTCAAGATGAACCTGGGGAGGTTCGCCATGATCGTGGTGATTTTCCTGGCGGCCAGGCTGCTGGGATGGGACAGCAGGTTCACGCTATTGGTTTACTCGGCCTCCCTGTCGATCCACTACTTGATTTCGAATCGAATCATTTTCAGCGTAATCAAACAACATGCTAGAGAGCAGTCGCAGCCATGAATGTCAGTTTTATTTCCGTCCGGACCCAGTACGAGAACCTCGGCGATGCGCTCATCAACCGAGAGTTGATCAGGCTGCTCGCCCGCCAGGGTCGGCTCGTCGTGGACGTGTCGAAGGCACCATCCTGGTTCGTTGACATGCTCTCCCTGCCCGACGACGTCCTGCGGGTCCGCGGTACCGGTCGACTGCTGCTACGAATGGTCAAGGAGCGCATCGCCGGTCACCGGATCTTTTATTTCTTCATTCCCGGCGGCATGCGCGGAGAGTACACGGCAAGCCGCTTCGCGCGGAAATTGGCGACGCTTCTTCCATACTATTCCCTCAAGATGATGGGCGCGCGCTTCTGCCAAATGGGCCTGTCCTTCGAGAGCCTGGGTGTCCGCCACAAGTTCTTCCTGCGGATGAGAAATCGGTTGATGCACGCGTTCTACGTCAGGGACACTGCCTCATCGGTGCTGCTGGCGGCCGACGGAATCGACCACAGTGGACTGCTGCCTGACCTGGCCTTCAATCTGTTCGAATCCGCCGCCCGCCCAGTCGGTGCGATTGCCACCGCGTGCCTGAGCTTCCGCACCGACCAGCACCCAAGCCAGCTGGTCGACTGCTATGAGTTCGTCCGGCACTGCGTGCGCGCGCTGCCGGAGCAGACTCGTTATCACCTGGTGGTTCAAGTGGAGCGCGACCGCGTGGGGATGGAAGCCTTGCGCGCACGATTACGCGAAGACCACGGCATCGAAGCGGAGCTTCGCCAGGAGACACGCGACATCGAGGCCATGCAGGTCTTCTACCGGAGCAGCGATGTCGTTATCTCCAATCGGCTGCACGTACTACTGCTGGGTGCGAGCGTAGGCGCGCGAACCGTTGGCTATGTGGATGACACCAACCGAAAGATCACCGGCATGTTCGAGACCATGGGGCGCGCTGACTTGCTGGTGGCGCCACAAGACCTGAAAGGTAGCGACAAGCTGACCCGAGCACTGTGCGCGACGCCGCTGGATGGTTCTGGGGAATCGAAGACACTGTCAGAGGGCCTGAGGCGGATCTTCGCGCCGGGGTTCCGGCCGCTGTCTGCCAGATCGTGGCCGGTGGCGTGAGTATGGTGAAGCCGCTGGTCAGCGTTATTATTCCCACCAAGGATCGCGCCGAGGACCTAGCGCGAGCCTTGGCTTCGGTTGGCTCGCAAACCCATGCGCCCCTTGAGGCGGTGGTCATCGACGACGGATCCAGCACCGACCTCGGGCCCGTCTTCGCGAAATTCCGGTTGAATTATCCTTCGATCGCCTTGCGGGTACATCGAAACGCGGAGCCTCGCGGCGGTGGAAGTTGCCGCAACCTGGGCACCACCCTGGCCGCCGGAGAGTTGGTGTGCTTTCTCGACGACGATGATCTATACCTTCCGGAAAAGATCGAACTGCTGGCTGGCTATCTGGCGCAGCACCAGGATGTGGATGCGGTATTTGGCCGGGTCATCATCCGTGACACGGTCGATACTCTGATCGACTATGGACAATATCGCCAGCGACTGACACGCACCGCCGCAATTGCGCGGTTGCAGACTAACGGCTCGCTGGTGCGTCGTGAGGTGCTGACACGTGCGAACTTCCATCCACCGCTGAGAAAGTTTCAAGACACGCAGTTCCACCTCGAGCTGTGCCGACGCGTGAACGTGCATCTCGTCGAAACGCCAGTGGCAGTGTGGCATCGCAGTTACTCGTCGACCCAGGTTTCCCATATTGGCCTTTCCGACGGAGTGACAGTGCTGGCCCACTTCGACGCGTTGAGGGCCTATCTGGTTTCGACAGGCGCGCTGCAGGAAGCAGATCATCGATTCCTTCGCAAACAGCGATTGAAGTACCTGGCCAAGCTGGCGCCCTACCGCGACGGGGTGAGCGGCGCTTCCGCCGAGTCACCCGCGGCGCTGCTCATTTTCAATCTATATTGGGTCTATTACCGTCTGAGCCTGTGGCGCAAAGGCCGGGACCGATGAGCGGCAACCCGGGCGTGGCCATTGGAAAACGACAGATCTGCCACATCATCGAGGCCGCCGCGACCGGCACGCTGGCCATGGCATCGCTGTTGGCCAACCTGCAGTCGGCCGATGGACATGAGGTGACGGTGGTGTACTCACGTCGCCCCGAGACGCCGCTGAATCTGCGCGACTACTTCTCCCCAAGCGTAAAGTTACTTCACCTGCCCATGCGAAGCGCAACGCAAAAAGCGCTGGCCTTGTTGGCGATCCGGCGCCGGGTCCGCGCGGAGCGGCCCGATGCACTGTTCCTGCATTCGTCGTTCGCGGGCTTCATCGGTCGACTCGCAACCGCAGGCCTTGGTGGCGGCTTGCGGGTGTTCTATCTGCCGCACTGCATTTCCTTCATGCGGCGCGACATTTCGGCCTTCAAGCGCGCGCTGTTCGTGACACTGGAACGAGTCGCTGCCTTGCGAGCCTCCACATACCTCGCGTGCTCGGAAAGCGAGCGGGCGGAAATCGCTCGCCGCATTCCGTCCGGCGATTGCGTCTTGGTCGAAAATGCCGTTGAACTGACGGTTGAGCCACGCAAATCCTGCGCCGCTCGACCCCGCCTGAGCGTGACCACGATCGGACAGATCCGTGCGCAGAAGGATCCTACCCGCTTCGCGCAGATTGCAGAGCGATTGCGCCAACAGGACGTGCCTATGGATTTCGCCTGGATCGGGGACGGCGACGCGATCCAAAAGGCCGAACTGATGCGCGCCGGCGTCGAGGTCACGGGTTGGTTGGCGAAGCCTGCGGTGATGCAAAGGTTGCGTGACTCCGATGTATACCTGTCGACGGCACTGTGGGAGGGCATGCCGGTTGCC
Source organism: Stenotrophomonas sp. (assembly GCA_036403795.1). Taxonomy (GTDB): domain Bacteria; phylum Pseudomonadota; class Gammaproteobacteria; order Xanthomonadales; family Xanthomonadaceae; genus Stenotrophomonas_A. The sequence continues at coordinate 4,818 of DASWQJ010000206.1, forward strand.
TTGATCGAAGCGCAGCTGAGCGGAGTGCCAGTGGTGGCATCGCGCTGCGCCGGGAACCTCGACTGCGTCGAGGACGGGAAGACCGGGTGGCTTTATGACACGGTGGAAGAGGCGGTGCAGATTCTTGTGCAGTTGTGCCGCGAGCGGGAGCCTCTGAAACTCAGGGCGAGTCTCGCGGTTGAAGCGGCGCGCAAGAGGTTCGGAGAGGAGCGGTATCGAACTCAAATGGCCAGGCTGGTTGCATAACTCATGATGAAGAAAGAACAGAGAAATGCTGCGCTACTTGCGCTCAGCTTCGTCGCCTTCTCGCTCAGTACCTTCAGCTACCGTGCCGCGGCTGCGTCCTACGTACTGTTGTTCGCCTACTTGTTTATCGCGGGCATTCTTGCGCGACCGACTTTTACCGCAAGGTTCATACTGAGCTTCGTGGCCGTGAACCTGCTGGTGATACTGATCTCTGTGCGACACAATGTGCATCCCCCGTACGTAATCAAGTACGCAGGATTGTCGATGTTCTTCTGGGCGCTTCTCGCTTATCGCAAAAGCATTGTCCAGGCAGGATTTCTTCGCGCTTGCCACTACTACGTCTACTTCCACGCGTTCTTCTTTTTGGCCCAGTTGATCTGGTTCATGGCGACGGGGAAGTTCATAGATTTCAATAACTACATCCGTGAAGAGTACGCGAACACGATCTACAGCAGCCGATCGCTGGAAGGTCTCTTCATTCCTATTCGGGCGACCGGGCTCTTCTCGGAGCCTTCGATCTACAGCATGACGGTCTTCCCGGTTGCGTTGCTCGTTACGCTGTGGGAGAAGCGAATTTCCGCATTGACCATCCTCGGCGCCCTGACGTCCTTTCTCGCACTGTCGATTGCGGGGATGGCGATCACCTTGGCGGGCGCCGGCCTCTTCGTGCTCTCGACGCGTGGACGCCGGATGCTCAAGGTGGCCATGGTGGCAGCGATTATTGTTTTGCTACCGCTGGGCGGCGCTATCTACCAACGTCGGGTCGTTGATGCCGTCGATTATGACGCGATCGGATCGCGGATGCTCGTGATCGACCATCTGCAGAAGCAGTCCTATCCCGATGCGCTGTTCGGTAATGGGTTGCTGTGGGACGAGAATAAGCCCATCGGTAGGTCCGGATTGTGGGGTCGCAATGTCCGTGATTCGTCGTTCTATGTCTATGTGTATTTCACTCTGGGTGCCCTGGGAGGTGTATTGGTATTGGGCGCGCTGGCTTGGGTGTTGCGACGATCGCCCTATCTTTTGGCTGCGCTGGCGATTTCCTTTTTTTACAAGTACGGGGTGCTGGTCGGATCTTTGTGGTTGATTCTGGCGATTGCCATCGTGTTGGCGGGGATGCGCTTCCCGTTTGAACCCGTGGATGCGACGGCGCCCCGCGACGTCATCTAATGCAAGGCAACAGCCACCTCCATGCATAATATTTACCTAGTCGACTATAAGCTCGTCGGCGACTTTTTCGGCAGGTTTTCCGCTACTGACGTTTCGCGATCCCACCATTTCATCAGTACCGTTATGTCGGTCGCTGCGCATAGACGCAACACTGCCTCAACGGCCTTGGTCGGCAGGCTCGGTCGCAGCGAGCCGGAGGTGGTTCCGTCGCTCGCGCGAACGCGAGAGGTCGTACTCGGAATCCTTTCCGAGCGGCGGGCAGCCAACTGCTTTCGCAAAGTCAGGCACGAAATCTTGGCCTATATGGAAGCCAACGCCTTGGGGCCTTCAGAGGTCAACCTGATGGTTTGGAACGGCGCCACAGTGATGGGCGAGGTTGCGCGCAGCCTGAGGAAGGACGTTGGACTACGGGCTGTCTTCTTTGAGCTGTCGAACCTGCCGAACAAGGTATTTGTCGATCCGGAAGGAACCAATGCACAGTCTCATTTGTTTCGCGAACCTTCTATCCTTGCTTCCTATCCAGCCGATCGGGAGAATTTTGACCGGTGGCGGGCGGAATTCATTCGTCAGAAGCGCAAAGGGAGCACGGTGCCGCAGGTTGCTGCGGGCAGAAAGGTCGGTCCGCACCACGTGGTGGACTTCATCTACGCGGTGACGCTGGGCTATCGCGCCTTTAGCTGGACGTCGGTACGGACAAAGCTAGCGAACGCCGCTCGCCGAGTTGTAAGGCCGGCAACGAAGCCGGTCATCGACGAGGCGGCTTTGCCGTCCCGTTACGTGTTTTTCCCTATGCAGGTATCCAAGGATACTCAGCTGGTCCTCAACAGTGACGTGGACAATGTAGGTGCGTTGCGCAGGCTCGCGCAGACCGAGCGGCTGCCGCTGGTGGTGAAACCGCATCCAGCCGAGTATGAGACTGCTTATATTTCCAAGGCGATCGCTGGCCTCACTTTCAATTATCCTCCCGTACTTACTAACGGCAATACGACGGCCCTGATCGAGGGGGCGGAAAAGGTGGTGACAATCAACTCCACGACGGGGCTGGAGGCGATTATCCTAGGCCTACCTGTCGAGTTCCTTGCACCTAGCCTTTACGCATATCTGAATGAGGGGAACCTTGCGAGTTATGTAATGGAGTACCTGGTAGATCTAAACTTCTTCGATGCGGTGGATCAACCAGTACCAAAGTCAGTTCTCGAAAAGATCTACGCCAGGGCATTATCGTAGTAAGACCGTGCCGGAACTTCCCCACCGTCGTGCTGGCGTCCATCATCTACCTTGTGCACCTAGTGCATTGAACGAGCTACCTTCCATGACCAAGTCCGTTGTAGTTCAAATCAATCCCGCCGTTTCCGTCGGAAACGATCTGCCCTTCGTGCTTTTCGGTGGGCTCAACGTCCTGGAAGACCTGGACTCCACCCTGTACGCCGCCGAGCGCTACAAGGAAGTCACGACGAAGCTTGGCATTCCATACGTCTTCAAAGCCTCTTTCGACAAGGCCAATCGCTCCTCCATCCACTCGTATCGCGGCGTAGGTCTGCAAGAAGGCCTGCGTATCTTCGAAGAGGTCAAGCGCCGATTCGAAGTGCCGCTGATCACCGATGTGCATGAGGTGGCGCAGGCTGCACCGTTGGCCGAGGTCGTCGACGTGCTGCAGATTCCAGCATTCCTGGCGCGGCAGACCGATCTGGTTGCGGCGATCGCTGGTACCGGCCGCGCAGTCAACATCAAAAAGCCGCAGTTCCTCAGCCCGACACAGATCACCCACATCGTCAGCAAGATCCACGAGGCCGGCAACGAGCGGATCATCCTGTGCGAGCGTGGCACCCAGTTTGGCTATGACAATCTGGTCGTGGACATGTTGGGCTTCCGCGAAATGATCGAATCCACGGGCGGGCTGCCAGCCATCTTTGATGTCACCCACAGCCTGCAACGACGCGAGGCCGGCAGCGGAGCATCCGGCGGGCGCCGGCGCCAAGTGGTGGAACTGGCTCGCGCCGGTATGGCCATCGGATTGGCCGGCTTGTTCCTCGAAGCCCATCGCAATCCGGACCACGCACGCTGCGACGGGCCGAGCGCGTTGCCGCTGGACGCGTTGGAGCCGTTCCTGACACAGATCAAGGCGATCGACGACCTGGTCAAGAATTTTGCCCCGCTAGATATCCGGTAGTCGGCGATGGGGACGTACCGTGGCAAGATCCAGTTGGTATTGTTTGACGTCGACGGTGTGCTGACTGATGGTTCCCTGCACTTCGATGGGCAGGGTGAATCAATCAAGACCTTCAACGTGCGCGACGGCTTGGCCATCGCACTATTGCGCGCGCACGGTATTCGAACGGGCGTGTTGTCTGGCAGGAGCAGCGCACCGTTGACTTACCGCATCGCGCAGCTGAAGTTCGACGTTGCGGTGACCGGCCGGTTGGAAAAGCGGGAGGCTTACGCGCAGATTTTGCGCGAGTCGCAACTGCTGGAATCGCAGATCGCCTATGTCGGCGATGACGTGGTCGATCTGCCCCTGGCCGGTCATGTCGCCTATTTCTATGCGCCCTGCGATGCGCATCCGCTGGTGTTGGCGCGTGCCGACTACGTCATGGGGGCCGCAGGCGGTCGAGGCGTTGCGCGTGAGGTGGCCGAGCACGTACTCATGGCCGGAGGCTTGAGTGTGGAGCAGATGTACGAGCCTTTGCTCGATCACTGGAACGGGTTCAATGCCGCTCAGTGAGGGATCGAGCGATTCTGACTGTTGGTCGGCCTGAGTGGAAAAGTACACGGAGAAGTGGATGGGATACCGATTTTGGCGCGGCCTGGAGCTTGCGCTGGCAGCTGCCAAAGTGTGGATGCTCAGGATCGTTTATGGTTCGGCCCGCATCGCCGGTCCCTGCTGGGGTTTTGGTTCCGGTTTGAGCATCAGTATCCGAAAGTCGGGACGTTTCGAATTCGGCTCGATTATTGTGCGCAGAAATCTCAGCGTTTTCTGCGATGACGGAACTGTGTCGATCGGGCGTGGCGTGTTCTTCAATAACAATTGCTCCTTGAACGCTATGGCGCGGATCTCGATTGGCGAGGACACCCTGTTCGGCGAAGGCGTGAAGGTCTATGACCACGATCATGTGATCGGACCCGACCGGCGTGTTGCCAAGGCCCAGTTTTCGATCGCTCCGGTCAGCATCGGAAACCATTGCTGGATCGGTTCGAACGCGGTGATTCTGAAGGGAGTCACGCTGTGCGATGGCGTCACCATCGGAGCCGGTGCCATCGTCACTCGCTCCATCGACAAGCCGGGAATCTACGTCGCCAAGGGCGGCGCGACCTTGCATAAGATCGGTTGAGGAGAGCACATGGAAGGGCACATCCTGGTCTGTGGCGGCGCCGGTTACATCGGCAGCCACATGGCGCAATGGCTGCAGGCAAACGACTATCAAGTCACGGTGTTGGACAATCTCTCCACCGGCCATCGTGAGGCGGTGCGTTGGGGAGCATTGATCGAGGCCGACCTGCTAGATCCAACGTCGCTTGAGCGAGCGTTTGCAGGAAGGCGGTTCAACGCCGTGATGCACTTCTGTGCCCGCTCGCTGGTGGGCGAATCTGTCGCCCGACCCTATGACTACTACGCCAACAATGTGGTGGGTACGCTCAATTTGCTGGAGGCGATGCGCCGGCATGGGGTAGACCGGATGGTTTTTTCGTCTACGGCAGCGGTGTTCGGAAATCCGCAGTCGGCGCTGATTGACGAAACCCATGAGACGGCGCCCATCAATCCGTATGGCGCCAGCAAGCTGATGGTTGAGCGTATCCTCGCTGATGCGGCTCATGCCTACGGATTGCGTTCGGTGTCGCTGCGTTATTTCAATGCAGCAGGAGCATTACCCGAAGAGGGTATCGGCGAGGCGCATGCCTGTGAGACCCACTTGATCCCGAACGTATTGCGTGCCGCACTGGGTGCAGGCGCGCCGCTGAAGGTATTTGGCGGCGACTACCCAACCACTGATGGCACCTGCCTTCGTGATTATGTACACGTTGAAGATCTGGCGCGGGCCCATGCGCTTGCGCTGGACTTCATGCAGCGTGAATCAGGATCCCACGTCTTTAATCTGGGCAACGGTCGAGGTTTTTCGGTGCGCGAAGTGATCGCTACGGCCGCCCAAGTCACTGGCTTGCCGATTCCTCATGAAATGGCACCGCGTCGCGCGGGCGATCCGGTGATCTTGGTGGCGTGTAGCCGCAAAGCCCGTAAAGTCCTGGGTTGGCAACCGGCCTGGACGGAACTGGCCCCCATTATCGACAGCGCGTGGCGCTGGCATCGGGACCAACCAGCCTGGTCCGGATCGAGCGGGGCTTGATTAGGAAAGTCCTAGCACGCCGCCTATCACGGGATGGCTTAGAACTCGTCCCCGGCCTTGCGCACGCAACTCAAACCCGCGCCTGCACCGACCGCTGCGTCCGCGAACCCCCACCCAATCCACGCCGAGGCAACACGTTGGGTCTACGGCGCCGGCTCGCCGCGGCAAAACACAAGCTGGCCACCACTACCCCCAGGCAGGTGCCCAGCGACACGCCGGCAACGAACCAGATCATGTTTCTCTCCTGGCGGCGTCCGGGTCGACACCGCTGAGTGGGCATCGTGGGCAGGGCCGCTTTAAGGCCAGGTGAAAAGCCGGCGGAAGAGTTTCGGCCGGGTGAGTGCTCGCCAGGGACCGCTCAACGTCGCCGCCACTGCTCGCGGTCCACCGGGGCCTGGTGGCCGGACAGGACCAGGGCGATCCGGGCTAGCCAATTTTCGGTGGGCAACATCGGGAACCGGCGCTCGGCCACCCAGGTGACCACGAGCGCACCACACAACAACAGCGCGACGCCGCCGCTGGCTCGGGGCCTGAGCCACTGCCGACGCAATGCGTGCAAGCCCACTGCCGCGACCAGCCCGCCCAACAGGGCCCCTGCGATCACTTCGGACAGGGGGTGGGCGCGCAGTTCAATGCGCGAAAAACCGATCAGCAGGGCGAAGACCCAGCCGGTCAAACCCGCGGCGGCACGCAGCATAGGCCGTGCCGGCGGGACCACCAAGGACAGCGCCACCGGCCACAAGGACAAAGCCAATACCGTGTGCCCGCTGAAACAGGTCAGGTCCCAGGCGGGCACACCCACGCCCCAACCATAGAAGGCGATCTTGCTGCCGGCGGTCAGGCCCACGCCAACGGCCACCGCCCACCACCAACGCCATACGGTGTGGCGCGCACCGGTCTGCGGCATGACGAGCACGCCCAGTATCAACACCAACGGAAGCACGCACAGCGCGCTGCCCGGTACCACCAACCACCGCCAATCCCAATGCATTGCCGTATCCGTCGTTCCTGCGCGGCCGCACGCCGTGGGTGGGAATGACCGGGGCGCCATTGTGAGGCATCCCCGGTGGGCTCGCGCGAGTTCACCGGCACCGAACCTGGTGGGTGCGAGGCTGGGCTTCGCTACGCATTTTTGCTGCGGGTGAGCCATGAAAATGAAAGCAGTGCGCTTCGTCGCGGTCGGCAAGCCGCCCGAAATCGTCGACATCGATCGGCCCGAGCCGGGCCCCGGCCAGGTACGCATCAAGGTGGCCGGGGCGGGCGTATGCCACTCGGATCTGCACGTCCTGGACGACGGCATCGGCATCGATGGGCCGTTCACGCTGGGGCACGAGAACACCGGCTGGATCGACGGGCTGGGCGAGGGCGTGGCGGGCTGGAAGGACGGCGACGCGGTGGCCGTCTATGGTCCCTGGGGGTGCGGTCGCTGCCACACCTGCCAGCAATCGGCAGAGAACTATTGCGAAAACCACGCTTCCATCCCCAGCTTCGGCGGTGGCCTGGGCTCGGATGGCGGCATGGCCGAGTACATGATCGTGCCGTCACCGCGCCTGCTGGTGCCGCTGGGCAATCTGGACCCGGTCAAGGCCGCGCCGTTGAGCGACGCGGCGCTCACCCCGTACCACGCCATCAAGGCCGCCTTGCCGCTGCTGACACCGGAAGCCAGCGTGGTGGTCATCGGTATCGGCGGACTGGGCCACATGGCCGTGCAGCTGCTGCAGGCGCTGACGCCGGCCCGCCTGATTGCCGGCGACATCGACGACACCAAGCTGGCGCACGCGCGCGAACTGGGCGTGCAGCACACCATCAACACCCGCGACGGCGATGCCGCGGCAGAGGCGATCGCCCAGTTCACCGGGGCGCGTGGCGCGACCGTAGCGCTGGATTTCGTAGGGGCGCAGGCCACGGTGGACCTGTGCAAGCGCGTGGTCGGCCGTGCCAGTCGTTTGGCCGTGGTCGGCTTGGGCGGTGGCACGCTGGCGTACTCGGCCAACAACCCGCCCTATGGTTGTGAGGTCAGCATTCCATACTGGGGCTCGCGCACCGAGCTCATGGAAGTGATCGCGCTCGCCCAGCAGCAGCGTATCCACGCGGACGTGGAAGTGTTTCCGCTGGAGCAGGCCGTCGCGGTTTACGACAGGCTGCGGGAAGGCAATATCCGCGGCCGTGCCGTGCTGACACCCTGAGATCGGCCGCGACGCGATCCCGATGAAGTGCCGTTTGATCGGGCCGGCGCATTACCCGTATGCCGGGCGATCGCCCGCTGCCCGGCAAGCTCTGGCATAATCCCCGGTCACGCGCTCGTAGCTCAGCCGGATAGAGTAGTGGCTTCCGAAGCCATTGGTCGGGGGTTCGAATCCCTCCGGGCGCACCATCTTTTCAAGCGTCGATATTGGCGACGGCTTGAACGTTCTCCCGAAGTGCGCCGAGTGGAATACCGTCGCACGGCAAGCGGCCAGGGCGGCAGCCGGGAGTGGCAAGCAAAGCGGAGCGAGTGGCGAGGTTAGGCTTTCCGCCCAACCGTCGCGCGAACGCCGTCCCGCATCTCAAGTCGCTCTATGCTTGTGGCGCTGTTCGACGCCACATCGGCGACAGGTGCGCAGACCGGGCAGCTTTCTATCCCAGTGATGGTTGCGGAGCTTGCACACGATCCGTAAGAGCAAACTCATTAGAGCCCTCGGGCGCTGAATTGGCGTGGCCGGAGTCTAGCCCAAAAAGTGACGTCCATCACATTAGGCCAAGCCTCCCAGGGCCTGCCTCCCGGTTCGCAAGGACGTAGCGCTCACAATGGCTGCGACAAGCCGTTCTGATGGCGAACGCGTTACGGCCGTCCCTGCGGCGCTACGCTTGGAGACTGTCCGCGGGAGCGGGTCCATAAAGGAGCAAGCATGATTCAGGCCATTCTGTTGCAAGGCGGCGAGCGCCACCGCATCGAGCGGCGCGAGGACGCGCCCGAGCTGGTCGACTATGACGGTGTCTGCTATTCGCTGCGTGCCGGCCCCCGCACCCCGCAGCCGACCGACCATGCCTGGGAGCCGATCGCGGTGTATGCCCCGGATGAATACAACGAAGAAGAATTCCAGGAGATGTACGAGGCCGCCCGCGCCCATGTGCCGGAGCTCAGGCTGAAGTACTGAGGGGCATCCAGCTTGCCACCTGCACTGCGCTTGAGTGGATGAGTGGGGCCAGATCGTGACGGCTGCGATTACGTGTAGGAATCAGCGTCTGGTTTAGGATGCGGACATGCGCGGTAGTCCGCGCTTCTCCTTGCCTGCCTGTGCCGACTCTTCGCTGTGATTTTGCTCGTGCGACGCTGCTGCGTCTTGCCTTGGTGTTGCTGTGCTGGTTCGCCGCGGCGGGGCCGGTGTGGGCGCAGGACGATCCGTTGGCGGCGGCGCGAACGCAGCTGACCGCGGCCGATGGTCGCCTGGCCGAGGCCAGGCGAGCGCTGGAAACCACCGATACCGCCGAGGAATTCCTCGCGCTCAACGACAAGACGGCCTCGGTGGAGCGCGATGCGCAGGGCGCAGCGCAATCGCTGGCGGGGCCGCTGGCCGATGCCAAGTCGCGATTGGACCAGCTGGGACCGGCGCCCGAAGGCGCGGCGGAGTCACGCGACATCACCCGGCAGCGCACCGCCCTGCAGAAGCGGTGGTCGGACCTGGACGAGGCGCGCAAACGTGCGGAGTTACTGGCGCTGGATGCGCGCCAATTCAGCGATGCCATCGAGCGCCGGCGCGCGCAGGATTTCAATGAGCAGCTGACGCGGCGGGTTCCCTCGCCATTGTCGCCGGGGCTGTGGACGCAGCTTGCCCGGCAATGGCCTGCCGATCGCGGCCGCATCGCAGCGCTGGCCGGGCAGGAGAACGAGACCTTCCGCAAGGCAGTGGCCGAGCATGGCTACGGCGCCCTGCTGGGCGGCCTGGTGCTGGCGCTGGTGCTGGCGTTCCCGGTGCGGTTGCTGCTGCGCGCGCTGGGTCGCCGCTTGATCACTTCGCGCGGGCCGGGTGGCCGGCTACGCCGCTCGTCGCTGGCGCTTTGGCTGACGGCCGTTGGCGCACTGAGCGTGGGCATTGCGGCGGCGATCCTGGTTGGCTCGGTGGAGTCGATGGGTGCGATTGCCGACAGGTTGACGCCGATTGCCGATGCCTTCGTACGGATCAGCGTGGTTGGCGCCTTGATTGCCGCACTGAGCGGGGCGCTGCTATCGCGCAGCCAGCCTTCGTGGCGGTTGTTCAACCTGGACGACCACACCGCGGGGCGGTTGTTGATCCACTGCTATTTGGCGGTGGCCTTGTTGTGGGGGCGGTTCCTGCTTTCGGAAACGCTAAAAACGGTAGGCGTCAGCGATTCGCTCGGAGTGGCGATCGACGGAATTTCCACGCTGTTGTATGCGGCCTTGATCTTGTCGGCGCTGGCGGGCCTGACGCGCTCGCTGCATCGGGCCGAGCAGGCCCAGGTGGACGAGGCCGATCCCAAGGCGGTGGCCAGTACGGCCAAGGCGCCGCAGCGGGCACTGACCAGTCGGGGTGGCGGCATCGTGGCCCTGGTGCGGATGCTGGGCTATCTGGCGGTCGTAGCGGCGTTGCTGGCCGGGCTGTTGGGGTATCTCAACTTCGCATTGTTCGTGGCGCGGCAGCTTATCTGGATGACGGCGGTGTGGGGCGCGATCGTGCTCCTGGTGATGTTTGTCGACGATCTGTTCGGTTGGCTGGTGCGGCCTGACAATCGCTTGGGACGCGCGCTGCAAAGCATGGGGTTGCGCCAGAGTCTGCTGGCGCAGGCCGGTGCGTTGTTGTCGGCGGCGTTGCGGGTGTCGTTGGTGATGCTGGGCATCGCGATGATGTTGATTCCGTACGGTTCGAATCTGTCGACGTTCGGCAACTTGTTCGACACGTTGCGCACGGGATTGCCGCTAGGGGAGTTGAGCATCAAGCCGACGAGCATCCTGGGCGCGGTGTCGACGGCGTTGATCGGGTTCGCGTTGTTGCAGGTTTTGCAGCGCTGGTTGAGCCGGACTTATCTGCCAAAGACGGAACTGGATGCGGGGGCGCGGCAGTCGGTGGGTACGGTGGTGCGTGCGCTGGGGATCGTGTTGGTGGTGCTGTGGACGCTGGCGGCGTTGGGCATCACGACGCAGAACCTGGCGTTGGTGGCCAGTGCGTTGTCGGTGGGTATTGGTTTTGGCCTGCAGGCGATCACGCAAAACTTTATTTCGGGTCTGATCCTGATGGCGGAGCGTCCGGTCAAGGTGGGTGACTGGGTGCGGTTGGGGGATCAGGAAGGGGATGTGAAGCGGATCAGTGTGCGGGCAACGGAGATCCAGATCGGGGATCGGTCGACGTTGATCGTGCCGAATTCGGAGTTGATCACCAAAAGTGTTCGCAACATGACGCGGTCCAATGCGTTGGGTCGGGTGCAGTTGCAGTTTGCGGTGCCGATCGGGACGGACATGGGGCGGGTGCGGGAGTTGTTGTTTGCTTTGTACAAGGCCAATCCGAAGACGTTGGCTACGCCGGCACCGTCGGTGTTCATTGATTCGATCAGTGGGGGGCAGGCGAATTTCAACAGTTTTTTGTATGTGAATAGTCCGCGCGATGCTTATGGGGTGCGGAGCGATTTGTTTTTTGCGTTGTTGGCGCGGATGGCGGAGGAGGGGATTGCGATGTCTTCGCCGCAGGATATTCGGGTGGTGCCGATGGGGGGTGGTGCGGGGCGGCCGGCGGCCGGTGGGGATCGTGACCTGGCGGAGCCTTCGGTTTGAGGTTGTTGGTTGGTTGAAGATTCAGAGCTTCAGAGCTTCAGAGCTTCAGAGCTTCAGAACTTCAGAACTTCAGAGCTTTGAAGCTTTAGAGCTTCAGAGCTTTGAAGCCTCGCGATGCTGGATTCGAGGGCGGCGGCCGGGTGCGTGCCGCGGCGCGACACGCCGTAAATCCGTCCTTGGAGGCTCCACGCGCCATCCATGGCGCGTACGGTCCCGCCGCGGCACGCACCCGGCCACCCGATGGATCGTGGCGGCTGGGGGCTTTCAAGCGGAGCATCTCGCGCTTAGGAGCTTGGGGGGGCGGGTTCTACTACCAGGGCGAGGTCGTCCGGGGTGAAGCGTTCGGCTTCGGTGTAGTCGAGCCAGGCGCGGATTTCCAGGTCGTCGACTTCGTGGTCCAGGCCTAGCGGTAGGCGGATGCGGCCGTCGGGGTCGGGTTGTACCCATTGTTGGGCGAGTACGACTTTGCGTTGCGATGAAACGGCTTCGATCCAGAAGGCGCGGCGGGGCAGGCGGGAGGCGTACATCTGGATGACGTATTGGCCCGATTCGGTGCGCTGCGGGTCGCGGGTCATCATGATGGGTTGGCGTACGCGGGGGCGGGGGCCCATGGCGCCGGGGGGCATCGGGGCGTCGATGGCGACGCCGCGCTTGAGTTGGGCGTCGCGGTACAGGCGCATGCCGCTGCTGCGGTCTACCAGCAGGGCGCACCAATCGCCGTCGGCGGAGCCGTCTTCGAAGGCGGTGCAGCGATCGACATAGGCCAAGGTGTTCTTGCTGCTGGCGCGATCGAACTGTTTGGAGGTGTTCTCCAGGTACATCGCCTTGAGGTTCCAGCGCTTGTCGTACTCGAGCAGCACCGGGGGCTGGATGGGTTGTACGCCGACCAACAGTTGGCCATCGTCCACGCGCAGTACGCGGGTGCTGCGGCCGGTCCACAGGCTGCGGGCAAAGGCGAGGTAGCGACGGTAGTCGTGTCCGCCGTCCTGGCGCGCGGCGGCGGCGCTGGCGCTGGTGGCGGTGCCGGGTGCCAGCAGGGAGCGGCCGAAACCGAGGGTGCGGGCGTTGGGCTGCATCAGTTGCAGCAACGTGGCGCCGGAATCGAGCGTGCTGCCGGCGCGGGCGGCCACTTGGCGTGGTGCGATGTCGTTGCCGAGGAACAGCAGCAGGTTCTCGCGGGATTCGCGCGCCAGGATCCGGCTGAGGTCGTTGGGCATGGCCAGGTGATCGGAGGCAATCACGATCAGCGTGTCGTCGGCGAAGCGGCTGTTGCGGATGCGATCGACGAACTGGCCGATGAGGCGGTCGCTGCATTGGATGGCATCCAGCATGCCGATGCGACCCAATGCGCTGTCGTAGTGCTGGCCCTGGCAGCGAAGCGGCAAATGCCCGGCCGGATGATGGGTATCCATCGTGAGCGTGCTGAGCAAGAACGGCTGGCCGGCCTCGGACAGCGTCTGGAAGGCGTCCCAGGCGTCATCGAGCATGACGTCGTCGTGCACGCCCCAGGCGGAGAAGTGTTCCGGACCGACGCCGCGCGCGCGGAAGTAGCCCAGGTCGCGTACTTCATCGTACCCGTGGCTGGCGAGGAAACGACCCTTGCCGGCGAACCCGGCGTTGGCGCCGCCGATGAAATGGTTGGCGTAGCCCTGCAGCCGCAGGTAATCGCCCAGGCATTGCGCTTCGGGCAGGAACAGCGCCATGCGGTCCATGCTGTTTTCATCGCCGGGCGCGGTGGTCAGTGGCACGCCGCATTGCGAGGCGACCAGTCCGGCGATGGTCCAGCCAGTGCCTTCCGGCGAGGCGATGCCGCGAAAATCCAGGCCTTGGGCGGCCAGGCGGTGCAGGTTGGGGGTCAAGCCGGGAAAGGTGCGCTCGTCGAGGTAGGTGCGTTCCAGGCTCTCGGCGTAGATCCACACCACGTTGCGCCGGCGGTGCAGCGGCCGCACCGGGGTTTCATATTCCGGTACCACCTGGGCGTAGTCGACCGGGCGCACTTCTCGCCACAGGCGCTTGCCGTCGGCATAGAGCGGGCTGGAGAACGAGGCGACCGCGAACACGATCAAGAAGGTGGCGAATGCGCCCTGGTAGGGGCCCCGCAAGTGCAAGCGGCGAATCGGTCGGACCGCCAGGAGCAGGGGCAACAGCGAGGCCAGGGCGAGCCCGGCGAACAACGCGATCGGCACGGCGAAATCGGCGACGCCGGCGCCTTCGGTATCGGCACGCAGATGGTAGAGGGTGGCGGCATTGACGCCATCGCCGCTGAGCTGGTTGATCAGCCACCACACGCTGCAGCTCAATAGCAATGCCGACAGCAGGCTCGCCTTCCACCACTTGCGACGTGGCGATGCCGCCAGCAACCCGAGCAGCAACAACAGCGACAACGCGAAAACGATCCCTTGCATCGGCCGGCTTTCCTGATCATCTGGAAGGCAAGCGTGCAACCGCGAACGCTTGTCGGTGGGGGCTAATGTCCCGGATCACATGAAGGTGACAGGCCCATGACCGGATCATGCCGATACGAACCTGACTGAAATGTTCGTTGGACACGCCTTTCGGATGTCGCGCGATGGGGCCCTTGACGGCCCCTTCACGGTTTCCCCAACGCTTCAGCGATGACCGCGCTCTTCCCGCGCGCGCGCGCGCCGGTCGAACAGCATGGCGCTGATCACGATCGTCAGGCCGAGCACGACGCCAAGCAGGAACAGCACCAGTGCAATGGCTGGGTAGCCCCATAGCTTGAGGCCGGTATCGATGCGCATCATTTGCGACGAGGCCAGGATCAGCGCAGCCGTGACGATGCCGGCGGCGACGCGGTTGGCGATCTTCTGCAGGCTCTCCATCAGCCGGGATTCCTCCAACCCGGTGACTTTCATCTGCAGGCGGTTCTCGGCCACGAGCGACAGGATGTCGCCCACGCGGCGCGGTGCTTCGCGCAGTAGCGACTGCACTTCCATTGCTTCGCTGGCCAGGTTGGCGCGCGACATTGATTTGCGCAGCCGCGCGCGCATCACGTGCTGCAGGTGGCGCTCGACGATGCGGCGCATGTCCTGTTCGGGCGAGAGCGTGCGGCACACCGCTTCCAGGTTGAGCAGCGTCTTGCCGAGCAAGCTCAGCTCGGGCGGGGTGCGCAGGCCGGTGGCGGTGGCGATGCGCACCAGCTCCAGCACCACTTGTCCTTCGGTGGTGGTCTCATGGGCGGCATAGCGCGCGATCATCTGCCCGACTTCGCGCAGATAGCGTTCTTCGTCGTAGTCCTCCAGCCGGGTGCTGAGGGCGATGGTCTCGTCGGCCACCTCTTCGCCGCGGCCGTCGACGGCGGCGAACAGCAGCTTGAGCAGTCGCTCGCGCAGGCGCGGTGGCACATGCGCCACCATGCCCAGGTCGAAGATCGCCAGCCGCTGGTCGTCGGTGACGCGCAGGTTGCCGGGATGGGGATCGGCATGGATTTCGCCGTGCACGAACATCTGGTCCAGGTACCCGCGCACCAGGGCGCTGGACAACGGGGCCATCGACTGCTCGGTGCGGCGCACCGGCGGAATCGCGTCCACGCGCACGCCGTGCGCCAGCTCCATTGTCAGCACGCGACGACTGGTGAAATCCCATACCGGTTGCGGGATCCACAACTCGGGGAATGGCGCCAGGTGCTGCCCGAAGCGGACCAGGTTCTCGGCCTCGGCTTCATAGTTGAGTTCGGCGATCAGCGTCTTGGCAAACTCATTGAGCCAATCGGCAAAACGCACGCGACGACCCAGCGGGGTGAACTTGTCGGCGGCGTTGGCGAAGCTGCGCAGTACGTCCAGGTCCGAGCGCACCTGGGCGGCGACCTCCGGCTTCTGCACCTTCACCGCGACCTCGCGGCCCTCGCGCAACACGGCGCGATGCACCTGGGCCAACGAGGCGCAACCCAGTGGCTCATCGTCGAAGGACGCGAACGCCTTGGACACCGGGACACCGATCTCTTCCTCGAAGATCTGGCGCGCGCGCGCCGGCGCGATCGGGGCCACGTTTTCCTGCATGCGCTCCAGCGCGCTGGCGAACTCCGGCGGCACGATGTCCGGGCGGGTGGACAGCATCTGGCCGAGCTTGACGAAGGTGGGGCCCAGGGCTTCCAGGTCGCGTACGAACTGTTCCGGGTTGCCGTCGGCCGGCACATCGTGGTCGACGGACGGGTCCAGGTTCATGCCCGAGAACACGCCGGAGTTGCGGTAGCGCAGCAGCAAGCGAAGGATCTGCGTGCGCCGGCTCATACCGCCGACCAGGGGACGGTCGGCGCAGGAAGGGTCGGTCGTGGCTTCACTGGGGCCGGACAAGGGTGCATCTCCACGGGTTGATGACCGCAGTGTCGCCAGCTTGCGGTCGTGGCGCGGTGAACCCGGGGGCAGCAGCGCGATGGGCGGGCCGCAAACAGGCCATGCCGCGCTCCGTGGGGCCAGGCGCGTGGGTGACGCCGATCCCATGGCCGCTGGCGCGAGCGGCTCGCCTGCCGGCGGTCGCCCCGGCAGGGGTGCAAATCGCGGCGCCGCGCCCGACTTTCATGGCGGGGCGCGGATCGGCCACAATCCAGGCCGACTCCCCCGAATGGAAACCGCATGGCCGGCGCCAGCCTGTTCACCCTGCTCGACGACATCGCCACCTTGCTGGACGACGTCTCCGTGCTCACCAAGGTCGCGGCCAAGAAGACCGCCGGTGTGCTGGGCGACGATCTGGCGCTCAACGCACAGCAGGTGACCGGCGTGCGCGCCGACCGCGAGCTGCCGGTGGTATGGGCGGTGGCCAAGGGGTCGCTGGTCAACAAGGCCATCCTGGTGCCGGCCGCGCTGGCGATCAGCGCGCTGGAGGCCTGGCTGAAGAGCCGTGGCTGGCCGATCCCGCTGGTGGTGCCGCTGATGATGATCGGTGGTGCCTTCCTCTGCTACGAAGGCGTGGAAAAGCTCGCGCACAAGTGGGTGCACGGCAAGGAAGAGGACGAGCAGCGCCATGTCGAGCGGTTGGAAAAGCTGGCCGACGAGCACACCGACGTGCTCGCGATGGAGAAGGAAAAGGTGAAGGGGGCGATCCGCACCGACTTCATCCTGTCGGCCGAGATCATCGTGCTGACGTTGGGCGTAGTAAGCGGACGCCCGTTCGCGCAACAGATCACCGCGCTCATCGTGATCGCGCTGGCGATGACGGTGGGCGTGTATGGCCTGGTCGGTGCGATCGTGAAGCTGGACGACCTGGGCCTGTACCTGACCCGCAAGGGCGCGGCACTGGCTGCGCTGGGGCGCGGCATTTTGCGCGCAGCGCCCTGGTTGATGAAGACCCTGTCGGTGGTGGGCACGCTGGCGATGTTCCTGGTCGGCGGCGGCATCCTGGTGCACAACGTGCCGGCGCTGCATCACTTCGTAGTCGGATTGGGCCCCGCCCAGGGCTGGCAGGCGGGTCTGGTGTCCGCCGTGGGCAATGCGGTGATCGGCGTGATCGCCGGTGCGATCGTGCTGGCCGCGGTCACGGCCTTCCAGAAGATCCGCGGCGCTGGCACGGCGCATTGATCGTTCGTCACTCCATTCGAAGCAAGGGGTCTGAGATGTCGCGACTGTTCGTGTTGGCCGCCGCGCTGTCGGCGGGTTTGACGTTGGGCGTGGCTATCGCCGCCCCTGCCCCCGAAGGCACCGTGGTGGCGGTGGACGGTGGCCGCGTGCAGGGGCACCAGAGCGATGGGCTGCAGGTGTTCAAAGGCATTCCCTATGCGGCACCGCCGGTAGGGCCGCTGCGCTGGCGCGCACCGCAGCCGGTGGCCGCCTGGAAAGGCGTGTTGCAGGCGCGTGCGTATGGGCCCGATTGCATGCAGAAGCCTTTCGCCACCGACGATGCGCCGCTGACCACCGACCCGGCCGAAGATTGCCTCTACGCCAACGTGTGGCGCCCGGTGGAGGCCACGGGTGCGCTGCCGGTGCTGGTGTGGATCCACGGCGGCGGCTTCGTCAACGGCGGCGCATCACCGCCCAGTTATGCCGGAGCCGCGCTCGCGCGCCAAGGCGTGCTGGTGGTCAGCTTCAACTATCGATTGGGGCGCTTTGGCACCTTTGCCCATCCCCAGCTCAGCCGGGTCGATGCCGACCAGGGGCGCTGGGTGAACTATGGCTACATGGACCAGATCGCGGCGCTGCAATGGATCCAGCGCAACATTGCGGCCTTTGGCGGCGACCCCGGCAACGTCACGCTGATGGGCGAAAGCGCCGGTGGCATGTCGGTGCACGCAATGCTGACCTCGCCGCTGGCGCGGGGGTTGTTCCACAAGGCGGTGATCCAGTCCGGTGGCCAGCCGCAGGGCCGTGGTACGCGCCAGGATGCCGAGCAGGCGGGGCAGCGGTTCGCACGCAAGCAAGGCATCGTCGATGGCGATCCGCAGGCGGTGGCAAAGCTCCGCGCACTGCCGGCCCAGGCCATTGTCGACGGCCTGAACCTGACCACGCTGGATCCGGTTGCAGGCCCGGCGGGGACGTATGTGTTCCCGGTGGCCGACGGCAAGGTGGCGGTGGATCTGGCGACGGCTTACCAGGGCCAGTGGGCCAATCCGGTGCCCTTGATGGTGGGCGCGACGGCCGACGACATCGGCGGTGCGGACGGCTTCATGGTGGCTGGCGCGCGGCAGGCGGCGAACGTGTTTGCGCGGGCCGGCCTGCCCACCTGGTATTACCGCTTCGGGTACGTGGCCGAGGCCACGCGGGCGGTGCATCCGAACGGCGCCGCGCATGCGAGCGAGATTCCCTACTTCTTCGGCAACGTGGGCGTGCGCTACGGCGGCGATACCAAGCCTGGCGACCTGGAAATGGCCCGCCAGGCCAGCGCCTACCTGGTCAATTTCGTGCGTAGCGGCGATCCCAATGGTGGGAGCTTGCCGGCCTGGCCGCGCTACGCAGTCAATAAAGGCCCGATGCTGGTGTTGGGTCGAACCGGTGAAATCGCCGCGACGCCGGAGCCGTAAGCGTTTCTCGCGCTGGGGGGCGGCCGTTGCCGCGCCGATGGCTCGGCGCGGTCGGCCGCCTCACGCGTCCAGGACGCGATTCTTGCCCGCCTGCTTGGCCGCATACATGGTCCGGTCGGCGCGTTTGACCAGTTCGTCGGCCGACTCGCCGGGCTGGCAGATCGCCACGCCGGCGCTGAAGGTGACGAACAGGCGCTGACCCTCGTGCACGCAGGCGCGCTGGGCCAGCGCGCGCTGCAGGCGCACCACGGCGGCGTGGGCCTCGAACAGCGTCGCATCAGGTAACAACAGCAGGAATTCTTCACCACCGAAACGGGCGATCGCATCGGTGGCGCGTAGTACGGTGCGCGCCGTCTCGACCAGGTGGCGCAAGGCCGCATCGCCGCCGGCATGGCCGTGGGTCTGGTTGAGCAGGCGGAAGTCGTCCAGGTCCAGCATCGCCACGCACAGCGGCTGGCCGCTGCGCAGGGTGCGGGCGTGCTCGCGTTCAAACAGTTCCTCGAACCCGCGCCGATTCAGCGCGCCGGTGAGCTGGTCCTCGCGCACCAGGCCCGAGACGTCACGCAGTTCTTGCTCCAGCGTCGCGATGCGGGCCTCGCTCTCCTCGACTTGGCGGCGGGCATCGACCAGGTCGTCGCGGGCGCGCAGTGCCTGCGCCTGCACACCGGCGGTATCGGCCAGCACGTCCTTCAATACGCGGCCGAGGTCGGTGATGCTGCGGGCCTGCGCGATGGCGTGCGAGTAACCGGCGACGCGGTCATGGTATTCGCCGGTGCTGGCGGCCATGCCTTCCAGGCGGTCGACGAAGGACACCATCATCCCGCGCATGGCGTCCTTGGACTCGGCGATGCCTTGCTTCAGCAGGCCTTGCTTGTAGATCACCTCGCGCAGGCTGCCGCGTGCCTGCTCCAGCGTGCCGCTGTCCATGGGGCCCGAGATCAATTGCCGGATAGCGCCGATCTGGCCTTGCAGCCAACTGCGGTCGTCGAGCAGTTCGCCGACGTTTTCCAGCAGCAGGTCGAACAGGCCCAACAACAGGTTTTGTTGTTCGTGCACGTCTTCGGCGCGCAGGCCGATCTGGTGGCACAGCTCGCGCAAGGGCGCTTCGAAGCCGGCCAGCGATTGGCCGGGACGCCATTGCTGCAGGGCACCGGCCAAGGCCTGGGCATCGCCGGACAGCCGCCGATCGCGTTGCAGGGCCGTGGCCAGGGCATTGCCCAGTGCCAACCGCAGCAGATCGCGCCACTGCTCGGCCTCGCTGCGGCCGCCGCCGGTTTCCAGGTCGATGGTGCGGATGTATTTGTCGATCAACTGCCGCAGCGCGCGCCCGTAGGCCTCCCAGTCATCGGCGGCATGTGCGTTGCGCAGCCGGATGCCCATGTCGGCCAGCTCGCCATGCAGGCAGGTCATGCCCTCGGCGAACGCCCACAGCAGGGCGGGCGGCTGCCGCGCCGGGGCGAACAGGCGTTGCAGCGCCGCCGTGGCCGCCGCCGGATCTGCCGGCGGGAGCGCCGAGCCGGTGGCGGCATCGGCCGGCAAGCGGGTGCCCTCCAGGCTGGCCGCGCCCGGATCGTGCGCCAGCGCTGGCGGGGCGCTGCTGCCGCCCAAGGGCCACCAGCGGCGCAGGGCACCGGGACGGGGAGCGGGCGGTTGGCGGTGTGAAGGCATGCGGGCGCAGAGGGGCAGGGACTTCGATGCCGGGTTATCGGCCTGGGCGAGGTCGGCTGAAGGGCCGCGACGCGAGTGCCGCGTCGGGTAGACCACATGCCGGACCTGGTAGTGCTCGCGTAATTGCGGATCGGCCCAGACCGCGTTGGACAGCTCGGCCCAGGCCACGTCCTCGCTGCGATAGGTGCCAGCCATGGCGCATGGCGAGCGCTCATTGCGCCGCCGATGATCAGTGGTCGTCAGGTCCTTGGCGATGCACCTCATCGGGGCCAGCGCGCCACATGAACGCGTAAATCCGAGGGGGACGCTTCATGCGATGCACCGGCAACGCGCATTGTTTCCCACCACGCACCACGCTGGTTCATACCGATTGGCAATCAGTGCGGTCGAGTACTGAATAACGCGACTATCTGCAGTTGTGCAGACCGCGGCAGTTGTCATGTTTTTTGCGGTTTCGCTTCACGTGCTTTTTATCGGCGCTTGCCGAATATCACTCCAGGCCGTCGTGGAGCCCTCGCGCCGGTCTTCGCTTTTCCCATGTTCCCGCAAGAACCGGCTGGCTTTATCGCAGGCGGTGTTGTTTGGTTTTCCCTTCGTTTCTTCCGTCCACCCCCCACTGACGGATGCCGTGATGGCCGCTGTGTTTCCTTTACTAGATGTTCCGGTCGTGCCCCTGCGCGACCTGCCTTCGGATCTGGTGCGCGTGCGCCAGCGCGATGCGCGCGGGCGTTTCATCAAGCACCACGAGCGTTTGGTAGACGACGCGCCGGTGCGCGACAGCGCGCTGTTCGTGGCCTCGGAGATGGCCGACTTCATCAAGGCCGGTGGCCTGGGCGATGTGGCCGCCGCGTTGCCACGCGCATTGCGGCAACGCTACGACGTGCGGGTGCTGATTCCCGGTTATCGCGATGTGCTGGCGCGCGCCGGCGTGGTCGAGATCGTCGGCCGGGTGTTGGCCCATGCGGCGTTGCCGGCCTGCGATGTCGGCCGCGTGGTCCAGGCCGATGGACTGCTGGTCTACGTGTTGTTGTGCCCGAGCCTGTTCGAGCGTGACGGCACGCCCTACGTGGACCAGGACGGCCAGGAGTGGCCGGACAACGCGGTGCGCTTCGCCACGTTGTCGCATGCGGCCGCGCAGATTGCCGCAGGACGCGCCGGGCTGGGCTGGCGGCCGCGCCTGCTGCACCTCAACGACTGGCCGTGCGCGATGGCCGCCGGCTACGTGAGGTGGACCGGCGGTGATACGCCTTGCCTGCTCACCATCCACAACCTCGCCTACCAGGGCTTGTTCCCGGCCGCGTTGGCGCCGGCCCTGGGCGTGCCGGCGGCGCATCTGGACGAGCTGGAGTTCCACGGACACCTGTCGTTCCTACGCGCGGGCATCGTCAATGCCGAGCAGGTGAACACGGTCAGCCACAGCTACGCCAACCAGATCGTCGCCCCGGCCGAAGGGTGCGGGCTGGACGAACTGCTGGCCGGGCGCGCGGCGCGCGGCGCGCTGAGCGGCATCGTCAACGGCATCGACGCCAGCTGGGATCCACGCACCGATGCGCATCTGCCGGCGCACTTCAGCGTCAACCAGGTGCAGGGGCGCGCGGAGAACGCGCGCCATGTGCGCCGGGCGTTCGGCTTGCCGGACAGCCATGGGCCGCTGTTTGCGGTGGTGTCGCGGCTGGTTCATCAAAAGGGCCTGGACCTGACCTGCGAAGTGGCGCCGCAGATCGTGGCGGCCGGCGGCCAGATCGTGGTCATCGGTGGCGGCGAACCGGAGATAGAGCGGCAGGTGGCCGCGTTGGCACGTCGCTATCCCGGCCATGTGAGCGCCTATATCGGGTTTGACGAGTCACTGGCGCGCGCCATGTTCGCCGGTGCCGATTTCCTGCTGATGCCTTCGCGCTTCGAGCCCTGCGGCTTGAGCCAAATGTATGCGCAGCGCTTTGGTTGCCTGCCGGTGGCCCATGCCACGGGCGGGCTCATCGACACGGTCGATGACGGTGTCACCGGGTTCCTGTTCCAGGGTGCCAGTGCCGATGCCTTGCGGCGTTGCCTGCAGCGTGTGTTTCGCACCCTCCACCTGCCGGGCCTGATGACGGCGATGCGGCGTGCGGCGATGCTGCGGCCCAGTGGATGGGAAGTGGCGGGCAGCCAGTATCTGGCGCTGTATCAGCGCACCGAGCTGGAGCTGACATGAGCGAACGCGCGGGGGAGCGGACCGAAGCGGCGGTCGCCGCAGAACACAGTCCCGAAGAACTGCGCGATGCGCAGGAACTGGCGGCACTGCGCGCGTTGTCGCGTGGCGAGCCGGTGGACGCTTTCGCCTGGCTCGGCCCCCATCGCACCGGCGATGGCCGGCGCCGGGTGTGGGCGTTCCTGCCGGGCGCCGAGTCGGCGGAACTGATCGATGCCGGCGGCCGCCGACTGGCGGTGATGCGACCGCTGGAGGGAGGCGTGTTCGAAGGCCTGCTGCCGGCACGCCTGGACTATCGATTGCGCATCGGCTGGCCGCAGGCACGGCAGGACACCGAGGACCCCTACGCCTTCGGCCCGATGCTCGATGAAGACGCCTTGCGCGCCATCGGCCAGGGCGACGGCGAGGCCGTGCGGAGCCTGCTTGGCGCGCACTCGATCGTCCATGGCGGCGTGCCGGGCGTGCGCTTCGCCGTCTGGGCGCCCAACGCGCGTCGCGTGGCGGTGGTGGGTGATTTCAATGGCTGGGACGGGCGTCGCCACCCGATGCGGTTGCGTCACAGTGCCGGGGTGTGGGAGCTGTTCTTGCCTCGCCTGCCCGAAGGGTCGCGCTACAAGTACGAGATCACCGCCGCCGACGGCACCCGCCTGGCCCACAAGGCCGATCCGCTGGCACGCTGGACCGAGCTGCCGCCGGCCACGGCCTCGCGGGTGCCGTCGGCCACGCCGCTGGTCTGGCACGACCAGGCGTGGATGGCACAACGGGCGCAGCAGGCCGCCGCGCCGCTGTCGATTTATGAAGTGCACGTGGGTTCGTGGCGTCGCCACGACGATGGGTCTGCGCTGGATTGGGATGGGCTCGCCGCGCAGTTGGTCCCTTATGTGCGGGCGCTGGGTTTCACGCACATCGAACTGCTGCCCATCACCGAGCATCCGTTCGGCGGTTCGTGGGGCTACCAGCCCTTGGGCATGTACGCACCTACGGCGCGATACGGCACGCCGGAGGCGTTCGCCCGCTTCGTCGATGCCTGCCACCAGGCCGGTATCGGCGTGATCCTGGACTGGGTCAGCGCCCACTTTCCCGATGACGTGCATGGCTTGGAGCGGTTCGATGGCACCGCGCTCTACGAACATGCCGATCCGCGCGAAGGCTTCCACCACGACTGGCATACGCTGATCTACAACTACGGGCGGCATGAAGTGGCCGGCTGGCTGGTAGGCAGCGCACTGGAGTGGATCGAGCGTTTCCATATCGATGGACTGCGCGTGGATGCGGTCGCGTCCATGCTGTATCGGGATTACAGCCGCGCCGAGGGCCAGTGGGTGCCCAACGAGCATGGCGGGCGCGAAAACCTGCAGGCCATTGCCTTCCTGCGCCAGCTCAACGAGCAGATCGCCCGGCGTTTTCCCGGCGTGTTGGTCATCGCCGAAGAATCGACCGCCTGGCCAGGCGTCACCGCACCGGTCGAACAGGGCGGACTTGGCTTTACCCACAAATGGAACATGGGCTGGATGCACGACACGCTGCAGTACCTGCAGCGCGATCCGGTACATCGCTCGCACCACCACAGCGAGATGACGTTCGGCCTGGTGTATGCCTTTTCCGAGCATTTCGTGTTGCCGCTGTCGCACGACGAAGTGGTCCACGGCAAAGGCTCGCTGCTGGCGCGCGCGCCGGGCGATGCCTGGCAGCGCCTGGCCAACCTGCGCGCCTACTACGGATTCATGTGGGCCCACCCGGGGGCCAAACTGCTGTTCATGGGCGGGGAGTTCGCGCAGCCCGGGGAGTGGAACCACGACGGCGCGCTGGACTGGGCACTGTTGCAGCAACCGGGCCACGCAGGGCTGTCGCGACTGGTGGGCGACCTCAACGCCGTGTTGCGTACCCAATCGGCACTGCAGGCCGCCGACCACCGCAGCGACAGCTTCGAATGGAGCGTGGGCGACGATCACCACAACAGCGTGTTCGCCTTCCTGCGCCACGATCCGCAGACCGGTGCGCCGCCGTTGCTGGCGGTGAGCAACTTCACGCCGATGCCGCTGCACGGATACCGGGTCGGGGTGCCAAGCCCGGGCCAGTGGCGCGAGATCCTCAACACCGACAGCGCCCATTACGGCGGCAGCAACCTGGGCAATGCCGGCGGCGTGCAGGCCGAACCGGTGCCGATGCATGGCCACGCGCAATCCGTGATGCTCACCCTGCCGCCCTTGGCCACGCTGTACCTGCAGGCCGACGCATGAGTGCGTCGGCGGCACCGGCCGGGCCATTGGGGGCCTGGGAGGTGGCGCCGGGGGTGGTCGAATTCCGCGTGTGGGCGCCGGCGGCGAACCAGGTGGAGTTGGTGCTGGCCGATGCTGTCCAGGCCATGGATCGTGAATCCGGCGATTGCTTTGCCCTGACCGTCGAAGCCCCCGAAGGCACCCGTTATCGCTTTCGCATCGACGACGCCCCGCCGGTGCCGGACCCGGCCTCGCGCTGGCAGCCCGATGGCGTGCATGGCGACAGTGCGGTGTTGGCACCGGACTACGCGTGGCGGGCGCGCGAGTGGCAGGGGCGACCTTGGCATGAGGCAGTGATCTACGAATTGCATGTAGGGGCCTGTGGCGGCTGCGCGGGTGTGCAGGCACAGCTGCCGGCGCTGGCGGCGATGGGCATCACCGCGATCGAACTGATGCCGGTCGCCGAGTTTCCCGGGCAGCGCAACTGGGGCTATGACGGGGTGTTGCCGTACGCGCCGTCCTCAGCCTATGGCGATCCGCGCGAGCTCAAGGCCTTGGTCGATGCCGCGCACGAACAAGGGCTGATGGTGCTGCTGGACGTGGTCTACAACCACTTCGGACCCGACGGGAATTTTCTCCCCCTTTATGCGCCCGCGTTCTTCACCGACCGGCACCACACGCCGTGGGGTGCGGCCATCAACTACGACGGCCCCGACAGCCGGCCG
>DASWQJ010000207.1:0-12195 GCA_036403795.1 Stenotrophomonas sp.
AAGGGCTTTTGCGTGCCCCGGCGCGGGCCTGCGCCCCGACCCCACAGCCCTCGCAAAGCCCTGTCCCCGCATGCCTAGCAAGCCCTGTCCCCGCATGCCTAGCAAGCCCTGTCCCCGCATGCCTAGCAATGCCCCGACCCCACACGCCTAGCAAAGCCCGACCCCACACGCCTAGCACGCACACAACCACCCACCCAAAAGAAAAGGGAGGCTTTCGCCTCCCTCTCCAATCAAACACCCAAAGGCCATCAAGCCTCGGCATCTTCCTTGTAAGCATCCACCGGAATGCAGGCGCACATCACATTCTTGTCGCCATACACATTGTCCACCCGCGACACCGGCGGCCAATACTTCTGCAGCTTCAACGACGGCAGCGGGAACGCCGCCAACTCACGCGGATAAGCATGCGTCCACTCGCTCGCACTCACCACCGTGGCCGTATGCGGCGCATGGCGCAACGGATTGTCCTCGCGATCCAGCTTGCCTTCCTCCACCGCCCGGATCTCATCGCGGATCTGGATCATCGCATCGATGAAACGATCCAACTCGTGCAACGACTCGCTCTCGGTCGGCTCCACCATCAGCGTGCCCGCCACCGGGAAACTCAACGTCGGCGCATGGAACCCGAAATCGATCAGCCGCTTGGCCACGTCCTCCGCACTGATGCCCGTCGCATCCTTGAGCGCCCGCAGATCCAGGATGCACTCGTGCGCCACCAACCCATTGCGGCCGGTGTACAGCGTCTCGTAATGCGGCTCCAGCCGCTTGGCCACATAGTTGGCATTGAGCAACGCCAACTGCGTCGCGCGGCGCAAACCCTCCTTGCCCATCATCGTCACGTACATCCAGCTGATCGGCAGGATCGACGCCGAACCGAACGCCGCCGCCGACACCATGCCCACGCCCGATTCGCCCTCCACGCCCTGCGCCGGCGCCGTGCGCGGCAAGAACGGCGCCAGATGCGAACGTGCCGCCACCGGGCCCACGCCCGGACCGCCGCCGCCGTGCGGAATGCAGAACGTCTTGTGCAGATTCAAATGCGAGACATCCGAACCCCACTTGCCCGGCTTCGCCAGCCCGACCAAGGCATTCATGTTTGCCCCATCGGTGTACACCTGGCCACCGTGCTGATGCACGATGTCGCAGATTTCCACCACCTCTTCCTCGAACACACCGTGCGTGGACGGATAAGTCATCATGATCGCGGCCAGGCGATCGCTGTACTTCTCCGCGTTGCGGCGGATGTCCTCGACATCGACGTTGCCGTTGACATCGGTCTTGGTCACCACCACCGTCATGCCGCACATCTGCGCCGACGCCGGATTGGTGCCGTGCGCCGAATCGGGGATCAGGCAGATGTCGCGATGGCCCTGCCCGCGCGACCGATGGTACGCACGGATCGCCAGCAGGCCTGCGTATTCGCCTTGCGCACCGGAATTGGGCTGCAAGCTCACCGCATCGTAGCCGGTGCACTCGACCAACATCGCCTCCAGGCCCTCGATCAGCGTCTTGTAGCCACGTGCCTGGTCGGCCGGCACCAACGGATGCAGGTTGCCGAACTCCGGCCAGGTCACCGGGATCATCTCGGCGGTCGCGTTGAGCTTCATCGTGCACGAGCCCAACGGGATCATCGTGCGGTCCATCGCCAGATCCTTGTCCGACAGCATGCGCATGTAGCGCAGCAACTCATGTTCGCTGTGATGGGTGTTGAACACCGGATGGGTCAGGAACAGCGTGGTGCGCTTGAGGCCTGCCGGCAGTGCATCGGCGGTGCTGGCGTCCAGCGCATCGATGTCCTCGATGGTGGCGCCGAACAGCGCTGCCAGCGCCACCACGTCGGCACGGGTAGCGGTCTCGTCCAGGCTGATGCCCACGCTGGTCGCATCGATGCGGCGCAGGTTGATGCGAGCCGCCGCCGCCTTGGCGTGCAACGCCTGCGCATCGACATCGATCACATGCAGGGTATCGAAGAAATCCGGAGCCACGGTCACACCCGCCTGGCTCAGCGCCGCGGCCAGGATCGCCGCCAGGCGATGGGTGCGGCGTGCGATGCGGGTCAGGCCTTCGGGGCCGTGGTACACCGCGTACATGCTGGCCATCACCGCCAGCAGCACCTGTGCGGTGCAGATGTTGGAAGTCGCCTTCTCGCGGCGGATGTGCTGCTCGCGCGTCTGCAGCGCCAGCCGATAGGCCGGATTGCCATCGGCATCGATCGACACACCGATCAAACGACCCGGCATTGAACGCTTGAACGCGTCGCGGCACGCCATGAAGGCCGCGTGCGGACCGCCAAAACCGAACGGCACGCCGAAGCGCTGGCTGTTGCCGACCACGATGTCCGCACCCCATTCGCCCGGTGCCGCGACCAGGGTCAGGGCGAGCAGGTCGCTCGCTACCGCGACCAGGCCATGGCGTGCGTGCACCGCATCGGCCAGCGCCTTGTAGTCATCGAAGTTGCCCAGCGAGAACTGGCCCTGGCTGTTGGGGTACTGCAGCAGCACGCCGAAGCTGTCCACGGTGGCGGCCTGCGCATCGTCGCCAACGTGCAGCACGATGCCCATCGGCTCGGCGCGGGTGCGCAGCACTTCCAGGGTTTGCGGATGCACGCCGCTGGAGACATAGAACACGTCCGACTTGGACTTGCTCGACCGCTTGGCCAACGTCATGGCTTCGGCCGCGGCGGTGGCCTCGTCCAGCAACGACGCATTGGCGATTTCCATCCCGGTCAGGTCGGCGCACACGGTCTGGAAATTGATCAGCGCCTCCATGCGACCCTGCGAGATCTCTGCCTGGTACGGCGTATACGCCGTGTACCAGGCCGGGTTCTCCAGGATGTTGCGCAGGATCACGTTGGGCGTATGGGTGCCGTAATAGCCCTGGCCGATGAAGCTGCGGAACACCTGGTTCTGCTGCGCGATGGCGCGGATCTTGGCCAGCGCCTCGACCTCGCTGATGGCCGAAGGCAGCGCCAGCGGCGCGTCCGATTTGATGCTGGCCGGCACGATCGCATCGGTCAACGCCTCCAGCGAGTCGTGGCCGACCACGCGCAGCATCTGCGCGATCTCGGCGTCGTTGGGGCCGATGTGGCGCTCGATGAAGCCGTCGTGGTGCTCGAGGTCGCGCAGCGAGGGAATATTCTGGGACATGGCGGTGCTCTGGCAGGAGAGGAGGGTCGGCGGAGCAGCCGCATCGACGTCGCGCTGCCTTCCGGCCAGCCGCGATCGACCACGAGAATGCCTCGCGCCCCTCTGTCCTTTTGCCTGAGAGTTTGGAGGGGCGGACCGCTGCCTCTCGTGCCCCTTCGGCGCCGGATCGAACCGGTCTCTCCAGAGTGTGTGGTGCGCCGGACCGCGCGCACCTCGCAGACAGTGGTATGGGAGCCTGAGCGATTCCGGGCGATTGCGCCTTCGGCAGCGGGCGGACCCGCTTCTCCCACCACCTGCGATGTGGCCACATTATAAGCGCCGCCGAGCGCTCGACACCGCCTCCAGGCGATGAATGCGCGACCGCCGGAAGGCCGCTGACGGATGCCCCGGACTCGGGCATCCGCTAAGCTGGCGATCTTCCCGGAGCGTCGTGCGTCGGCCCCCCAGGGGCTGGGGCCGCTGGCGTTGCCGGTTCCCCTGTTGTCCCGGCCGCGTCCCCCCGGCGCCGACGGGCGAGCGTTCCGCCCGTGCGGAACCAGGCCGATAAGGACCCGCCGTGACCGCCGCTCTTCCCGCTCCTTCGCCCTCCACGCGTCGCATGGCCTTGCTGCTCGCAGGCCTGGCCATGTTCGGTCCGTTCTCGATCGATACGATCTTTCCGGCCTTCCCGCAGCTGGGCGAGCGCCTGCACGCCGACCCGGTCGCGGTGCAGCAGACGGTGAGCATCTATCTGCTGTTTTACGGCCTGATGAGCGTGGCCCACGGCCCGCTGTCCGACGCCTGGGGCCGCAAGCGGGTGATCCTGGGCGGGCTGGTACTGTTCATCGCCGCTTCGGTCGGTTGCGCCCTGGCCCGTGACCTGCCGACCCTGCTGGTGTTCAGGGCGTTGCAAGGCGTCTCGGCCGGGGTGGGCGTGATCGTGGGGCGCACGGTCATCCGCGACCTCTACCACGGCCACGATGCCCAACGGCTGATGAGCCAGGTCTCGATGATCTTCGGCGTCGCCCCGGCGATCGCTCCGATCATTGGTGGCTGGCTGCTGGCCACCGGCGGCGGTTGGCCGCTGATCTTCTGGTTCCTGGTCGGCTTTGCCACGTTGCTGCTGGTGGCGACGGTCATCGCCTTGCCCGAGACCCATCCGGCGCCGATGCGCACACCGCTGCACGCGGGTCGGTTGTTGCGCGATTACCGGCGGATCGGGTTGAACCCCCATTTCCTGCGCCTGGCCGCCGCCGGTGGCTTCACCTTTGGCGGGGTGTTCCTTTACATCGCCTCGGCACCGGTGATGGTGATGGAGCACCTGCGCCTGGGCGAAGGCGATTTCGCCTGGTTGTTCATTCCCACCATCGGCGGCATGACGCTGGGTGCCTTCCTGTCCGGGCGCATGGCCGGCCGCGCCACGCCCAACGTGCAGGTGCGGCTGGGCTTCGTGCTGATCGGCCTGTCGGCGGTGTCCAACATCGCCTACAACCTGGCCGTGTCGCAGATATCGGTGCCATGGGCGGTGATGCCGATCTTCCTGGCCGGCAGCGGCATGGGCCTGATCTTCCCGATCCTGGCGTTGTCGGTGCTGGACCTGGTGCCGCTGCAACGCGGCCTGGCGTCCTCCTTGCAGATGTTCGTGCAGCTGATGATCAACACCGTGGTGGCCGGCGTGGTTTCGCCGATGCTCAGCCATAGTCCGCTGCAACTGGCCCTGGGCGCGACCGCTTTTTTCGTGGCAGGGTGGTTGCTGTGGCGATGGGAACGCGAGCACCATCGTCGTCAGGCGCGGCTGTCGGCCGCGGCCGCCGGCTGACCCGGCCAGACCCCACAGGAGTACCGCATGTCCACCGAATCCAAGCTGCGCCGCGATGCCCGCCGCCGCCAGGCGATCCGCGAAAGCAACCGCGCCGCCAATGCGGCCCCGGCCGCGCCGATCGAGCCGCACGCCGAGTTGCGCGACCAGGATCGCAAGCTGCTGGCCGGCATCGTGCGTCGCGATGGCGAATGGGTGCTGGGCATGGACGGGCGCATCGCCGGCGAGAGCCAGAGCGCCGCGCACGTGCTTGCGCTGATCATGCAGGCGGCCGAATTGCACGAACGCGTGGGCACGCCGGTGCGCCTGACCTACTCCGATGCGCTCAAGCTAGCCGCGCATGCCGAGGCACAGGCGCAAGGCCTGGATTTCGAACAGTTCAAGGCGCAACTGGCCGGCAACCTGCGCAAGGATGCCGCCACCAACTGATCGTTCGTCCAACGGGAAGACATCGGCCGCGAACCTGCAGGGTCCGCGGCCGGTCTTGCGTCAAGTGCGTGGCGGC
The DNA here is from genome assembly GCA_036403795.1 of Stenotrophomonas sp. Classification (GTDB taxonomy): domain Bacteria; phylum Pseudomonadota; class Gammaproteobacteria; order Xanthomonadales; family Xanthomonadaceae; genus Stenotrophomonas_A. The sequence continues at coordinate 5,450 of DASWQJ010000207.1, forward strand.
CATGCAGCCGTCGCGCGCGCCCGCTACAGGAGGACGGGCGCTGCCATCATGGTGATGTCCCTTACTGCTTGGGGGCCACCGGCGCCTGCGGCGGGGCAGTCGCCACCTCCGGCGGAGCCTGCCAACCACACATGCGGCCCTGGTTCTGTTGCTTGAGCCATTCCTGCATCGGTGCGAAGTACTCCAGCATGGGCGCTGCATCGATGCGGTCGCTGCCGGTGAGCTCCTTCAACGTCGTCTGCCAGGGCTGGCTGCCGCCACGCTGCAGCATCGCCCAGAACTTCTGCCCGGCTTCCTTGTTGCCATAGAAGCTGCAGTCATAGAGGGGTCCGGTGTGACCGGCGGCCTGGCACAAGCTCTTGTAGAACTGGAACTGCAGGATGTGCGACAGGAAATAACGCGTGTAAGGCGTATTGCCCGGCACGTGGTACTTCGCGCCGGGATCGAAGAATTGCTCGCCGCGCGCCTCCACCGGCGCCACGCCCTGGTATTTGGCCTTCAGCTGCCACCAGGCCTGGTTGTAGTGGTCCGGCGTGATCGAACCATCGAACACGCCCCAGCGCCAGCGATCGATCATCAGGCCGAACGGCAGGAACGCCACCTTGGCCAGCGCCATGCGCATCTGCGAATTGATCAACGCTTCGCGGCTGGTCTGCGGCTCGCCCACCAGCCCCACCGAATGCAGGTAGGTGGGCGTCATCGCCAGCACCACGGTGTCGCCGATGGCCTCGTGGAAGCCGTCATTGGCACCGCCCTGGAACAGCGGCGGCAATGGGTTGTAGGCCAGGTCGTAATAGATATGGCCGAGCTCGTGGTAGATGGTGGTGAAGTTTTCCTCGGTCGGCTCGATGCACATCTTGGTGCGCACATCCGGGCCGGTCTTTTGTGCGGGATCGCCGCCCATGTTCATGTCCCACGCACTGGCGTGGCAGACCACGTCACGATCCAGCGGCTTGATGAATTGCGTGCGCTGCCAATACGTGTCGGGCAGCTTGGGCATGCCCAGCGACGTGTAGAAATCCTGCGCGCGTTCGGTCATTGCCTTGGCGGTGCGCAGCTGCGCTTCGCGCTGCGCCTTGAACCGGGCATCGGGACTGGTCGTGGTGCCGGCCGGCAGGCGTGCCAGCGCGGCGCTCAGTTCCATCTGGTACTGCTTTTCCAGCGCGGCCGTGATGTCCAGGTCGCCAGCGCCTGGGTAGGGTTGCAACAGATCCCACAGGTTGCTCCAGTCCTGCTGCCACATGTTGCCCGTCAGGTGGGCCGGCAACAGGCCGCCGGGCAGTTCGCCCTTGTCGACGCCGTAGTGCTCGTCGAGCTTGCCGCGCGCAAAGCACTGCAACTGTTCGTAAAGCGGTTTGACCTGCGCCCACAGTCGGTCGGTTTCGGCGGCAATCTGCGCCGGCGGCATGTCGTAACCGCTGCGCCACATCTGTCCGACGTCGGAAAAACCGGCATCGCGCGCGCCTTCGTTGGCCAGTTCGACGAAGCGCTGGTAATCGTTGCGCATGGGCGCGGCCACCGAGTGCCAGCCCTGCCAGGCATCGAGTTGCTCGTCGTAGTCGCGGCTGCGGGCCAGCACCTGTTCCAGCTCGCCCAGCTGACGGCATTGCCTGGCGTCGCCTTCACCCTTGCAATAGGTGCCGGCGCCGTAGTCGCCCTCCATCTTGCTGGCGATGCCGGTTAGCTCGGCCAGGTGCTCGGGATCGTGCGGCGGCGGCATCGCGCTGGCCAGGCGCAGCAACTGGATCGCACGCGCGGTATCGGCCGACATCGGCTTGCCCTCGTATTGCCGGGCCTGGGCCACCCACTCGTTGAGCTTGCCCAGTGCACGCTCGTTGGCCTTGGCAGCGATGCGCTGCGAGTCCTCGTTGATATACGTGGCCGACAACCACTGCGCCGAATTGATCTCGGGGTAGGCCGCCTTGTACTCGGCGTTGATGCGCGCAATGAAGGCATCGGCGCTCTCTGCCGGCGCCGTAGTGCTGGCGGCGGGGGCCTCGGGTGCGGTGGGTTCGCGGCGGCAGGCAGCCAGCGACAGCGCACCGGCGACGGCGGCCGCCAGCATCAACAGGCGTGGGTTCACGGCGGATCCTTGCAGGTTCGGTCCGCGAAAGGCTAGAGGCCCGGCCGCGGCGCCGCAAGCTGCAGCGCAGGGCGGCGGCCCTCAGGCGGCCCGCTCGCAGCGCGCAACCAGATCGCGCGACGGGTCGTAGACGGCCGTGCGCACCTGCATCAGGCCCAGTACCGAGGGAAACAGGTTGTCATGGTCGGCCCGCGCGGCCGCGCGGTGGCGCACGCAATCCAGGTCCAGGCCACGATCGCGTGCAAAGCCGGCCGAGAACCACATCAGCATCGGTACGTGGGTCTGTTCCTGCGGCGCGATCGCGTAGGGCACCCCATGCAGATAGAGGCCCTTCTCGCCCAACGACTCGCCGTGGTCGGACAGGTAGATCATGGCGGTGTCGTAGTCGGGCATTTCGCGCAGCGTGCCGATCGCCCGGTCCAGGAAATGATCGGTGTACAGCAGCGCATTGTCATAGGCATTGACGATCTCCTGGCGGCTGCACTGGCCCAGGTCCGGGTTCTCGCAGGCCGGGACGAAGCGCCGGAACCGCGGCGGGTAACGTTCGAAATAACTGGGGCCATGGCTGCCCAACTGATGCAGCACGACTACGCGGTCGCCGGGCCGTGCGCGCACCTGCGCGGCCAGGTCGTCCAGCAATACTTCGTCCATGCACCGGCCGTCATGGCACAGCGCCGGGATCTTCGCATCGTCCAGTGGCTGCATGGGCAGTCCGTCGCAAACGCCCTTGCACCCGCTTTGGTTGTCGCGCCACAGCGTGCCGATGCCGGCGTGGTCAAGCACGTGCAACAGCGACTGGTGTCCTCTGATCAGGTCTTCGTCGTAGTCGTGCCGGCCATACGGCGAGAACATGCAGGGCACCGAGACTTCGGTGCTGGTGCCGCAGGAATGCATGTCCGGGAAATCGATCACGGCCTCGTTCTGTGCCAGCTCCGGCGTGGTTTGCCGCACATAGCCGTTGAGCCCGAAATTCTGTGCCCGCGCGGTCTCTCCCAGCACGATCAACAACAACCTGGGTCGCGACTGCGCGGCGCGTGGGGCGGCCATTGCATCGTGTTCGATCGGCAGCTTGGGCCCGCGGTGGACCGGGTTGGCCGATTTCAGGTTGGCGCGCAACGCGGCCAGCGTATTGATCGGCGTGGCCAGGTAGCGCAACTCGTGGTGGTTGCGCATCAACGCTGAAAGATCCTGGAAGGACAACAACGCGCAAGCCACGCCGCCCAGGCCGATGGCGGCCAGAAAGCCACAGCGCACCAGCAAGGCACGGACGGCCTCGCGCCGTCGCAGGCGCACCCGCCACAGAAGGGTAATGGGCAGCACAGCCAGGGTGAACAACGGCCACGCCAGGGCCGGTGTGATCAGCTCGCGCGATTCTTTCTGGTCGGTGTTGAGCACATTGCGAAGCATGTCCGCATCGACGTAGACGTTGTAGCGGCTCATGTAATGCACGGTAAGCGCGGTGCTGGCCAGCAACACACCGAGCAACACCTTGGCGTTCCAACGCCACACCAACAGGCCCAGCAGCAACGCATGCACGGCGATCAGCACGCCAAACAGTGAGACCTTCAGGCCTAAGCCACCATCGCTCCAGGTCGCGACGCTATGCCAGAACGAGCCATTGCACGTCAGTGCAAAAAACACGCTCAACGCGATGATCAAGGTTTCGGTCGTAATCTCCGGGCGGTAGCTCCAGTCGATCGCCAGCAGTCGATCGCGCAAGCGCTCGACGCGTGAACGCGGTAGCGAAAGACTCATGACTGCACCTGCGCAAGGGGCCGCGCAACGGGCAACCGAAATAACAGCAGCGGCACGATCCAGCAGATCGCCAGGGTCCACAGATCATGCGAAAGGAAGTGCGCGCCTCGCAGTTGCTGGGCGATGCCGAGCACGCCGCCGGCCACCAGGCCCACGCCCAAGGCAGGCCAGCGAAGGTTTGGCCGGGTAGCCAGCGCGAAGAAGTAGAGCGCCAACCAGGCATAACCGGCACTGGCATGGCCCGCCGGGAAGCAGCCGGTGGCCGGCAGCCCGTGCCGCGATTCGAACAGGCCGTAGTAAGGCAATCGTCCGCCGTAGCGTCCCAGGTCCCAGGGGCAATCCATTCCGGTCGCGCGCTTGAGTTGCGATACCAGCGCAGTCGACAACGCAATCGAGACGCCGAGCATCGTCAGCGGCCACCGCCAGCGACGGTGGAGAGGATTCATCCAGGCGACCACCGCCGCAACGAAGACGAGAACAGCCGCAGAGGCGCTCAACCATTTTCCACCGCGGTGGATCAGCTCGGCGGTGAGCCAATAGTTCTTGAGCAGCCAGTGATTACCCTCTGCGTGGTAGACCGCGTCGGCTATGCGTTGGTCCACGCCGCCGCTCATCAACAGCGCACTGGCCAACAGCATCAGGGTCAGCGGCAGCCAAAGATGGCTCACTAGCGAGGGAGAACGAGATTCATGCCGAAGCGGAGGAACGACGGCGACAGGCAAGATGGCGGACAACGGCTTCATCGCGGCGGGGTGTGGTGGACGTGCGGCGATGATCGACAGCGCGCTGTCGGAAGTAAGTCGGACTTTCCGATCGAATCGTTAAGAGCTCATTGCGGTTCAGTCACCGTTGTCGGAATTCTCGACGTCGCCATTGAGATGACCCTGGCAGTCTGCATGCCACGCCGTGCCCGGCACCAGCAACCAACGATTGCGATTGGCCTGGCCGATCTCGATGACGTCACCACGATCCACGCAAGGACTGAGCGCCTGGTCCAGCACGAACAACCAACGCTGCTGCGGTGCCTGCGCGAGCCATGGCCCGGCCTGCCTCCATTGCGAGTCCCAGTCGGCCTTGTAGCCGAAATCGACTACCGGACGATCGGCCTGCAACAGGTTCTGTTCGCGCCAGGCGACCATGCCCAGCTCGGCTTCGGGGCCGATCCGTTCTCCGACGCGACGCATCAGCGCCGAGGCGGAACTGGAGGGGTCCAGTGCCGTGGCCAGCATCGTTCCGTAGATCGTCCACAACCAGGCCGTACCTAGCACCACGCCCAGGCCGGCGCGTCGCGCGCGCGTCCAGGCCGCGATCGCCAGCAGCCCGGCCGCGAGGACGAGCAGCCCGTGCCGAAGCGCCTGCAACAGCTCGGCATCCATGCCGCGCCGCAGGGCATCGCGCGGCAACCAAGGCCCCAGTGCCAGGGCCAGTGCCGCCGCGGCCAGTACCAGCAGGTAGCCGCACAACAGCCGGCCGGTCAGGCGCCGCCGCAGCATTCCGGCCAACAGCGGCGCGGCGGCGAGGCAGGCGGCGGGCACGATCGGCAGGATGTACAAATCGCGCTTGCCGGGGCTGGCACTGAAGAACAGCAACACCAACGCACTCCAACCCAGCAACAGCCAGAAACGCGGATCGCCCCGGCGCAGCCGGCGCCACCACGCCGGCAGCAATTGCGGCAACAGCAGGCTGCCGGGCAGCCACAGCGTGGCGATGACCTGCAGGTAATACCAGGCCGGCTGCACGTGGTGCCAGGCATGTGCGTAGCGCGTAGCGGTCTGGCGCAGCAGCAGCTCCTGCGCATACGCATGCAGGACGGGGTCGTCGTTGCGCAGCAACGCCACGCCCAACGGCAGCAGCCACACGGCCGTGCCCAGCACGAACGCGGGCAACGTGGCTGCCCAACGCCAACCCGTATCTAAACCTCGCGTGCCGGCCGTGCCGTGCCGCCATCTCCAACCCGCCCACGGCAGCAGCACCAGCAGCGGCAGGAAGCCCACTCCCTTGGTCACCGTGCCCACGCCCGCGCAGAAGGCGCCGAACCACCAGGCGCGCCACTGCGGCCCGCCCAGCAGGTGCCGCAGCAGGCCCCACAGCGACGCGGTGGTCATCGCCAGCAGCACCATGTCGATGTGCGCACGCTTGGCGATCAGCCCGAACTGCAAGGTGGTGAACAGCGCCATGGCGGCCAGGTCGCCAACACGTGGCGACCACAGCCGGCGGCCCAGGTCCCGCACCAGCCACAGGGTCGCCAGTGCTGCCAGCAGCGAAGGCAGCAGGAAGGCCACGCGCCAGTCGCGCACCAGCTCGAACGTCGCCGCCTGTATCCACATGAATACGGGCGGTTTTTCGGCATACAGCTCGGTGCCACGATGCGGCAGCAACCATTGCCCGGTCTCGACCATGTGCTTGGCCGCCAGCACGAAGCGGGGCTCATCGGCCGGATTGGGTTGGCGCAGGCCCAGCCCGGCCGCCAGGCTGGCGATGATGGCCAGCACCACCAAGGCGCGCAGGCCATTGAATCGGAACGAGGGCAGGGGCAGGGACGTCACGGGTTCACGGCGCGGTGGAAACCCCCAAGCTTGGCTCGACCCGGGTGGGAGGAATGTCGGAATGGCAAATTTCGACACCATTCCGACACGCCGCCATTACGATGCAGTGCCCGTGGCGTCGACTCCGCCCCCCTTCCTGGATTGCCCGCGCATGCGGTTACTGGTCATCGAAGACAACCGCAATCTGGTCGCCAACCTGTTCGATTTTTTCGAAGCGCGGGGCCATGTGCTGGACGCGGCGCCGGACGGGGTGACCGGACTGCACCTGGCCAGCACCCAGCACTACGACGCGGTGATCCTGGACTGGATGATGCCGCGCATGGACGGCCCGGAGGTGTTGCGTCGCCTGCGGGAAGAGCATC
>DASWQJ010000208.1:0-8452 GCA_036403795.1 Stenotrophomonas sp.
GGGCCATGGATGGCCCACGTGCGGTGAGTGCGGCCATGGATGGCCGCTCGAACCGCGACCCACCATCCCGGCAGGACGGGGCCCGCACCGTAAGCCAACACAACCAACCGCCAAACACCCACCGCGCCCTCAACAAAAAAACCCAACTCGCAAGCCGAGATCCAAAAGCGCCAGCAAAAGGGAGAAGACTTTTTCCTGGGCTGGTGGCCTCGTCCCCCCTCACCAACCACTGGTATCGTTCAATCCTGTTTTGGAGGACACCGCCCATGAAACACTGGACCTGGATCGCCCTGGCCGCACTCGCACTGACCGCCTGCACCGACCACGAAGCCGAACGGCAAGCGCAATTGGCCACCCAAGCACAGGCCAACGAACAGAAAGCGACCGAGCTGGAAAAGAAATACCAACAGGCCGCCCAGACCGCCAACTGGGACATGGCCCGCGCCTTCGGCGCCGACCTCCTGCAGACCTACCCCGACTCCCAAGCCGCCCAACGCGTCCAGCCCGGCTACGACGAAGTCAAAGCCAAAGGCGAACAAGCCCGCGAAGCGCGTCGCCTCCAGGCCCTGTGGCAATACAACCAGATCGCCGTAAAAGGCGGCACCCAACGCTCGGCCATGATCGATGCCAAAGAACGCATCGACGTCGACGGCAGCGGCCCCAAACCCGTGCAACTGGTTTTCCGAGACCACCCCCAATGGAAGCGCCACGCCTACCTCGTCCTGCGCGCCGGCGACTTCAAATGCTATGACGGCTGCAAAGTGCAGGTCAGCGTCGATGGCGGCAAACCGCGCGCATTGCCCGCTCACCGGCCCGATACCGACGAAGCGATCGCCATGTTCATCGACGACGACAAAGGCCTGTGGAAATTGGCGCGCCAGTCCAAGCAGACCGTGAGCATCGAGTTTCCGGTCAAAGCCGGCGGCACTCGCACCGCCGTGTTTGAAACCGGGGGCCTGGACGTCAAACAGATGCCCGGCTGGAACTGAGGTCGCGGCGCATCCCGTTGCGGGTTGCGCCCCAAAGTTTGCTGCACCCCGAAAGTTTGCTGCGCAAACTTCGGGCCCCGCCCTTTGCCTTACCTATCCCTACGGCGATCGCCGGGTCCCGTTGTTTGCTGCGCAAACTTGGGGCCGCCGGCTTATGGGTTGCCTATCCCTGCGGCGGTCGTCGCATCCCATTGCCAGAAGCGGCCATGACCCAAGGAGAGGGCGACCGGCTGCGAGCAAAGCCGCTTACAACGCGTAGCCGAACTGCTGCTTGAACTGATCGTTGAATTCGGAGAAGTCGAAGCGCTGGTTCTGCGTGCCCGGGTGCTCGACCTTCAAGGCGCCCATCAGATTCCCCATCCGGCCGATCGTCAGCCAGTCGTAACCCGCCTCGATCCCATAGATCAGCCCCGCGCGGAACGCATCGCCGCAACCGGTCGGATCCACCACGCGGCGCTCGTGCGCCGGCGGGATGTCGAAATTCTCGTCCGGCGTGTGGATCACCGCACCCTTCGGCCCGCGCGTGGTGATGTAGGCCTTCACCCGCGACACGATCTGCTTCTCGTCCCAGCCCGTGCGTTCCTGCAACAGGTTGGACTCATAGTCGTTGACCACCACGTAGTCGGCCTGCTCGATGAAAGTGCGCAGCTCCGGTCCGTTGAACAGCGGCATCGCCTGGCCTGGATCGAAGATGAAACGCAGGCCCATCTCGCGGAACTCGTTGGCGTTCTGGATCATGCCCTCGCGCCCGTCCGGCCCGACCAGGCCGATGGTCACGCCCGGCACATCCTTCACATGGTTCTCGTAGCTGCGCATCATCGCGCCCGGATGGAACGCGGTGATCTGGTTGTTGTCGTGATCGGTGGTGATGAACGCCTGCGGCGTGAACAACTCATCGATCACCTTGACGTGCGCCAGGCTGATGCCCAGCCCCTCAAAGTATTCGCGATACGGACCAAAGTCCTGCCCCACCGTGCCCATCGGGATCGGGTTGCCGCCCAGCAGCTTGAGGTTGTAGGCGATGTTGCCTGCGCAACCGCCGAACTCGCGGCGCATCCGCGGCACCAGGAACGACACGTTCAGGATGTGCACCTTGTCCGGCAGGATGTGGTTCTTGAACTGGTCCGGGAACACCATGATGGTGTCGTAGGCGAGGGAACCGCAGATCAGGGCGGACATCAGGTAAGGCCTTTGCGTGGGGAGAGGCCCGCCAGCCGCCGGGCGGCCTGGGGGGCGGCAGGCGCGCCGCGGCGCAAAGGTTAACGGCTGCGGCCGTTCAGGGCCAGAAGCGGTTGTGGGCCAAATCGACGCCCAACCTGAAGAAGCCCGCCAACCCTGCGGTTTTCCTTGCCGGTGCCCGGGGGGATTGCTACGCTAGCGGACTTCGCTTTTCTGCCCATTTTTTCGCCACGCGGCGCCCGGGCACGACCCCAGGAACCACTCCCCCGATGTTCAAGAAACTGCGCGGCATGTTCTCCAATGACCTGTCCATCGACCTGGGCACGGCCAATACCCTGATCTATGTACGCGGGCAGGGCATCGTGCTGAACGAACCCTCCGTGGTCGCGGTGCGCCAGGACCGGGCCATTGGTGGAACCCGCTCGGTGGCCGCGGTCGGGGCCGAGGCCAAGCAGATGCTCGGGCGCACCCCGGGCCACATCACCACCATCCGCCCGATGAAGGACGGCGTCATTGCCGACTTCACCTACACCGAGGCGATGCTCAAGCACTTCATCAAGAAGGTCCACAAGTCGCGCTTCCTGCGTCCCAGCCCGCGCGTACTGGTCTGCGTGCCGGCCGGTTCCACCCAGGTCGAGCGCCGCGCGATCAAGGAATCGGCCGAAGAGGCCGGTGCCCGCGACGTGTACCTGATCGAAGAGCCGATGGCGGCCGCGATCGGTGCCGGCTTGCCGGTGACCGAGGCGCGCGGCTCGATGGTCATCGACATTGGCGGCGGTACCACCGAAGTGGCGGTCATCTCGCTGAACGGCATTGTGTACTCGCAGTCCGTGCGCGTGGGTGGCGACCGTTTCGACGAGTCGATCACCAATTACGTGCGCCGCAACCACGGCATGCTGATCGGTGAAGCCACCGCCGAGCGCATCAAGCTGGAAATCGGCTGCGCCTACCCGCAGGCCGTGGTGCAGGAGATGGAGATCTCCGGCCGCAACCTGGCCGAGGGCGTGCCGAAGATGATCAAGATCAACTCCAACGAGGTGCTCGAAGCGCTGCACGAGCCGCTGTCGGGCATCGTGTCCGCGGTCAAGCTGGCGCTGGAGCAGACCCCGCCGGAACTGTGCGCCGACGTCGCCGAGCGCGGCATCGTGCTGACCGGCGGTGGTGCGCTGCTGCGCGACCTGGATCGCCTGATCTCCGAAGAAACCGGCCTGCACGTGCAGGTCGCCGACGATCCGCTCACCTGCGTGGCTCGCGGCGGTGGTCGTGCGCTGGAGCTGGTGGACATGCACGGCAACGAATTCTTCGCCCCGGAATGAGCCTGATCCGGCCGCGCGGCGAATACGCCGACGCGGCCAACGGCGGGACCGGTTCGCGACCGGCACCTGCCGACCGGCACGATCGCGACCTGACCCCGGCCCCCTGACCTCAAGTCCTCCTTCCGCACGTGCCGCCCTACGCCGGACCTCCCATCGCCCCACGCCCCGGTGATGCCGCCAGCACCTTGCGCTTGCTGGCCTACCTCACCCTGGCCGTCATCCTGATCGCACTGGATGCCCGCGGCGGGTGGCTGTCGCAACTGCGCATGCGCACCACTGTGCTGGTGCAGCCGGTCTGGGCCCTGGCCGGCCTGCCGGGACGGATCGGCATGCAGGTCAAGGACAATGCCGCGACCCACGGGCAACTGGTCGATGAGAACCGCGAACTGCGCAATCAATTGCTGATCGCCAATGCACGGCTGACCCGCCTGCAGACCGCCGCCCTGGACAACGCCCAGTTGCGCGAGCTGCTCAACGCCGCCGAGCGCAACGGCCTGGACGTGCAGTTGGCCCCGATCCTGGATATCGACCTGGACCCGACGCGGCAGCGACTGGTGCTCGACGCCGGCAGCAGCGACGACGTGCATGTCGGGCAGGCAGTCATCGACGCGGGTGGCCTGATGGGACAGGTGATCTCCACCTCACCGGCGCATTCGACCGTGTTGTTGCTGACCGATCCCGACCACGCGGTGCCGGTCACGGTGGCGCGCAACGGCGTGCGCCTGATCGCCTACGGGCGCGGCGACCGCCTCGAGCTGCGCGACATACCGCTCAGCGCGGGAGTGGAAATTGGCGATGAAATCGTCACTTCCGGTCTGGGCGGACGCTTCCCTGCGGGCTTTCCGGTGGGTGCCGTGGCCGAACTGCGGCCCGACGACTCCCACGCCTTCCTGGTCGGCCAGCTCAAGCCGGCCGCCAAGCTCGATCGCGGTCGCGACGTCCTACTGCTGAAGAGTCGCGAATGGCGCGTGCTGCCACCGTCGGCCACCCCGGCAGGCGGCGCGGTCCAGCGCCCCGACGTGCGCGCCGGCGCGTCGGGACCCGATGCCGCGCCCCCGCCGGACGCCCACGCGCCCGCGGCGCGCCCGCAGGCCACCGATGCCTCCGCAGTGCCAGCGCCGGGGGCCGGCACGCGCGCACCAGCGACCGCCCACCCGCCGACGCGTGGCAATGCCTCCGCCGAGACGTCCGGCGCCGCGCCCGCCAATGCTCGCCAGCAGACGCCGCCGCCTGCGCAAGAGGTGCGCCGATGATCCGCCGCAAGCAATGGGTGCTGCCGGTCAGCGTCGTCTTCGCGCTGCTGCTTGGCCTGTTGCCGTTGCCCCTGGTGGTACAGCCCTTGCGACCCTATTGGCTGGCACTGGTGCTCGCCTACTGGGTGATTGAAGAGCCTGACCGGGTCGGACTGGGCTTTGCCTTCGTCGTGGGCGTGATCGGCGACCTGTTGTATGGCGGGCTGCTGGGCGAACAGGCACTGCGCCTGGTCATCATGACCTTCATCCTGCAGCGCTTCCGTGCGCGCCTGCGCTTCTTCCCGATCTCGCAACAAGCACTGGCAATCGGTGGCTTGCTGCTCAACGACCGCATCGTCACCGCTGCACTGCACCTGGCCTTGGGCGAATCCACCCTGCCGTGGGCTTACTGGTGGGCGCCGCTGCTGGGCATGGCGCTGTGGCCGTTGGTGTTCCTCATGCTCGACTCCGTGCGCCTGGGCCGCCGCAAGTAAGCCCCATGCAGCCGCGCCGCCACGCCAAGAATCCGCATGCCGAAGCCGAGCAGTTCCGGCGCCGTGCCGTGCTCGGATTCGCCGTGGTGCTGCTGTGCCTGGCCGGCCTGGGCGCCTGGTATTTCAAACTGCAAGTGCTCGATCACGAGGTTTACTCCACCCGCTCGGAGGCCAACCGCATCAAGCCGCGGCCGGTGGTGCCCGGGCGCGGCATGATCTACGACCGCAACGGCCGCCTGCTGGCCGAAAACGTGCCGGCCTTCCGGCTGGACGTGACGCCGGACAAGGTCGCCGACATGGAGGCGATGCTGGTCGAGCTCGGCAAGATCATCGTCATCTCGCCGGAGGACCGGGAGCGTTTCAACCGCGAACGCAAGGCACGCCGCAGCTTCTTGCCGGTGACCTTGCGCCTGCGCATGAGCGATGAGGAGATGGCGCGGTTTGCGGTGGAGCGTTGGCGCTTCCCCGGCGTGGAACTCGAGCCCTACCTGACCCGGCGCTATCCCTATGGCGACCTGTTCGCGCATGTGATCGGCTATGTCGGCCGCGTGGACGACAAAGACCTGGAAACCCTGGGCGAGGGCAATGCGGCCCTCACCCATATCGGCAAGTCCGGCCTGGAGCGTTACTACGAGCAGGCCTTGCGCGGCCAGGTCGGCTACGAGCAGGTCGAGACCAATGTGCAGGGTCGCGCGATCCGCACCGTCGGCCGCGTGCCCGCGCAGTCCGGTGCCGACCTGCGGCTGTCCATCGATGCCGACCTGCAACGCGCGATGGCCGCCGCATTCGGTGACTTCGAAGGCGCGGCGATTGCGATGGATCCGCGCACGGGTGAAATCCTGGCCATGGTCAGCCTGCCGAGCTACGACCCCAATTTGTTCGTCAACGGCATCTCCCACGCCGACTTCAAGGCACTCAACGACAACCCGTCGCGTCCGCAATTCAATCGTCTGGTGCTGGGTGGCGTGGCGCCCGGCTCGACCATCAAGCCGTTGATCGCGCTGGCCGGCCTGGACAGCGGTGTGCGCCGACCCGAAGACCGCGTGCTGTCCACCGGCATGTTCTACCTGCCGGGCACCAGCCGGGGCTGGGGCGACTCGCATCGCGGCGGCCATGGCTGGACCGACCTGCGCAAGTCCATCGCCCAGTCGGTCAACACGTACTACTACAAGCTGGCGCTGGACATGGGGATCGAGCGCTTCGACCACTTCATGGAGGGCTACGGACTGGGCCAGCGCACCGGCATCGACCTGTCCGGCGAGATCACCGGCATCCTGCCGTCGCCCGCCTACAAGATGAAGTCGCGCAAGGAACGCTGGTATCCGGGCGACACCGTCAACATCTCCATCGGCCAGGGCGATTGGAAGGTGACGCCGCTGCAATTGGTGCGCGGGGTGGCCGGTATCGCCAGCGGACAGTTGCGCCAGCCGCACCTGGTGGTCGCCGAGCGCAGTGGATTCGATGCGCAATGGCAGCCGCAGGCACAGCCGCCCGGCAAGCCCATCACCCCGACGCCGGCTAATGTCGAAGTCGTGCGCCAGGGCATGATGGACACCATGCGGCCCGGTGGCACCGGCTACTCATTGTTCGCCAGCGCGCCTTATGCGATCGCCGGCAAGACCGGCACCGCGCAGGTCGCCAGCCGCAAGGGCGTGGCGGCGGTCGACCCACGCTCGTTGCCGATGCACCTGCGGCACCGCTCGCTGTTCGTCGGCTTCGCGCCGGCCGACAACCCGACCTTCGTCGTGGCCATCGCGGTGGAAGGCGGCGGCTACGGCGCCAGCACGGCGGGCCCGATCGCGCGCAAGATCTTCGATGCGTGGATGTTGGGCAAGATGCCGCCGGGGGTGGAACCGCTGGACAGTGCACGCGGGAGCACGGCGGTGGGTGTCGTGCAGATCGACAGCGAATCGCACGAGCCGCGGCGCGCCGGCGACGAGGCGGCGCTGGCGCTTCAGGAGCTGCCGCAGGTCAGCGTGGGCGGCAGCGCAGTGGCCATCGATCCCACGCGCCTGTCCACGACGTCCAACGCGCCGGCCCTGCCCGATGTGATGCCGGAGGAAGACCAGTGAGCGATTTCCTGCGCTGGTTGCTGGAGATGGTGCAGCGCTTCGCCAGCACGCTGGATTGGATGTTGTGCCTGGCGTTGGCCGCGCTGATGGCGATCGGCTTGGCGGTGCTGAAGAGCGCCGGCGGCGCGGTCAATGGCGATCACCTGGTCATGGCGCAGGGCGTGCGGTTTGCGATCGGCGTGGCGGCGATGTGGGGAATTTCGCGGATGTCGGTGTTGCGCCTGCGCGCGTGGACGCCGTTGATCTATGCCTTGTCGATGTTGCCGCTGCTGGCGGTGTTCGTGCTGGGCACGGGCAAATACGGTCGGCAGTGGCTGGATCTCAAGGTGTTTTACCTGCAACCCGCCGAGCTGTTGAAGATCAGCCTGCCGATGATGGTGGCCTGGTATCTGCACCGCATGCCGCTGCCGCCGCGTATTGCCACGGTGTTGGTGAGCCTGGCGATCATCGGCGTACCGACAGCGTTGATCATGTTGCAGCCGGATTTCGGCACGGGCGTGCTGATCGCGGCCAGCGGTGTGTTCGTGCTGTTGCTGGCCGGATTGCCTTGGTGGTGGGTGGGCGTCGGCGTGGGCGGGGTGGCGGCGGTCGCGCCGATCGCTTGGTTCTGGTTGCTGCGGCCCTACCAGAAGGACCGGATCATGATGTTCCTCAATCCGGAGAACGATGCGTTGGGGGCAGGGTGGAACATCATCCAGTCGAAGATCGCGATCGGGTCGGGTGGGTTGAGTGGCAAGGGCTGGGGGCTGGGGTCACAGTCCCACCTGAATTTCATTCCGGAGCAGACCACCGATTTCGCGTTCTCGGTGCTGAGCGAGGAATTCGGCTGGATCGGGGTGGCCACCGTGCTGGCGTTGTACCTGGTGGTGATCGCGCGCTGCCTGTGGATCGCGTCGCAGTCGCGCGACACGTATTCGCGATTGTTGGCCGGGGCGACCGGTCTGGCGTTCTTCGTCTACGTCATCGTCAACGGCGGGATGATCTCCGGCTTGCTGCCGGTCGTGGGCGTGCCAATGCCGCTGATGAGCTACGGCGGCACGTCCGCGGTCTCCTTGCTGGCCGGCCTGGGCATGGTGATGGCGGTCAAGGCCCACCGGCCGGTCCACGGCGGATACTGAAGCGAAAACGGGGTCAGGTTGACTTCTCGCCATGGCGAGAAGTCAACCTGTC
>DASWQJ010000209.1:0-11086 GCA_036403795.1 Stenotrophomonas sp.
CGGGGTGGTGGGTCAGTGGGCCATGGATGGCCCACGTGCGGTGAGTGCGGCCATGGATGGCCGCTCGAACCGCGACCCACCATCCCGGCAGCTCGGGGCCCGCACCGTAAGCCAGTACAACCAACCGCCCAAAACCCACCGCGCCCTCAACAAAAAAACCCAACGCGCAAGCCGCGATCCAAAAGCGCCTCGGATAAGGGAGAGGACCAAAAAAAAAGAGGCCCAGGTCTCCCCGGGCCCGGCCCCTCCCGAGGGCCGATTCAATGCTGCCTGCTCGCTCGCTCCATCAGTGGCTGCGCCTCACTCGCTGCCCCCGACGGCTAAAGCGTCCGAAGTCAGGCCGCCTTCTCACTGTGGAACTGCTCCTCCTCGGTCGAGCCAGACAAGGCCGTCGTCGAGGACTTGCCCTGCTGGATCGCCTGCGTCACCGCATCGAAATAACCGGTGCCCACCTCGCGCTGGTGCTTGACCGCCGTAAAGCCCTTGTCGGCGGCGGCGAACTCGGCCTCCTGCAGCTCCACGAACGCACTCATCTGGCGGCGTGCGTACCCATGTGCCAGGTTGAACATCGAATAGTTCAACGAATGGAAGCCGGCCAGGGTGATGAACTGGAACTTGTAGCCGTAGCTGGCGATCTCCTTCTGGAACCTGGCGATCGTCGCGTCGTCCAGGTTCTTCTTCCAGTTGAAGCTGGGCGAGCAGTTGTAGGCCAGTAGCTTGCCCGGGAACTTCGCATGGATGGCTTCGGCGAACTGGCGCGCGAACTCCAGGTCCGGCTTGCCGGTCTCGCACCAGATCAGATCGGCGTGCGGTGCGTAGGCCAGGCCACGGCTGATCGCCTGGTCCAGCCCTTTGTGGGTCTTGTAGAAGCCTTCGACCGTGCGCTCGCCGGTGGTGAAGGGCGCATCGTTCGGATCGATATCGCTGGTCAACAGGTCGGCGGCTTCCGCATCGGTGCGCGCCACCAGCAGGGTCGGCACGCCCATCACGTCGGCGGCCAGGCGCGCGGCGTTGAGTTTCTCGATCGCCTCGCGCGTGGGCACCAGCACCTTGCCGCCCATGTGACCGCACTTCTTCACCGAGGCCAGCTGGTCTTCGAAGTGCACGCCGGCCGCGCCGGCTTCGATCATGCCCTTCATCAGCTCGAAGGCGTTGAGCACGCCGCCAAAGCCGGCCTCGGCATCGGCCACGATCGGCTGCAGGAAGTCGATGTCGTCCTTGCCCTCGGCGTGGTGCAACTGGTCGGCGCGCAGCAGCGTGTTGTTGATGCGCTTGACCACCGCCGGCACCGAATCGGCCGGATACAACGACTGGTCCGGATACATCTGGCCGGCCAGGTTGGCATCGGCGGCGACTTGCCAGCCCGACAGGTAGATCGCGTTGAGGCCGGCTTTCACCTGCTGCATGGCCTGGTTGCCGGTCAGCGCGCCCAGGGCGTTGACGAAATCCTTTTCGTGCAGGTAACGCCACAGCTTTTCGGCGCCCAGGCGGGCCAGCGAATGCTCCACGTGCACGGTGCCGCGCAGTCGCACCACGTCTTCGGCGGTGTAGTGGCGGGTGATGCCTTCCCAGCGCGGATTGGTATCCCAGTCGCGCTGGATCTGTTCGGCGGTCGGCAGCTTGCTCATGACGTACTCCGGTAGTGGGGATGCGACAGCGGGGCGGACCCGGCGCGCGAGCGCCGGTGCAGGTGCGGTGGATCGAACGGAGGCGTGGCGCCGTGATCAGTCGATGCGCTGGTAGGCCGGCAAGGTGAGGAAGTCGGCCAATTCGTCGTGGCGGCTCAGCGTGTCGAGCAGCGCGATCGCTTCATCGATGCGGGTGGCGCCGGGCAAGGCGGACACATTGCCCAGTTTCGCGGGAAGATTTCGCAGGGTGGTCTGCAGGAGTTCCTGGTCGATCGCGGTGCCGTCGTCCAGGTGTTGGCGTTCGTTGTGCAGCCATTGCCAGATCTGCGCGCGGCTGATCTCGGCGGTCGCGGCATCTTCCATCAGGTGATGGATCGGCACGCAGCCGTTGCCGTCCAGCCAGGCGCCGAGGTAACGCACGCACACCTCGACGTTGTTCTCGAAGCCGGCACGGGTGACGGTGCCGGGGCTTGGCGCGATCAACTCGTCTCGGCCCACCTGCACGTCCTGGCGCAGCACGCCGTGCTGGTGGGGCCCCGGCATATGTTCGTCGAAGATCGCGCGCGCCACCGGCACCAGCGCCGGATGCGCGACCCAGGTGCCGTCGTGGCCCGCGGCGACTTCGCGCAGCTTGTCGGCACGCACGCGGGCCATGGCCTGCTCGTTGGCGGCTTCGTCGTGGTTGATCGGAATCTGCGCCGCCATGCCGCCCATCGCATGCGCGCCGCGGCGGTGGCAGGTCTTGATCAACAGTTCCGAATACGCCTGGAGGAACGGCTGGGTCATCGTGACCTGGCCGCGCTCGGGCAGGACGCGATCGGGATGGCGACGGAACGTCTTCAGGTACGAAAAGATGTAATCCCAGCGCCCGCAATTCAGTCCCACGATGCGATCGCGCAGCGCGTGCAGGATCTCGTCCATCTCGAACACCGCCGGCAGCGTTTCGATCAGCACGGTGACCTTGATCTGGCCATGCGGCAGGCCGAGCATCGCTTCGATATGGGCCAGCGCGGTTTCCCACAGCGCGGCCTCTTCCATCGACTGCAGCTTGGGCAGGTACAAATACGGGCCGCGATCGCGCTGCATCAGTGTGCGGGCGTTGTGGAAGGCAAACAGCGCCGCGTCGAACAGGCCACCGGCGATCGGCTGGCCATCAATCAGCACGTGCTTTTCATCCAGGTGCCAGCCGCGCGGGCGCACGATCAGCACGGCTTGCTGCTCCAGCGGCTTGAGCGCGTAGTGCTTGGCCGGCGTGTCGAAGCTCAGGTCGCCGCGCACCGCGCCGGCCAGGGAGCGCTGTCCGGCCAACAGGTTGCGCCAGGTCGGCGAGGTGGAATCCTCGAAGTCGGCCATGAACACCCTGGCGCCGGAGTTGAGCGCGTTGATGACCATCTTGGGATCGGTGGGGCCGGTGATCTCGACGCGGCGGTCCTGCAGCACGGCGGGGATCGGGGCGACCTGCCAGTCCCCTTCGCGGAGGGCAGCGGTGTCGGTCCGGAAGTCCGGCAAGCCGCCCTGGTCAAAGAACCCCTGGCGCTCGCGACGGGCGGCCAGGCGGGTTTGCCGGCCCTGCTCGATCGCACGATGCAGTGAGACCAATAGTGCCAGCACCGGCGGCGGTAGCAGCTCGGATTGGCTAGCCACATTGGCGGTCAGCGAGATGCCGGGAGTCGGGCGATCAATGGACTCAGGACGGGCGAAAGCGATGGCGGACATGGGGGGACCCTGCGTTTCGAACTGAGCCCAAGGTGCGCCGCTGCGTCTTATTTGACAAAGCAGTTTTCGCAATGCCTTAAATAAGCCTGGCTTATATTAGTCACGCCATGGCTACTCCCCGAACCCCAAGCCCTCGGTTTTCCTACAAATCCGACAAGCTCAAGCCGCTCCGGGCTTTCTGCCAGACGGTGCGGTTGGGGTCGGTGTCGCGAGCGGCGGAGGCCTTGTTCGTCAGCCAGCCGGCGGTGACCCAGCAATTGCAGGCGCTTGAGCGGGAGCTGGGCGTGGTGCTGCTGGAGCGTAGCGGCAGGCGGCTGTCGCCCAGCCGGGAGGGACAGCTGCTGTACGAAATGGCGCAACCCCTGGTGGAAAGCCTGGACGGATTGGAGGCCAGTTTCCGCGACAAGGTGCAGGGCCTGGATGCCGGCGAACTCAATGTCGCGGCCAACAGCTCCACCATCCTGTACCTGCTGCCCAAGATCGTGGGGGAGTTCCGCGCCCGCCATCCGGACGTGCGGCTGACCCTGCACAACGCGATCAGCGCCGATGGCACCGAGCTGCTGCGCGAAGACGCCGTCGACCTGGCCGTGGGCTCGATGTTGGATGTGCCTGCCGACCTGAACTACGCGCCGGTCTACCAGTTCGAACAGGTGCTGATCACGCCGCGCGACCACCCGTTGGCCAGCAAGGCGCGCCTCACCCTGGAAGACCTGTCGCCCTATCCGTTGATCCTGCCCCCGCGCCGCCAGGTCACTTATCGCTTGGTCGACCTGGTATTCCAGCGCGCGCGCGTGCCCTACACCGTCGCCCTGGAAGTGGGTGGCTGGGAGGTCATCAAGCAGTACGTGGCGATGGGCATGGGCATCTCGATCGTCACCGCGATCAGCCTGACCGATGCCGACCGCGACAAGCTGGCGATGCGCTCGCTCAAGGATTATTTCCCGACCCGCAGCTATGGCGTGGTGGTGCGAAAGGGCAAGTATCTGTCGCCGCAGGCGCGCGCCTTCATCGAGCTGATCCGGCCGGATCTGTTTGCGCCGCGCACGTATGAAGACAGTGGGCAGTCGGAGCGTTGAACGGACCGGTGTCATGCCACTGCGAGGCTGCATCCCGGACGCCTGGGCACACGCTCGCGGGTGCCGCGTGCATCACTGCCGCCAGGGTGGCGCCATGAGCGGAGTGTCTCCCGGTTATCTCGAAGTGGCACCGCCTGCGGCGCTACGAGAAAGCGTGCGGCAGATCTGGCGTTATCAGTCTGCTGCCGAACCCGCGCCGCCAGTGCAGGTGTTGCCGGACGGCTGCGTCGATCTGATCTGGAATGGCAGCGAAGTGTTCGTGGCCGGGCCGGATCGGGTTGCGCAAGAGGCGGCGTTGCTGCCTGGCAGCCGGTTGATCGGCCTACGGTTGGCGCCCGGCGCCGCGCTGGCACTGCTGCGCGCGCCGCTGCACGAGCTCTGCAATCAACGCGTGCCATTGCGACTGCTGTGGGGTGCTGGCGCCGATGCGTTGGAGAGCGACCTGCTGCGCGATCCCGCATGCGCGGGCCTGCGCCTGGCCCATGCCGTGGCCGCCCGCAGCCCGACTCGCGATCCCGCGATGGCGCACCTGTTCGAGCGGCTCGCGAGCGGCCAGGCGCCGCGCCTCGGCACGCTCGTGCGCGAGCTGGGGATGAGCGAACGCGTGCTGCGCCGTCGCAGCCAGGCGCACTTCGGCTACGGGGCCAAGACCTTGGACCGCATCTTGCGTTTGCAGCGGTTGCTGCGCGAGGCACCCCATGCGCGCACGCTGACCGATGCGGCCATGGCCGCCGGTTATGCCGACGCTGCCCATCTGGTGCACGACGCGCGTGACCTCACCGGCCTGGCCCCCCGCGAGCTGGTCCGTCGACACGTTCGCTGATGGCCGTTTCTTTCAAGCCAACCGATACGCCCACGGTCGATACTGCACACTCTTCCCTGGATAGAACTGCAGCCATGAGCACACGCCCCGACGCCCCCCACCAGATCGACTATCTCGAATTCGCCGTCAGCTCCATCGAGGCATCGCGCCGGTTCTTCGGCGAAGCGTTCGGTTGGACATTCCAGGCGTACGGGCCCGACTATTGCGAATTCCGCGATGGTCGCCTCACCGGGGGTTTCTTTCATGGCGCCGCACGCCCCGGTGGCGCGCTGGTGGTCTTGTCGTCGGACGATCTGTCGTCCAGCCAGGCCGCGGTGGAACGCGCGGAGGGTCGCATCGTCAAGCCGGTGTTCGACTTCCCCGGTGGCCGGCGCTTCCACTTCGCTGATCCGGATGGCTACGAATGGGCAGTGTGGACGAAGGTCGGTTGATCGGTCATTGACGGCGACGCGCGGCGCGGGCGACGCGCGTCAGGTACGCGTCTGAATCGCTGCGCTGCGGACGAAAACTGCGGGTGCTCGCCCCGACCTGGTCCGCGACCGGAGGGCGGCGATGCCGTGGATCGAACGGGTCCCGCCGTGCGGCGCGCCGCTTACAGCCGCGTCCATTGCAGGCCTTCGCCGCGCCGGTAATACACGCCCAGGGCGCGGCCATACACGCGATCCGATTCCACCAGCCCGAAATAGCGACCATCCAGGCTGTTGCCGCGGTGGTCGCCCAACATCAGCAGTTGGCCTGCCGGGACTGTCATGCCAGCGATGTCGGGTCCGCCCCCATCGCGCAGGTCCAGCTGCGCACGCAAGCCATCGAAGCTCTCCTGGTTCGCGTCGATGGCCAGTGGCCGACCATTGATGCTCAGATGGCCCTCGTGCAGCGCCACCTCATCGCCCCCGACGGCCACCACGCGCTTGATCAAGCGCGTGCCATCGGCCGGTGAATCGAACACCACCACCGACCCTCGCGCCGGCTGCTCGCCACGCAGCAGCAGATGGTTGGTGAAAGGCAGCCGCAGGCCGTAGCTGCACATGTCGACCACCACGCGATCGCCGGGCATCAGGGTGGGCTGCATCGAGCCACTGGGTACCTGGTAGTGATTGGCGAAAGACGAACGCGCCACGCTCAACAGCAGCAGCATGACGGCCAGGGGCAGCAACTCGCGACGCAACCACTGACGCAGGCGGGCACCCCGGGTAGGCAGGACATCGGCGTTCGGCATGATCGGCTCCTGGCGAAGTTTTCACCACGCTACGCCGCGGCGATGGGCCGGCACAGTGACTGAGGTCATCCCTACCAATGGCCTGAAACGACGACGGGATGGCCGAAGCCATCCCGTCGTGACACGCATCCTGCTCGCGGATTATTTCAGGCCGCGATTTTGTAGCAGCGGCTCGACGCTGGGATCCTTGCCGCGGAAATCACGGTACAGGGTCGACAGCTCCACCGTGTTGCCACGCGAGAGGATCTTGTCGCGGAAGGTATCGCCGTTGGCACGGGTCAACCCGCCGTTTTCCTTGAACCACTCGAACGCATCGTGGTCCAGTACTTCGGACCAGAAGTAGGCGTAGTAACCGGCCGAATAGCCACCGCCCCAGATGTGATCGAAGTAGCTGGTGCGGTAGCGCGGCGGCACTTCCGCCAGGTCGACCTTGGACTTCTTCAACGTGGCGGCTTCGAACTGGTCCACGTCCTGCAGCGGCGCGTCGGCCGGTAGGGTGTGCCAGCCCAGGTCAAGCAGCGCGGCCGACAGGTACTCGGTGGTCGCATAACCCTGGTTGAAGGTCTTGGCCTTCTGGATCTTGTCGACCAGCGCCTGCGGCATCGCTTCGCCACTCTGGTAGTGCTTGGCGTAGTTGGCAAAGACCTTCGGATCGGTCGCCCAATGCTCGTTGAACTGCGAGGGGAACTCGACGAAGTCGCGGCTGGTGCTGGTGCCGCCGATCGAGGGGTACTTCACGTTCGAGAACATGCCATGCAGCGCGTGGCCGAACTCGTGGAACATGGTGGTGACGTCGTCGAAGCTCAGCAGGGCCGGCTGGCCCGGGGCAGGCTTGGTGAAGTTGGCCACGTTGTAGACCACCGGCTTGGTGCCGGCCAGGCCGTCCTGCTCGACGAAGTTGCCCATCCAGGCGCCGCCGGACTTGCTGTCACGCTTGTAATAGTCGGTGTAGAACAGCGCCAGCGAAGTGCCGTCCTTGTCGAACACTTCGTAGACCTTCACGTCCGGGTGGTAGCCCGGGATGTCCTTGCGCTCTTTGAAGGTCAGGCCGTACAGCTGGTTGGCGGCGAAGAAGACGCCGTTCTGCAGGACGTTGTCGAGTTCGAAGTACGGCTTGATCTGCGACTCGTCGAGGTCGTACTTGGCTTTGCGGACCTGCTCGGCGTAGAAGTCCCAATCCGAAGCGGCGAGCTTGAAGCCGCCGTTCTGGGCATCGATGACCTTCTGCATTTCGGCCACTTCGCCGCGTGCCTTGGCGGTGGCGGCCGGCACGGTGTCGTTGAGCAACTTCAGTGCGGTGGCCGGGGTCTTGGCCATCTGGTCGCCCAGGCTGTAGGCGGCGTAGCTGTCGAAGCCGAGCAGCTTGGCCTTCTGTGCGCGCAGCTGGGCCAGGCGCTGGATGGTCTGGCGGGTGTCGTTGGCGTCGCCGCGCGAGGTGCGGGTCTCGGAGGCCTTGAGCACCTCGGCACGCAACTCGCGGTTCTTCAGCGAGGCGAGCACCGGCTGCTGCGTGGTGTTCTGCAAGGCGATCAGGAACTTGCCATCGAGCTTCTTGCCTTTGGCGGCTTCGGCGGCGGCGGCGATGTCGCTGTCGGACATGCCGTCCAGGCGGGCCTTGTCGTCGACCACGACGGCAGCCGCGGCGGTGGCGGCCACCAGCTTGGTGTGGAACTGGGTGGAGAGGGTGGTCTCTTCAATGTTGAGCTTGCGCAGCGAGGTCTTGTCGGCTTCGGAGAGCAGGGCGCCGGCGCGCACGAACTGGTCGTAGGTGCGTTCGACCAGGCGCTTGGCCTGCGGCTCGAGGTTGAGCGTGTCGCGTTGGTCGTAGACGGTCTTTACGCGGGCGAACAGTTTCGGGTCGAGGCTGATCTCGTCCTGGTGGGCGGCGAGCTTGGGCGCGACCTCTTCCTGGATCTTCTGGCGTGCGTCGTTGGTGTCGGCCTGCACGACGCCGAAGAACACCAGCGCGGTGCGCTTGAGCGTTTCGCCGCTGCGCTCCATCGGCAAGAAGGTGTTGTCGAAGGTGGGCGCTTCGGTGCTGTCGGCGATTTTGCGGATTTCGGCCAGGTGTTGCTTCATGCCGTCGTCAAAGGCCGGGACGAAGTCGCTGTCCTGGATCTTGTCGAAAGGCGGGGCCTGGAACGGCAGGGTGCTGGCGGTCAGCAGTGCGTTGACCGCCGGGGCGGGTGTCTGGGCAGCGGTGGGTGCGGCATTTTCGGACACGGTGGGCGACTCTTTACCGGAGCAGGCTGCCAGAGCCAGGCTGATGGCAGCGGCCAGAACGACGGTACGCGACATGGAGTGTGGCTCCTGGGGAATGGGATTACGACAGTGGCGGCACCCTAGCGCGTTGGGGACGCGGGCGTCATGTGCCATTGGCTGAGGGGGAAACGAGGCCGAAGCGGAAAACGGGGTCAGGTTCGGTTCGCCTTGCGAACTGAACCTGACCCCGTTTTTCCGCTTCGGGCCTCAGTTCTCGAAGATCGCCACGTGCGGCACGCCATCGGCGCCGATCCAGCCGCGGTACATGCCCTGGGTGTTGAACGGGAAGGCGACGTGGCCCTGGGCGTCCAGCGCGATGGCACCGCCGTTGCCGCCGGCGGCGGGAATCTGCTGGTCGATCACCGTATCGGCGGCCTGCTGCAGGCTTTCGCCGGCGTATTTCATGCGGGCGCAGATGTCATAGGCGGCCACGGCACGAATGTAGTACTCGCCCCAGCCGGTGCCCGACACCGCGCATTGCGCGTTGGCGTAGGTGCCGGCGCCGATCAGCGGTGCGTCACCGACCCGGCCGTAGCGTTTATTGGTCATGCCGCCGGTGGAGGTGCCGGCGGCCAGGCGACCCTGCGTGTCCAGGGCCAGGGCGCCAACGGTGCCGAAGTGCTTGGCGGTCTCCAGGTCCTGGTGGGCCTGCTGGGCGGCTTCTTCCTTGAGGGCTTTTTGCAGCTGCTGCCAGCGTTTTTCAGTGCGGAAGTAGGCGGGGTCGACCAGGCGGATGCCCTGGGTCTGTGCGAAGGCTTCGGCACCGTCGCCCACCAGCATCACGTGCGGGGAGTGCTGCATCACCGCGCGGGCCAGCTGGATGGGGTTGCGCACGCGATGCACCCCGGCGATCGCACCGGCCTGGCCGGTGGCGCCGTCCATGATGGCGGCGTCCAACTCGTTGCGGCCGTCGTGGGTGAACACCGCGCCGCGGCCGGCGTTGAACTGGGGCGCGTCCTCCAGCACCGTGATGGTGGCGGCGACGGCATCGACCGCGCTGCCCCCTTGCTGCAGCACCGCGTGGCCGGTGCGCAAGGCTTGCGCCATCGCGGCGCGCGCGGCGGCCTGCTCTTCGGCGGACAAGCCGGATTTTTCCACGCCGGCGCCGCCGTGGATCACCAGCACCGGCGCCGGGATCGGGGAAGGCACCGTGGCCGGCTCGGCGGCCAGCGCGGTGCCGGCGGCACCTGCCAGCAGCACGGCCAGCGGCCAGGAACGACGAGACAGGATCATGGGCGGCTCTCCCGGAGCAATAGGTCGGTCAGAGGGTGTCGCGGTTCTTGCCGCGCCACGGGCGGAACCACGCACGCAGCGCGGCCATGTCGGCGTCCAGGTCTTCGGTGGGCCAGAACAGCTCGCCCACGCCGATGGTCTTGGTCGGATAGTCGAAGTAGGTCGGGATGATCGGCACGCCGGCGTCGCGAGCGATCTTCCAGAAGCCGGCCTTCCAATGCTCCACGCGCTTGCGCGTGCCTTCGGGGGTGATGGCGTACCACATCCGTTCCGAGTTCCGGAGCAGCCGCACGGCCTGGCCGATGGTGCCTTGCGGTGAGCTGCGGTCCAGCGGGATGGCGCCCAGCTTCCGCAACAGCGGTCCCAGCGGCCACCAGAAGAGCTGCGCCTTGCCGAGCACGCGCACTTCGAAATTCAGGGCGATCTTGGCGGCAAAACCCCACAAGCCGTCCCAATTGGACGAGTGCGGCGCCACGATCATCACCGCCTTGGGCGCGTTGGGCAGCGTACCGACCACTTTCCAGCCACTGGTCCGCAATACGGTGCGGGCCAACCAGATGGTGAAAGCCGAATGCCTGCCCGACGGCATCAGGGGCGGGGCGGGCTGCAACAGCAGGTCCGTTTGACTCAAGCACTACTCCCAATCGGATGAAGAACGGCCGCGTTTGACGTGCGCTCGACCGCGCTTGGCGTCGAGTCGGCGCAATTGCGAGCCGTGGGTGGGTTTGGTGGCAATCCTTCGCTTGGGGACCGACAGACCGGTGGCAATGAATTCGGCCAGGCGCACCCGCGCGTCATCGCGATTGCGATCCTGGGTGCGAAACCGTTGCGCATCGATCACCAGCACGCCCTCGGTGGTGACCCGGCGGTCGCGCCGGGCCAACAAGCGCGTGCGAACCGGTTCGGGCAACGAGGGCGAGCCGGCGATGTCGAACCGCAGCTCGACCGCCGTGCTCACCTTGTTGACGTTCTGCCCGCCCGCACCGCTGGCACGCACGAAACGCTCGACGATCTCGCCGGGCGGGATCGCAAGCGTCGCAGTGATCTGGAGGGCATCGGCGGGCATGCGTCCGATTGTACCGGGCCGGCCGACGGCCAGGCGTCGGCGATGGCAGCGCGCTACGCCTGCCAG
>DASWQJ010000210.1:0-2095 GCA_036403795.1 Stenotrophomonas sp.
TCGCGGCCGGCGTCCTCGGCCTTGAGCAGCGCGTCCAGGGCGTCGAGTTTCTGGTTCCAGAAGCGTTCGTAATGCCGGATCCACTCGGCGCCGGCATGCAGCGGGGCCACTTCCAGCGAGCAGGTATGCACGCGCCCGTGCACCTGCCGCCGGACCAGGCCCGCCCGCTCCAGCACTTGTATGTGCTTGGACGCGCCCGCCAGCGATATCTCGAAGGGCGCCGCCAGTTCGCCCACGGTCCTCGCACCGCTGGCCAGGTCGCGCAGCATCGCGCGGCGGGTGGGATCGGCCAACGCGCCAAAGACGCCATTCAACTGCTCGGGACTATATTCAACCATGTGGTTGACATTACGCCGACAAGATCGTTTGTCAACCGTTTTGTTGAATATTTATGCATGCCGCCATCGACCCACAAAAAAGCCCCGCTTGAGCGGGGCTTTCCTTCACGCGTGCAATCGCTTGCGGCCGATCAGGCGAACGGATCCTGCAACACCATGGTGTGGTCGCGGTCCGGTCCGGTGCTGACGATGGAAATCGGGCAGCCCGCCAGTTCTTCCAGCGCCCGCAGATACGCGCGCGCGGCCGGCGGCAACTCTTCCCACACGGTGACGCCGTGGGTGTTCTCGTTCCAGCCCGGGAAATCCAGGTACACCGGCGTGCACTCTTCCCAACCTTGCGCATCCAGCGGCGCGTATTCGGTGCGCTTGCCACGGTATTCATAGGCGATGCACACCCGCAGCTTCTCCATGCCATCGAGCACGTCGAGCTTGGTGATGCACAGGCCGCTGATGCCATTGATGGCCACTGCACGCTTGAGCGCCACGATATCCATCCAACCGCAACGGCGCGGACGGCCCGTCGAGGCACCGTACTCGGCACCACGATCGCGAATGCCCTGCCCGATTTCGTCGTCCAGCTCGGTCGGGAACGGACCACCGCCCACGCGCGTGGCATAGGCCTTGGCGATGCCCAGTACGTAGTCGATGTCCTGCGCGCCCACGCCGGCGCCGGCCAGCGCGCCGCCCACCGTGGTGTTGGAGCTGGTCACGTAGGGATAGGTGCCATGGTCGATGTCTAGCAGCGCGCCCTGCGCGCCTTCGAACAGCACGCGCTTGCCCTGCTTGCGCAGCTCGTGAAGGATGCCGGCCACGTCGTATTTCATCGGCTGCACGTACTCGCCGAACGCCAGCGCTTCATCCAGCGTCTTCTGGAAATCGACCGCTTCCACGCCCAGATACTGGGTCAGCACGAAGTTGTGGTAATCCAGCGCGGTGCGCAGCAGTTCTTCCAACTGCTTGGGATAGTGCAGGTCGGCGATGCGGATGCCGCGGCGCGCCACCTTGTCTTCGTAGGCCGGGCCAATACCGCGACCGGTCGTACCAATCGCTTTGCCGCCAGCGGCCTTCTCACGCGCCTGATCCAAAGCGATGTGGTACGGCATGATCAGCGGCGCGGCCGGCGAGATCTTCAGGCGCGAACGCACTTCCACGCCCGAGGTTTCCAGCTCCTCGATCTCCTTCTTCAGCGCGGCCGGCGAGATCACCACGCCATTGCCGATCAGGCACAGCGCGTCCGCGCGCAGGATGCCGGAGGGAATAAGGTGCAAAACGGTCTTCTTGCCGTTGATGACCAGGGTGTGGCCGGCATTGTGGCCGCCCTGGAAGCGCACTACGGCGCCAATTTCTTCGGTAAGCAGATCGACGATCTTGCCTTTGCCTTCATCGCCCCACTGAGCGCCAAGCACGACAACTGACTGACCCATGACGGGTAACTCCTCTACGGGCGGCCATCGGGGCCGCTGTGAATGATCGGCCTGGCGCCGATTGCGGTAGTTAGGCGTCTCCAGCGGGGAGAACGCCGACCGCAGGCCGGTCCAGACACGGAAAAAGCCGGACCGGGTTTCTGTTCGAGATTCCCGGGCCGGCTTTTGTGCATTATCCGGGTTTCCGGGGAGCGCAACCACCCCTGCCTGTTCAGGCGGGTCGGCGCCGCGCCCGGCTTCTTCGACTCGCGGCAAACAGGCGCTGCCCGGCGGGGTGGTGTGTCGCGGTTCGAGCGGCTCGTTTTATGCCGGCCTTCTCCCTTTTGCTGGCGC
>DASWQJ010000211.1:0-4723 GCA_036403795.1 Stenotrophomonas sp.
GCGCCGGTGGCGCTGCCGCAGCTCATCGTCGAAATCGACGCCGGTCAGTTTCGCCAGGCCGAGCGAACGATCGACGAGGCCCTGGCCCAGCCCGGGCTGACCGACGCGCGCCGCAACGATTACCTGTTCCAGCGCGAGCGAATGCATCGGATGCGCCTGGATTTCAGCCTGGATGCCGAAGCCGCCAA
The DNA here is from genome assembly GCA_036403795.1 of Stenotrophomonas sp. GTDB lineage: Bacteria > Pseudomonadota > Gammaproteobacteria > Xanthomonadales > Xanthomonadaceae > Stenotrophomonas_A. The sequence continues at coordinate 189 of DASWQJ010000211.1, forward strand.
GCAACGGCTGCGTCGCACCATTCCCGATCTGCGTGATGAAGAATTCGCGGCCTGGGACCAGGCGGGCCTGCTGGAGCACCTGGATATCGACGGCGAGCGTCGGTACTTCAATCGCGCGCCTGCCAACCTGTTTCGGCTCAGTTCGCAGGCGGCCGCTCGGCAGAAGCCGGGCACGCCACCACCAAAAGACGGGCCGTACGAAAATCTCAATGCCCACCACCGCGAGGTGATGGCCGCCGCGTCCGCATCGCCGGACAGCACCAGCCTTACGCCCCGCCATGTGCGCATCACCCAGTCGCTGACGGTGAATGCCGATGCCGTGCCGGCGGGCGAAACCGTGCGCGCCTGGATTCCCTATCCCCGCGCGATCGCCGGGCAGCAGGAAGGCATCCGCTTGCTGGGCAGCGAGCCGAAGGGCGCGAAGATCGCCCCGGAATCGACGATGCAACGCACCGCCTTTCTCGAGCGCAAGGCCGTGGCCGGGCAACCGACGAAGTTCTCGGTGAGCTACGAGTTGACGATCTACGCGCGCCATTTCGCTATCGACCCGGCGCGGGTGCGCACGGCGCCGGCCGATGCGGCGTTGGCGCCGTATCTGGCCGAAAGACCGCCGCATGTGGTGTTTACCCCGGCGCTGCGCGAGTTCTCGCGCCAAGTGGTGGGCGATGAAAAGAATCCGTACCGCATCGCGCGCAAACTGTTTGCCGCCGTGGACCGCATCCCCTGGGGCGGTGCGCGCGAATACTCGACCATCAGCAATATCTCCGATTACGCCTTTCATGCAGGCCATGCCGACTGCGGCCAGCAGACGCTGCTGTTGATGACCCTGCTGCGCATGAACGGCATTCCGGCGCGTTGGCAGTCTGGTTGGACGTTCTCGGACGATGCAGTGGGTTACGCCAACCTGCATGACTGGGGCTGGTTGTACCTGGCGCCCTATGGCTGGGTCCCGATGGATGTCACCACGGGTGCACTGGCCAGCGACGAGCCGGCGCTGCGCGACTTCTACTTTGGTGGCCTGGATGCGTATCGCATCGTCTTCAACGACGACTACGAACAGCCCCTGGTGCCAGCCAAGCAGCATTTCCGCTCGGAGACCGTGGATTCGCAGCGCGGCGAAGCCGAATGGCGTGGCGGCAACCTCTATTTCGACCAATGGGATTACCACTTCGACTGGCATGTGCTGCCGGCCGCCGACGGCTAGGCGCAGGCACGGCCACCCACCACTTCAACAACTGCAGGAGAGAGCAGGGGATGAACGGCAAGAACTTGCGTAAGGCGGCGCTGTGCGTCGCGTTGGCGGCGTGTATGGGATCCATCGCGCCGATGGCCATGGCTCAGGACGGCGCGGTCGTCGGCCGCCTGGTCAATGAAAGCGGGCAATCCTTGAGCGGTGCCACCGTCACGGTGAGCAACCCCGCGACTGGGTTTTCGCGCACGACCACGGTCAATCCCGATGGCAGCTACCGCATTCCGGCACTGGCGCCGGGCCGCTATCAGATGACCCTGTCGGTCGGTGGTGGCGCACCGGTCGCGGTCGGGGATATCCGGGTGACGCTGGGCAATGCGACCACGGTCAATGTACCGGTGGGGGCGATCAGCACGCTGGGCGCCGTGGAAGTGCGCGCACCGCAGGTCGTGTCCATGGTGGACGTCACCTCGACCGAGTCGGCGATGAATATCAGCCGGCAAGACATCGGCCGACTTCCCGTCGACCAGGACCTCAAGTCGGTCGCGTTGCTGGCGCCGGGCGTGGTGTCGGGCAAGTCTTCACTCGGTGGCCAGGGCATCTCCTTTGGCGGCTCCTCCGTGGCCGAGAACGCGGTGTACATCGATGGCCTGAACGTCACCGATTTCTACAACCGTGTCGGGTTCTCGTCGGCGCCGTTCGCCTTCTTCCAGGAGTTCCAGGTCAAGACGGGCGGCTACTCGGTCGAGTACGGACGCACGACCGGCGGCGTGATCAATGCCGTGACGCGCTCGGGCACCAACGAGTTCCATGCCGGCGCGGAAATGACCGCCGAGCCCAGCGCCTGGCAATCAAGCGGGAAGGACTATTTCCTGGCCGACGGCTCGCCCTACATCATCTCCAGCCACGACGGCGGCACGCAAAACAAGCTCAATGTCTGGGGGTCCGGTGCCATCGTGCAGGACCGTCTGTTCTTCTTCGGCATGTATGAAGCGCGCGACAACCGCGGCTTCAGTACCAGCGACGACGGCAGTACGTTCAACAACGGCAACGCGGACAACGGATTCTGGGGCGCCAAGCTCGATTGGCGCATCACCGACAACCACAGCTTGTCGCTGCTGGGTTTTTCCGACAAGAATGAGAACGTCGCCGACGTCTACAGTTATGACTACCTCACCGCCACGCGCGGGGATCGCAGCAACACGATCTTCACCAATACCGGTGGCGACAATTATGCGTTGACCTACACGGGCCATTTCACCGACAACTTCGTGATGAAGGCGATGGTGGGTGAGAACAAGCGCGACTACGCCAATTACAGCCAGACCGACGTCGAATGCAATCGCGTGGTGTCCGAATCGGGCATTGCACCGCCCGGCATCCCGCTGGGCTGCACCACCAACTCGGCCGTGGAGTCGCGCCTGGATGAGCGCAAGGCGGGCCGCCTGGACTTCGAGTGGTCCCTCGGCGACCACCTGCTGCGTTTTGGCCTGGACCGCGAGGAAAACACCTCGGACTACGAGCGCATGTACCCCGGCCCGGGCGGCATCTACTACAACGTGTACCGCACCGCGCCGGGTTCCACGCTGGTCAATGGCGGCACCGTGCCGGCCGGCGTGAATGCTTATGTGCGCGCCCGTCGCTACGAGATCGCCGGCACCTTCGAGACTGATAACTCGGCCTACTACATCGAAGACAACTGGTCGGTCACGCCCAACGTGCTGCTCAACGTGGGACTGCGCCTGGAGCAGTTCGACAACAAGGACAGTGAAGGTCGCAGCTACATCAAGATGGACGACATGATCGCGCCGCGCTTCGGCGCTTCGTGGGACGTCAAGGGCGACGGCACGATGAAGCTCTTCGGCAACGTGGGCCGCTACTTCCTGCCGGTGGCCAACGTCATCAACATCAAGCAGGCGGGCGGCCTGCTCGACGAGCGCACCTATTTCGCGCTGGCCGGCTGGGAGACGCGCGAGCTCAACGGCTCGCCCTACCAGGTGCCCGTGCTCGGTGCCCAGATCGGCCCGGTCGACAATTCGCAGGGCGATGGCACCGTCGGTGACCTGCGTTCGGAAGTGGATCGCGACATGGATCCGGTCTACCAGGATGAAGCCATCATCGGCTTCCAGCAGTCGATCAACGAGGCGTGGTCGTATGGCGTGCGCGGCATCTACCGCAAGTTGAACAACGCCATCGACGACATGGAAATCAGCGCGACCGGGGCATGCGGCCCGGATGGCTATGTCGGCTGGGTCATGGCCAACCCCGGCGAGAAGGTCACCGTGTGGGGCGATACCGACTGCAACGGCACGATGGGCTGGCTGACGGTCGACACGGCGAAGGAAGGCTGGGCGATGTACCGCCAGGATGGGCTGGACGCCGACGGCGATCCGATCATGACCTATATCGGCCAGCGCGGCTGGGACAAGCCCAAGCGCGACTACAAGGCATTGGAACTGCAACTGGACCGCGCCTGGGATGGCAAGTGGTCGTTGAATGCGTCTTACACCTTGGCCTACGGCCGCGGCAACGCCGAAGGCCCGGTCAACTCGGATACCGACTTCTCCGACACCGGCCGCACCGAGAACTTCGACGACCCGTGGGTCAACTACCGGGGCTACGGCTACCTGGCCAACGACCGTCGCCACCAGGCCAAGCTGCGCGGTGCTTATGCGATCACCGACAACTGGTTGGTTGGCGGCACCCTGGATGCGCGCTCGGGCGGACCGGTCACCGGGTTCGGCGTGGGCAACCCGTACGACGCAACCGCCTACCACAGCTATTTCGTTTGCGTGGAGAACTGCGATTCCACGTTCTCCGACGAGCGGGTGTTTGCGCACTCGGCCCGTGGTGGCTACGGACGCCTGCCCTGGAGCTATGAGCTGGGTGCCAGCGTGACCTGGTTGAAGGAGTTCAACGAGACCAACCTGCGGGTGAAGTTCGCGGTGTACAACCTCACCAACCAGCAGAAGAAGCTGTCGGTCAACCAGGAGTTCGAAGGTGCGATCGGCGGGCCCAATCCGCTGTTCCGCTATCCGGAGAGCTTCCAGGCACCGCGCTATGCACAGCTCGTGGTGACGTTGGACTATTGATCCACCCGGTCGCCGGACGCGCTATCGTCCGGCGACCGTTGCCGCGGAGTTCCTTGTGAGTAGATCCCGCAGGTGGTCCCCCGGCGCGCTGTGCGCCGGTGCGCTGATGTTGTGTGTTCTCGCCGGTGCGGCCCAGGCCGACGACACCGCCGCCTACGATCGCTTGTTCGACCAAGCCCTGCAGCGTTACCAGCTGCCTGGCCTGGCCGTCGGTGTGATCCAGGAGGGTCGCGTGGTCTATCGCCGGACCGCGG
>DASWQJ010000212.1:0-11516 GCA_036403795.1 Stenotrophomonas sp.
GCCCGCCGCCCATCGCCCATCGCCCATCGCCCGCCGCAAGCCTCAAACCGCAAGCCGCAAGCCGCAAGCCGCAAGCCGCAAGCCGCAAGCCGCAAGCCACTGCTACGCACCATCAGCCGTCAACTACCCGCTTCTCCCCACCAAACCCAACCAACCCCTAAAGATTCTTCCGCGCCGGAACCAAAAGATTCCCAAACAACAACCCCGCCACCAGCGCCATCACAATATTGGTCACCGCCAGGAACGCCGCCTGGCCCACATCGAAATTCTGCTGCTGCACCAGATTGAGAAACCCCCGCAGACTCGTACTACCCGGCACCAACATGATGATCCCCGGCAAACGGATCAACGCCCCAGGCTTCTGGATCGTGCGCCCGAACAGATTGCCCGCCGCCGTCAACAACATCGCCGAACAAAACACCCCCGCCGGACTACCCCACTCCTGCCCCGCATAACGCGCAATTACATAACCGGCCATCGCCGCCGCCATCACCCAACCGTAATCGCGCCGGTTCGCCTTGAACAGCACCGCGAACGCATACGCCGCCACCAGCAAAGAAGCCCACTCCACCCAGTGCGCCTGCGGCCGTACCGCCCGTACCACCGGCTCCAGGCCCAGATACTGCGCCAGCGTCACCGCGATGACCGCCCCGACCGTCAACTTGAGCACCGTCGTCACCGCACCGGCCAACCGCGCCGTGCCCGACACCCAATGCTGGCTCGCCAGCTCATTGACCGCATTGGTCAAGGCCATGCCCGGCAACAGCACGATGAGCGAAGCAATGATCACCGTGTTGAGATTGAGCGAACCCAACATCGACGCAACCACCGTCGCGACAAAACCGGCCAACAGCGCCGCCAGCGCATCGCCGGCCTCCTTGGTGGCCGCCCGTCGGTCGGTGTACTGCGTCAACAGCCCGATCAGCAGGCCGATCGTGCCCGCCGTCGCGATATCCAGCCACGGCAACTTCCATAGGCCCGCCACGCTGCCCGCCGCCAGGCCGAAGGCCAATACCTGCATCGCCTTGCTACGGTTGTCCGCTTCGCGGTCCAGCCGCCGCAGCGCCGTGTGGCCCTGCGCGATGCTCATGCGGCCACTGGCCACGCTGTCGGCGATGTAGTCGGCGACGCTGAGCTTGTGCAGATCGTTCTCGCCCGGTGCCAGGCGGATCACGCGCGTGATGTCGCTCGACCCGATCGCCTTGCTCGGGTCACTGAAACTGAGGATCACCCCGGTCGGGTTGGACCACGGCTCGCAGTCCAGGTCCAGCTGCTGGGCCAACGCGATGACCGCCGCTTCCAACCGCTGCGCCGTCGTTCCGTAACTGTGCAGGCGCCCGGCGATCTCGGCCACGAAGGCGACGCGCTGCGCATACGTGGCGGTGGTGGACGGCGTGACGGCGGCGGCGACTGACATTCGGCGGGATCGGGGCGGAAGAATGCCGGTGCATCCGGCACAACCCGGCCAGTGTGTCGGTGCACCGTTGCCCTGTAAACCATGGCCCGGCGCGGCGCGGCGTCGCCACCGACATCCGCCGAAGACGCCGCCCCATGTATGCTGCCGCCCGAATGCGCCCTGACAATCGCCAACAGCCCCCCGCCCTGCAGGCGGACGAGCAGGATCCCACGCGGATCCGCCTGTCCGGCAGCTGGGTGCTGGGCACTGCCATGGACGCTGCCGGGCTACTGCAGGAGTTGCCCGCCGGCACGCGCCACATCGACGCCAGGGCCATCGCCCGGCTCGATTCGGCCGGCGTACTGCAGTTGCTGCGCTATGCCGGCCGCGCCGGCGTGAGCGAAGACCAGATCGAGTTCCGCCAGGAACATCGCGCCCTGGTCTGCACGATCGAGGAGCTCGAGGACGATCGGCCCCGGCCGCGCCGCGATTACGGCTTCGCCGCCGCGCTCGAGCGCCTGGGCCGGACCGTGCACAACACCGGCAAGGACATCGTCCAGCTGGCCAGCTTCCTGGGTGAAAACCTGTCGAAGATCGCCCGCCTGGTGCGCGAGCCGCGCCGCTTCCGGCTCACCGCTACGGTCAGCCACATGGAGCAGGTCGGGCTGGACGCCGTTCCGTTGGTCGTGCTGCTGTCCTACCTGGTCGGTGCGGTGATCGCCTTCCTGGGCTCGACGATCCTGCGCGACTTCGGCGCGGAGATTTACGTTGTCGAACTGGTCTCGATCGCTTTCCTGCGCGAATTCGCCGTGCTGTTGACGGCGATCGTGCTGGCCGGCCGCACCGCCAGCGCTTTCACCGCCCAGATCGGCGCGATGAAATCACGGGAAGAAATCGATGCCATCCAGACGCTAGGCCTGGACCCGATCGATCTGCTGGTGATCCCGCGCGTGCTGGCGCTGTTGGCGACGCTGCCATTGCTGACTTTCATCGCCATGATCGCCGGCCTGGCCGGCGGCGTGACGGTCGGTGCCTTCGACCTGGGCATCCCGCCCATGATGTACCTGTCGCGCATGCACGAGACCATCCAGGTGCGGCACTTCCTGGTGGGCATGTCCAAGGCGCCGGTGTTCGCGGTCATCATCGCCCTGATCGGCTGCCTGGAGGGCCTCAAGGTCACCGGCACCGCGCAATCGGTGGGCGAGCGCACCACCTCCAGCGTCGTGCAGACCATTTCCCTGGTCATCATCATCGACGCGATGGCCGCGCTGTGGTTCATGAAGATGGGGTGGTGATGACACAGGCATCCGCGCAAACCACGACCTTCGACCGTCCCGTGGCCGGCAACGCGCACGAGGACGCCGAAACCGTCATCACGGTGAAAGGCCTGGCCAACCGATTCGGCGCGCAAGTGGTCCATGAAGACCTGGACCTGGAAGTGCGCCGCGGCGAGATCCTGGGCGTGGTCGGCGGCTCGGGCACCGGCAAATCGGTGCTCATGCGCAGCATCCTGGGGCTGCGCCGGCCCGATGCGGGCCAGATCGAAGTGCTCGGCGCCGATGCGCTCTCGGAAGCGCAGCTCGATCGCGATCACATCACCCGCAACACCGGCGTGCTCTTCCAGGACGGCGCACTGTTCTCATCACTCACGGTGGGCGAGAACGTACAGGTACCGCTGAAGGAATATCACCGCGAATTTCCCGAACGCTGGTTCTACGAACTGGCGCTGCTCAAGATCAAGCTCGCCGGCCTGCCCGCCGATGCGCTGAACAAGTTGCCGGCCCAGTTGTCCGGCGGCATGCGCAAGCGCGCCGGACTGGCGCGCGCGTTGGCCCTGGACCCGCCGCTGCTGTTCCTGGACGAGCCCACTGCGGGCCTGGACCCGATCGGCGCGGCCGCCTTCGACCGCCTGATCCGTACCTTGCAGCAGGCGCTGGGGCTCACGGTCTTCCTGATCACCCATGACCTGGACACGCTGTACACCATCTGCGACCGGGTGGCGGTCATTGCCGACCGCAAGGTGATCGCCACTGCACCGTTGGATGAAATCGAGCGCATCGAACATCCGTGGGTGCAGGAGTATTTCCACGGCCCCCGAGCGCGCGCCGCACGCCGGACCCAGCAAGAACACCGCGAGCCTGTCTGATGGAAGCCACCTGATGGAAACCAAAGCCAATTACGTCCTGATCGGCGCCTTTACGATCGTGGCGGGCCTCGCCCTGCTGCTGTTCGGTCTGTGGGCGGCGAAATACTCTTCCGACCGCACCTGGCAGGAGTACCGGGTGGTCTTCCGCGAGGCGGTGACCGGACTGTCGGTCGGCAGCCCCGTGCAGTACAACGGCATCGCGGTGGGCTCTATCACCGAGCTGACCCTGGCCCCGAACGATCCCCGCCAGGTGGTCGCGCGCGTGCGTTTGAACTCCAACACGCCGATCAAGGTGGACACCCGGGCCAAGCTCGCCATCACCAGCCTGACCGGGCCTTCGATCATCCAGCTCACCGGCGGCACCCCGGAGTCGCCTGCGTTGAGCAGCGTGGACAAGAGTGACGCCCCGGTCATCCAGACCACGCCTTCGGCGCTGCAGAACATCACCGACACGGCCAATCGCATCGTCGAGCGCCTGGACCAGGTACTCAGCGACCGCAACGTCGCCAGCATTTCGGCCACGCTGCAGAACCTGGAAAAGATCAGCAACACGATCAACAGCCGCGACGAGGGCGTGCAAGCGTTGCTGGTCAGCGCGCGCGACGCCGCGCGCAAGCTCGACGAGACCCTGGCGACCACCAACGGCACCGTACAACGCCTGGACCAGAACCTGGTGCAGCAGCTGCCGACGATCCTCAACAAGCTCGACGCGACGTTGGTCAAGCTGGACGCAGCGGCCGGCAACGCCAATGGCATCCTGGGCGACAACCGCGCCGCCATCAACAGCTTCGCCAACGACGGCCTGGCCCAGCTCGGCCCCACGTTGACCGAGCTGCGCGGGCTGATCCGCGACCTGCGGCGCGTCACCGACCGCCTGGAGAACAACCCCGCACGCTACCTGCTTGGTCGCGATGCCCCGAAGGAGTTCGAACCCAAATGAAGTCGATGCGCCCTCTCCTGCCTTGGCTGTGCCTGGCCTCGATGCTCGCGCTGACGGCCTGCTCGTCGCTGCTCGGCGGCGGCAGCCGCGATCCGGTCACCATCTACTCGCCCAACGTGCACGTGACCCCGGACGCCGCTTGGCCCCACGTCACCTGGCAATTGACGATCGTCAAACCGACCGCCTCGCGCCTGGTCGACAGCCCGCGCATCAACGTTCGCCCCGTGCCGGGCGAACTCCAGGTCTACCAGGGTGCCACCTGGGCCCAGCCGGCTACCGACATCATCGAAGGCACCTTGTTGCGCGCCTTCGAAGACAGCGGCCGCATCGAGGGCGTCGGTCGCAGCAGCGATGGCATCCGCGCCGACTACCGGCTGGTAACCGACCTGCGTCGGTTCGAGTCGGACTACGCCGGCCAGGCACTGCCCTCGGCCACCATCGAAATCAACGCCAAGGTGCTGCACAGCAACGACCAGCGCGTGGTCGCCTCGCGAACCTTCCTGGTCGCGCGGCCGGCCAGCGCGACGGACGTGGCCACGGTGGCGGCGACCTTCGAGCAGGCCCTGCAGCAGGTAGCCGGCGAGATCGTCGGCTGGACCTTGGCGACCGGTCAGCGGGACACGGCCCAGCTTGGCCTGCCGCCGCGCTGAGGCTTGTCCACGACGACCCGCCGCGGAGCCATACTGCAGGCGGCTGGCTTCAGCCAGCGCCAGTGGCGTGGTATCGGCTGGACTACCCGGATGTGTTCGTGGTTCGGCCGGTGCAACAAGCAGGCTCGCGGCCTCTACCGGAGCGCGCCTGGGCATCTTGACTACCGGGATGAATCCCTGGGGCCGATCTGCCGGAACGTCAGGTTGATCCGTTCGCCCACCGGGCGAGCCGTCCGCGGCAAGCCATGGTGGTAAAGCCGCTGGGTGTCGCCGGCCATCACCAGCAGGTCGCCGTGGCCCAGCATCAATTCGCGCTTGAACGCCGGATCGTCGCGCCGGCGGAACAGGAAGCGTCGTGGTGCGCCCAGGCTGAGCGAGGCAATCAGGGGTCGGACGCCCAGCTCCGGTTCGTCGTCACTGTGCCAGCCCATCGCGTCGCGGCCGTCGCGATAGCGATTGACCAGGACGCTGTTGAAGTCGGCCTCCAGCGCCTCGCGCAGCCGCCGGCGCACGGCGTCCAGGATCGGCGGCCAGGCCTGCGGCTCGAAGTCGGTGCCCGAATACCGGTAACGCGCCTGGGGATCCCCGATCCAGCTGCTCAAGCGGGGCGAGTCGACCTCGCGCCCGAACAGGCGGATTCGGTGGACCTCCCACGCAACCTCTGCCAGCAATTGCCCACGCAACACCTCGGCCTCGGGGCCCGGCAGCCAGCCCGGCATCCAGTCGACTTCGGCCCCGGGCAGATCGATTCGCATCGCTCGACGCTAGCATGCCGACACGGCCCGTCGCCGTACGGTGCCGTCCGGAATTTGCCCGGCTCGCTGCAAACCCTGAAAATGGACGCCAGCCATTGAATCATCGAGCCACGGGAGCGGATCAGATGTCGGAATCGGGAGTGGGTGCGGACGCGTCGGATCACATCCAGCGCGACGTCATGGAGTACGACGTGGTGACCGTCGGCGCGGGCCCGTCCGGCCTGGCGTTCGCCATCCGGCTCAAGCAGCTCAACCCGCAGCTGTCGGTGTGCGTGATCGAGAAGGCCAGCACGATCGGTGCCCAGATCCTGTCCGGCGCCGTCATCGAACCCGAACCGCTGGACCGGCTGCTGCCCCGTTGGCGCGACAACCCGCCGCCGATCTGCGTGCCGGCCGGCGATGATGAATTCTGGCACCTGACCAAGGACGGTGGCACCCGCTTCCCGGTCGTGCCGCCGCAGATGCGCAACCACGGCAACTTCATCGTCAGCCTGGGCGCGATGTGCGCGTGGCTGGCGCCGCAGGCCGAAGCGCTGGGGGTGGAGATCTATCCCGGCTTCGCCGCCGCTGAGACGCTGCACGATGACGCCGGCAAGGTCATCGGCGTGCGCATCGGCGACATGGGCGTGGCCAAGGACGGGTCGCACAAGCCTGGCTACACCGCCGGCATCGATATCCATGCCAAGGTCACCGTGCTGGCCGAGGGCGCGCGCGGCCACCTCACCAAACGCCTGGTCAAGCGCTTCGACCTGGACGCCGACAGCGATCCGCAGTCCTACTCGATCGGCATCAAGGAGCTATGGCAAGTCCCCGAAGGCCGCGTCACCCCGGGCAAGATCGTGCACACGCTCGGCTGGCCGGCGGACAACCTGACCTACGGCGGTAGCTTCCTTTACCACCTGGAGAACAACCAGATCGCGCTGGGCTACATCAGCGGGCTCGATTACCACGATCCCGAATACAAGCCCTGGGAAGCGTTCCAGCAGTGGAAGAACCACCCCACCGTGAAGTCGCTGCTGGAAGGCGGCAGCATCCTGTCGGCCGGCGCGCGCGCCATCGTCACCGGCGGCTGGCAATCGCTGCCCAAGGTGGAGATGCCCGGCGCCTTGCTCATCGGCGACACCGCTGGTTTGCTCAACGTCCCCAAGATCAAAGGCACCCACCAGGCGATCCGCAGCGGCATGCTCGCCGCCGAACACCTGGCCGCCTCGCAACTGGCGCCGGAGGGTTTCGACGCCAGGCTGCGCGATTCGGAAGTGATGAAAGAGCTGCGCAAGGTGCGCAACATCAAGCAGGGCTTCAAGAAGGGCCTCTGGCTTGGCCTGGCCAATGCGGTGTGGGAGACCGCCACGTTCGGACTGTCACCGTGGACGCTGAAAGGCAAGCCCGACTGGACCTCGCTGGACAAGCTCGGCGAACACGAGCAGCCCGTGCGCGATTACGCGCAACGCGAGCTGGCGCCGCGCGACCGGTTGCAGGGCGTGTATTTCGCCGCCACCGAACATGACGAAGACCAGCCCGTGCATCTGCACGTGCTCGATCCCAACATCTGCGTGACCCGCTGCGCGCAGGAGTATGACAACCCTTGCACGCGGTTCTGCCCGGCCGGGGTTTACGAGATCGTGGACGATTCGGCTGCGGTTAGTGGCAAGCGCTTGCAGATCAATGCCGCAAACTGCGTGCATTGCAAGACGTGTGACATCAAGGACCCCTACGAGATCATCAACTGGGTGACGCCAGAGGGTGGGTCGGGGCCTAATTATCAGAATTTGTAGGCAATCCATGCGGAATCCGGGCCCAGCTGCCACCCGCTACCTGTCGGCAGCGGCTCGATCCATTGAAAGACATGGCGGTGGCGTGCTTGGTTTTTGGTCTGTCGTCCGGCGGGCCTTCAAGGTCGCCCTCGCACTCGGACCGGCCGGCTTGCTGCGACGCATGCGCAGCGCTGGCGCGCAACGCACGGTCGTCGCGCCGGTGGCTACGCATCAGTTCCCGCAGCCAACTGCGCTCGGTGCGCTGACCATGCGCACTGGCGTCATGGCGCATATCTTCTACCCGGAGTTGATCGACGAATTCGCTCAGGCATTGGCGCATATGCCGGTCCGCTACACGCTGCTAGTGTCGGTCGTGGACGAGAGCGCCCGCCGACTCGTTGAGCAGCGCTTCGCGCCACTGCCAATGCTCGATCGCCTGGACGTACGCATCGTGCCCAATCGCGGCCGCGATATTGCACCCATGTTGGTCACCTTCGGTGAAGCGATCGCCGAACTCGACCTGGTCGCGCATATCCATACCAAGAAATCCCTTTACACCGGCGGTGAACAGGAACGCTGGCGGCGCTATCTCCTGGACGCCCTGCTGGGAAGCCCCAGCCGGATCGCCTGGATCCTGGGCATGTTCGACGCCGCGCCAGAACTGGGCATCGTCTATCCGGAAAGCTTCACCGGCATGCCATTGTGGGGCCACACATGGCTCAGCAACGCGGAGGCGGGCGAACAATTGGGGCAGCGGATGGGCGTATCGATCGAACGCGCCGCCTATCTCGACTTCCCCATGGGCTCGATGTTCTGGGCGCGGGTGGACGCGCTTCGGCCTCTGTTGGACCTCGAATTGCGACTCGAAGAATTCCCGCCCGAGCAAGGCCAGACCGATGGCACGCTGCATCACGCAATCGAGCGGATGCTGGTGGTGTCCGCGCGCAGCAGTGGCCACCTGGCCGGCATCCTGCCTGTCAACGGCACGCTCTCGATGCATACCGAGGGCGAGCGCAACTGGCGGTCCCTGCTGGAGATGCCGCTGGCTACGCGCCTGCAGGTCTCGGCGCTGGATACCGATCTTGTATCGGTCGATGTATTCGATACATTGGCCCTTCGTCCCTTTCTGACGCCGCAGGGCGCCCGGGCCTGGATCTCCGACCTGGCGGCACAGCGGCTGGGCGTGATGGATTTCGTCGATTTGCGCGAGCGCGCGGAAGACAAGGCGCGCGCCAGACTTGGTCGCGATCCTGACTTGAACGCCATCTATCACGCCATGGCCGGATTTGCCCGCGGAGACCTGCCAACGGATGCGCTGATGAGCCTAGAACTAGCCTCCGAACAGCGAATGTTGCGTCCGCGGGGGGGCATGCTGCAGGCGCTGTCCGGATTGCATGGGCAGCCCATTATCGCGCTGTCGGATATGTATCTGCGCGCAGACCAGTTGCGGCAACTGCTTCCTCCCGAGGTCGCCACGCTTCCAAGTGCTTGGTACGTGTCATGCGAGAGCGGTTTGCGCAAAGACGGGCCATATTTGTGGCCAGAACTGGCGCGCCGCGAGAACGTTGCGACGGCGCGCTGGCTGCACGTTGGCGACAACGAGCATTCCGACGTACAGATGCCCCAGCGTCACGGCCTGGCGACCCCCGTGCATGTGTTGCGGCCTTCCGCATTGTTGGAAGTCGTTCCCGCGCTACGGCCACTGAGGGCCGCGGAGGGCGCAAGTGCGTCCTGGCCCGAGCAGTTGTGGCGCGGCTTGCTGGCCAATCGCTTCACGGATCTGTTTGATCACGACCCACAGCCTTGGGCCGATCGTCCACGTCTCGGCGCCGAAGATGCTGGTTATGTGGTACTCGGCCCCTTGCTGATCGACTACTTGATCTGGCTGAGAGACATAGCCGAAGAGCGCGGCGCGCGAATCCTGTTCCTGAGCCGCGAAGGCTTCTTGCTTGAGCAGGCTTATCAACGTCTCGCGCGGCACGATGGCGCTTTCAGCCGCATCGAAACTCGCTATTTTCTGGCCTCGCGCCGGGGCACCGGCATGCCGACCTTGCAGTCCGAAGCAGACCTGTCCCGACTCCTCGCGGGCAACTTCACTGGCGAATTGTGCGACCTATTACGGGCACGTCTCGGCGGCGCTGCGGAGATCGCTACGGCGTCCGCGCTGAGCACGTCGATGCGCAAACAGGTTTACCTACCCGAGATGCGGGATGAAGTTGTGGCATTGCTGCAACCAGCCCTGCCTGCACTCTTCACGATCGCCACTTCCGAGCGCCGTTCCTACTTGCGCTACTGGCACGAGAGCGTCGGCGACGCCAAAGCGCTGGTCGCGGACTTAGGTTATTCGGGCACGATCCAGCGCAATCTTGCCCTGCTCACGGACCACGAAGTCGATGGTGCCTACTTCGCGCTCACCCGCGCCGCGGAGAAACTCGACGGCCATGGGTGGGCGCTTGCACGCCATCACGACGGGCGCGATGCGTCGGCAGTCAATTCGTCTGCCATCCTCGACCACGACCTCCTGCTCGAGGCCTTGCTCGGCGCTCCGCAAGGGCAGTTCGCGCATTTCGAAAACACCACGCCGATCTTCGGCCCACAGGAATTGACCGAACAAGGCTTGGCGGTGATGCGCAGCGTGCACGACGGGGCATTGGCATTCATCGACGATTTCGCCGCAATCGCAGGCGAGCAGACCTCGACGCTGCGATTGGAGCCAAGCCAGGTCACTCAACCGCTGAAGTGCCTGGGTAGTGGCCAATGGGACGGCGCCGCCTGGCTGGGCCAACTTGCCGTGGAGGATGCATACAGCGGCCGCGGCAGGGTCGCCGCCGCGCCCCATCCCCAACACTAGGGACTGAACGGAACCCCAGTCCTTTCCCTCAGTGCGTCCTCGTCCACGCCATTCGCCATTTCCACCAGCTTCAACCCCTGCGGCGTCACATCGAATACCGCCAGGTCGGTGATGATCCGATCGACCACGCCCACACCGGTCAATGGGAGGTCGCACTGCGGCAGGATCTTGTGGCTGCCATCCTTCGCGACATGTTCCATCAGCACCACCACGCGCTTGACGCCGGCCACCAGGTCCATCGCCCCACCCATGCCCTTGACCATCTTGCCGGGCACCATCCAGTTGGCGATGTCGCCCTTGTCGGTCACCTGCATCGCGCCGAGGATCGCCAAGTCGATATGGCCACCGCGGATCATCGCGAACGAATCATGGCTGCCGAAATAACTGGCGCCAGCGCGCGCGGTCACTGTCTGCTTGCCGGCGTTGATCAGATCCGCATCGACCTCGTCTTCCGCCGGGAACGGTCCGATGCCAAGCAAGCCGTTCTCCGACTGCAACCACACATCCACGCCCTCGGGAATATGGTTCGCCACCAGGGTCGGCAACCCGATCCCCAAATTCACGTAGGCGCCATCGGTCAGTTCGCGGGCCGCAAGCGCGGCCATTTCATCGCGGGTCCAGGCCATTACTTCGACTCCTTGCGCACGGTGCGCTGCTCGATGCGCTTTTCCGGCTGCGCGTTGACGACGATGCGGTCGACATAGATGCCCGGCAGGTGCACCTGGTCCGGATCAATCTGGCCCACCTCGACCAGCTCCTCGACCTCGACGATGCATACCTGCCCGGCCATGGCGCAGGCCGGGTTGAAGTTACGCGCGGTCTTGCGGAACACCAGGTTGCCCGAGTTATCCGCCTTCCAGGCCTTCACCAGCGAAACATCGGCGCGAAGCGCGGTCTCCATCACATATTGCTTGCCGTCGAACTCGCGCGTTTCCTTGCCTTCGGCCACTACCGTGCCGTAGCCGGTCGCGGTGTAGAACGCCGGGATCCCCGCACCGCCGGCGCGCAAGCGCTCGGCCAGGGT
>DASWQJ010000213.1:0-6341 GCA_036403795.1 Stenotrophomonas sp.
GTTGGCCGCCTCCAACGCAGCCGCGGCTGCGGCCGCATCGGCCTCTTCGATCAGGTCGTTGAAGCCCACGATCACTTCGGCCAGGCGCTTCTTGCCTTCCTTGTGCAGTTCGTAGTCCGACAGCAGCTGCTCGATCGAACCCGGGAACGTACCCAGGGCCGCCTGGACCTGGCCCAGGCCTTCTTCGATGCGCTTGGCGATGGCGATTTCGCCTTCGCGGGTCAGCAGCTCGACCGTGCCCATCTCACGCATGTACATGCGCACCGGGTCGGTGGTGCGGCCACCTTCGGTATCGAGCGCGGTCAGCGCGGCGGCAGCTTCTTCGGCTGCGGTGTCGTCAACCTCGCGGTTGCCGGTGTTGCCATCGTTGAGCAACAGCGTTTCGGCATCGGGCGCCACTTCATGGACGTCGATGCCCATGCCGTTGATCATGCCGATGATGTCTTCAATCTGCTCCGGATCGACCAGGTCGTCGGGCAGGTGGTCATTGACTTCTGCGTAGGTCAGATAGCCCTGTTCCAGGCCCTTGCTGATCAGTTGCTTGATGTCGGATTGCTGGGCAGGACGTTCGTTGGCCATGAGTGCTCGCGCCACCGGCTGGGAAGATGAGAGTGAACCTAGCATTATACCAGCGACCGCTCCCGTCTGCCGGATTAGGCGGGAGGTGCCGTGCCAGGACCAGGTCCTTTAGTGAGTCAACGCAGACTAGGGCCTGAGCAGGAACGTGACCGGGCCATCGTTGACCAGGCTGACCACCATATGGGCCCCGAACCGCCCGGTTTCCACCCCCGGCGCATGCTTTTGACGGCAGATCCCCACTAATTCATTGAATCCGCGTTCAGCCTCCGCAGGTGGTGCCGCGGTGGTGAAACTGGGCCGCATGCCCGACGCCGTGTCGGCCACCAGCGTGAACTGGCTCACCAGCAGCAAGCCACCACCGGTGTCGGCCAGGCTGCGGTTCATCCGCCCGGCGTCGTCGGCAAACACCCGATACCCCAGCAACCGCTCCGCCATCCGCCGGATCATCGCCGCCGTATCCCCCGGCTCCATGCCCACCAGCGCCAACAACCCCGGCCCGATGGCCCCCACCGTCTCCCCCTCCACCACTACCGACGCCTGCGACACCCGCTGGATCAAAGCAAGCATGGCCACCTCGCGATAAGACGCCCCAGCATCGCCCAGCCCCGCCCCGCCAGCAACAAAACGGGGTTGGGCAAAACGGGGTCAGGTTCACTTCTCGCCGGGGCGAGAAGTGAACCTGACCCCGTTTTGCCCACCGTTCGGCCCGGATCCCCAAACATCAGAAAACCCCCGCCGTTTAGAATTCGCCGCATGAACCCCCAACCCCGCGCCCAGCTCCTCTACGGCGCCGCCCGCCTTCTCGGTCATCTTCCCTGGCCGATCCTCAAGACCCTCGCCGACGCCCTGGCCTGGCTTTGGCTGCGCCTGGACGCCCGGGAAAGCCGCGTCACCCGCCGCAACCTCGAACTCACCTACCCCGACCTGCTGCCCAGCGAGCGCACCGCCCTGCACCGCGACATCCTGCGCTCCACCGCTCGCCAGACCTTCGAAGTCCTGCACACCTGGACCCACTCCCGCGACCAGAATCTTGCCAAGTTGCGGCAGCGCAACGGCCAGCAGCTTTATGACGATGCCTTGGCCAGCGGCCGCGGCGTGATCATCGCCGCCCCCCACTACGGCAACTGGGAACTGCTCAACCAGTGGTTGTCCGAGCGCGGCCCGCTGGCCATCGTCTATCGCCCACCCGCCTCGCCCGCGCTGGACGGTTTTTTGCAGTTGGCGCGCGGCGCCGACAACGTGCGCCAGGTCCGTGCCGAAGGCCCCGCCGTGCGCCAGCTCTTCAAAGTGCTCAAGGACGGCGGCGCGGTGGGGATCCTGCCGGACCAGCAACCCAAGATGGGCGACGGCGTGTTTGCCCCCTTCTTCGGTGTGCCGGCCCTCACCATGACCCTGGTCAACCGCCTGGCCGAGCGCACTGGCGCGATCGTGTTGTATGGCTGGTGCGAGCGGATCAGCGGCGACCTCGACTTTTCGCTGCACGTGACCCCGGCCGATCCGGCCGTGGCCGACCCGGACCCCATCGTGGCTGCCACCGCCCTCAACACCGGTGTCGAATCGATCGCCCGCCGCGACCCGCGCCAATACCAGTGGACCTACAAACGCTTCACCCTGCGCCCGGACCCGGCCGAGCCCAACCCCTATGCCACCGCCCGCCATCCGCATTGAGGCGTGCCATCGCGATGATCCCGGACAGCGCGCGGCTGCAGTGAGCGATTGGCACGACCACCGCGACAGCCTGTTGCAACGCACCTGCGATCATTGAACCGCGACGCGCACGCCCCCACCCCCTGCCCGACCCTTCAGGCAATCCGCATGGACACCCCCCTCAACCCCACGGCCACGCCCCTCGATCCGTTCGGCAACCCGGCCGCGATCCGCTGCGAGCGCGCCGCCTCCGAGCTGCGTGCCGGCCGCCCCGTGGTGCTGCGCGATCGCGATGGCCGCCAGCGCGCGGTGATGGCGCTGGACAGCAGCACCGCGCGCAGCCATGCCGCCTTCGCGCAGGCCGCCGGTGATCGGCACTATCTGTATCTGACCCCCACCCGCGCCGGCGTGTTGGGCCTGGTCGCACCGCACGGCGCACGCATCGCGCTGGCCGGCGTGTCGTATGACGACTTGGCCAGCCTGGCCTATCTGCGCGATGCGGTCGTGCCGGCGCAGTGGAGCGCCGGCGATGTCCTGGATGCCGGCGCGGCCGAGATCGCGCGCCTGGGCCTGTTGCTGCCGGCCATGCTGGCCGTCGAACTGGATGCCGGCAGCCTGGCCTTCGAGGGCTGCCAATGGCTGGCGCTGGAAGACTTGGACAGCGGTTGCGCAGATGCCGCGCTGCGTTCGTACGAGCTGATCACCCGCACCCCGGTGCCACTGCGCGACGTGGGCCTGAGCGAGTTCGTGGTGTTTCGCGGCGGGGTAGCACAGCGCGACCAGGTCGCGATCATCGTGGGCCAGCCGGACCTCACCAAGCCGGTGCCGGTGCGTGTGCATTCGTCGTGCCTCACGGGTGACCTGTTCGGCTCGCTCAAGTGCGATTGCGGTGACCAGCTGCGCCACGGCCTGGCCAAGCTCAAGGAACTCGGCGGTGGCGTGCTGTTGTACCTGGACCAGGAAGGTCGAGGCACCGGCATCGCCGCCAAGATGCGTGCCTATGGTTACCAGCATGCCGGGCTGGACACCATCGATGCCGACGCGCAGTTGGGCTTCGGCCCGGATGAGCGCCGCTACGGCAGCGCGGTGGCCATGCTGCGGGCGCTGGGCATCTCGCGCATCGAGTTGCTTACCAACAATCCAGCCAAGGTCGAGCGATTGCGCGCGGCGGGGGTGGAGGTCCTTGGGCGCATTCCGGTCACCGGCGAGATCACCGCCGAAAACGAGCAATACCTGCGCACCAAGGCGACGCGTGCCGGCCACGTGCTCGATGTGGATGCGCTGATCTTGGCTTCGCAATAACGCCGATAGCGCGCGCCCTCGCGATGCAGCCACGGCGGCCTGACACGGTAGCCCGACACAGTGGCCTCACCCCGTGGCCAGATTGCCTGACGTCCTGCCGGCCGAGCTTCCCGGCCACCGATTGATCGAAGGCGGGCGAGCCCCGCTATGCTGTGGCCTTCACGCACAGGCGCCACCCGTGTCCGAGCTGCCACCCTTCGAGACCACCGCCCACCCACTCGCCGCCGATGACGGCTGGCAGCCGCTGCCCACCCGCGGCGCATGGCTTGATGCCGGCGTGGTCACACTGTCGACTTGCCTGCCGTTCCTGGTGCTGGGCGGCACACTGGCCTTCGCGAACCATGGCGGGCGCCAACCCTGGATCGCCTTGCTGGCGGTACCCGTCGCCGCACTCACCGGCTGGCTCGCCTATCGACGCCAACGCCGCATGCGCTGGCGCCTGGATGCGCAAGGCTTGGCCGTGCGCCGCGGCAATCTGTGGCGCCACGAAATCCGCGTGCCCGCCAGCCGCGTGCAACACCTGGACCTGAAACGCGGTCCGCTGGAGCGTTGGTGCGGGCTGAGTACCTTGGTCGTGCATACCGCCGGCACGCGGCAGAACGCGGTCACCGTCCCCGGGCTGGACCACGACACCGCGGAGCACCTGCGTGATCGCCTCGCCCGCCAGCTCGACCAGGACGACGACGCCCTGTGAGCGCCGATCCGACCGCCACGACCGCTGAGCCCGCGCCGACCCCGCCCTCCGATGCCGACCTGCGCCTGCATCCGCTGTCGTGGTTGTTCGTGCTGCTGCAGCAGGTCAAGCAATTCATCGTGCCGCTGGTCGCGCTGGTGGTGTTTGGCCAACGGGGCGATGGCAACGGCTACGACCGCTACGGCCACCTCGTCACACTCGGCGTGATCGTGGTGCTGGTCGGTGCGGCGTTGCTGCAATACCTCACCTATCGCTATCGCGTGGGCCCGGAGGGCCTGCACATCCGCAGCGGCTGGCTGCACCGCAGTCGTCGCGACATCCCCTACGCACGCATCCACAACGTGGTGGTGCACCAGTCGCTGCTGCATCGCCTGTTTGGCGTGGCCGAACTGCGCCTGGAATCGGCCGGCGGCCAGCGCCCCGAAGCAGAAATGCGCGTGTTGCGACTGGATCGCGCACTGGCCCTGGAGCAACGCGTGCGCCAGCGCAGCACCGAGCCGACGCACCTGGATGACGCGACCCTTGAGGCCACCCCCGACGCACCCACCGTACCGCTCGCCCGCACGCTGCTCGCCCTGCCCACCGCCGAAGTCATCCGCCTGGGCCTGGTATCCAATCGCGGCATGGTCGTGGTCGCCGCCGGCGCCGGCGTGCTGTATCAGATGTTCCCCGAACGCACCGTCTCCAACTTCATCAGCAACAACGGCGAACTCGCCTTCCACTACGTGCAGGGGCTGCATCCGGGCCTATGGGCCGCCGCCCTGGCCGCCGTGATGCTCGCGCTCGCCGCACTGATCGCATTACGCGCCCTGTCGGTCGTCCTGGCCCTGGTGCAATACCACAGCTTTCGCCTGAGCGAATCCGAGCGCCGCCTCACCGTCGAGCGGGGCCTGCTGACCCGCGTGCGCACCAGCGCCGCGCGACGTCGCATCCAGGCCTGGACCCTGCAAGAAACCTTCCTGCATCGCTTGCTGGCACGCCGCCGCCTGCGCGTGGACACCGCCGCCTCGGACATGCGCGGCGACCAAGGCCGCGCCCTGCGCGAACTGGCCCCCATCGCCCCACCGGCCGCCTGCGATGCCCTCATCGAAGACCTCCTGCCCGGCATCGAATGGCCCCCGCAGCAATGGTCCGGCGTGCGCCAAGGCCAAGGCTGGCGCCTGGCCCTGCCCAGCCTGTGGCTGCTACCGGTCGCCGCCTTCCTGGCCTGGCGCTTCACCCCCTGGGCCTACCTCCTGCTGCTGTGGCTGCCCTGGTCCCTCCTGCTCGCCTACCGCCAGGTTTCCCGCATGGGCTACACCCTGGACGACCGCCGCATCGTCATCCGCGGCGGCTGGTGGGACCGCTGGTGGCGCATGGCCGAACTCGACAAACTCCAAGCCCTGCGCCTGTCCCACTCCCCCCTGGACCGCCTCTGCGGCACCGCCTCCCTCTGGCTAGACACCGCAGGCGCCACCGGCACCGCCCCCGCCCTGCGCCTACGCCTGATCGACGCCACCCAAGCCCAAACCCTCTACGACCGCCTCGCCCACCGAATCGCCCGCCGCCAACTGCAGTGGTAATACCCGGCAACACCTGACGACCACGCCCCGCCGCGCCAACACACGCGCGAAAGAGCCCGGGCAAGTCGAAAAAAGAAGCACGCCGCGACAGCAGAGACCCGCCGCAGCAGCTGCCGCCGGCCGCGCCTAGCATCAGGTCAGGTCAGATCGCGTCACCTCGCATCGTCAGGTCACCAAGCCTCCGCTCATCCGCCAGCGGCCAGCACCGCACCTATAGAAGCGGAAAAAACAAACCGCCGAGCGTCGTCCTGTCGGGATCGGGTGCCAGCGGCACATGGATGTGCCGCGACGGTGAGTGCGGACAGGATGTCCGCTCGAACCGGGGCTGCCCGATCCCGGCAGGGCGGCGCCCCCACCGAAGCCAGCGCACCAACCCCGCAGCACCAGCCAACCCCCAGCCATCACCAAACCGACCCGCCATCGGCTCCAAAGCCCAGCACTCAGCTCTTGGCACTCAACTCTTGGCACTCGGCACTCGGTACTCGGCTCCGGGCACTTAACTCAGCCCCCAACCTCAAACCCCCGCCCGCCCCCAAAACCCAAACCCCCCCCCAAAC
>DASWQJ010000214.1:0-7491 GCA_036403795.1 Stenotrophomonas sp.
ACCGACATCATGGCCGAGATTTCCGCCGCCTCGCAGGAACAGTCCGCCGGCATCGAGCAGGTCAACCAGACCGTGACCCAGATGGACGAAACCACTCAGCAGAACGCCGCGCTGGTGGAAGAAGCCACCGCCGCCGCGCGCTCGATGGAAGAACAAGCCGGTCATCTGGCCGAAGCCGTGTCGATCTTCCGTCTCGACGAGGCACCGGTCGTCGTCGAGACGGCAGCCAGCAAGCGCGGCACGGCTCGTCCGGCGCGTGCGCAGCCGGCCGTGCGTCCGGTCCGCCCCGCGCGAGCGGCAAGCGAACCGGCCCTGGCCGACGGTGATTGGCAGGAGTTCTGATCGCTGCCTGCCACACCCACCAGACCCCGGCCCAGGCCGGGGTTTTTTTAGGCGCCTTTCCCGCTGGACGCCGGGCACCTGCTCGATCGCTAACCCAAGGCACCCTCATCCGGCGCCAAGCCATCACCGACGCAGCGCTTTGCGCGTGTTTGGCGACGCGCCGTTTTCTGTCGCCCCTGGACGTTTCCAAGCCAACCCTGAACCGGACAGCCTCCCGTTACCCGGCCAGGACCCACGCTTGCAACAGGACTTCAGGGCAACCGGTTCCCGGCCGATACCCCTTAAGTCCCGAGGTGCCGCGCATGTCGATTTCATCCCCCGCTCCCGCCCCTGCCGATACCCGCGAGTTCGAATTCGCCGATCGCGACTTCCGGCGCATCTGTGAACTGATCCACGAGCGGGCCGGCATTGCGCTGGCCCCGGCCAAACGCGACATGGTCTACGGCCGCCTGTCGCGCCGCCTGCGCGTGCTCGGCCTGCGTTCCTTCCGCGAGTACCTCGACCAGCTCGAGGGCGGTGCGATGGAAGAAGAGTGGCAGTCGTTCACCAACGCGCTCACCACCAACCTCACCGCATTCTTCCGCGAACCGCACCACTTCGAGCGCCTGCGCGAAGAACTGCAGCGCCGCCAGCAAGAACCGGTGATCCGCTTGTGGTCCTGCGCCGCATCGACCGGCGAAGAGCCTTACTCGATGGCCATTACCGCCTGCGAGACTTTTGGCACCTTGCAACCGCCGGTGCGCATCGTCGCCACCGACGTGGATACGCAAGTGCTGGACACCGCCTCGCGCGGCGTCTACCTGCTCGAACGCGTCGCCTCGCTCGATCCGGCGCTGCGGCGCAAATACTTCCAGCGCGGCAGTGGCCCCAACGAGGGCAAGTGCCGCGTGCTGCCGGCGCTGCGCCAGCTGATCGAGTTTCGCCCGCTCAACTTGCTCGCCCCGCGCTACGACGTCGGCGGTCCATTTGCCGCGCTGTTCTGCCGTAACGTGATGATCTATTTCGACAAGCCCACCCAACGCGGCATCCTGTCCCGGCTGGCGCCCCAGCTCGAAGAGGACGGCATGCTCTACACCGGGCATTCCGAAAACTACCTGCACGCGGCCGACCTCATCCAGCCTTGCGGACGCACCCTGTACCGCCGCGCGCGGCGCGGAGCGGCCACATGAGCACCGCGCTGAAGATCGACGAGGTGATGCGCTATCGCGACACCCGCTTCCAGACCATCGCCGCCAAACTGTTACCCACCCAGTACCTGGTCGTCGACGACGACACCACGCTCACCACTATCCTGGGCTCTTGCGTGGCGGCCTGCGTGCGCGATCCGGTGCTCAAGATCGGCGGCATGAACCACTTCCTGCTGCCCGATGGCCAGGTCGGCGACGGCGCGCCGGCGCGCTACGGCAGCTACGCGATGGAACTGCTGATCAACGATCTGCTCAAGCGCGGCGCCAACCGCAAGCGCCTGGAGGCCAAGGTCTTCGGCGGCGCCAATGTATTGAAAGGCTTCACTTCCAATCCGGTGGGCACGCGCAATGCCGAGTTCGTGCGCGGCTATCTGCAGGCCGAACACATCCCCATCGTTGCCGAAGACTTGTGCGGCATCCATCCGCGCAAGATCTGGTTCTTCCCTGTCACCGGCCGTGTCGTGGTGCAGCGCCTGCCGCATGCCCATGAAGCGGAACTGGTCGCGACCGAGTCGGCCGTGCGTGCCCGCCTGTCCAAGACACCGGTCAGTGGTGGTGTGGAGTTGTTCGAATGAACCTGCAAGCCCCCGTACGCGTATTGGTGGTGGACGATTCGGCCGTGGTGCGCCAGATCCTCACCGAAGTGCTCTCGCGCGACATCGGCATCGAAGTGGTCGGCAGCGCCGCCGATCCGTTGCTGGCGCGCGAGAAGATCAAGCGCCTCAATCCGGACGTGATCACCCTGGACGTCGAGATGCCGCGCATGGACGGCCTGGCGTTCCTGGAAAACCTGATGCGGCTGCGCCCCATCCCGGTGGTGATGATCTCCTCGCTCACCGAGCGCGGTGCCGACACCACCTTGCAAGCGCTGGCGCTCGGCGCGGTGGATTTCGTGGCCAAGCCCAAACTCGACATCGCCCGTGGGCTGGAAGGCTATGCCGAGGAAATCGTCTCCAAGGTCAAGGCCGCCGCACAGGCACGCGTGCGTCCGCTGGCGCGTGCCGCCAACCCGCGCGTCACCCTCGACAGTGCCCCGGTGGTTACGCCGACACGGCCGCGCGGCCCGCACTTCCGCACCACCGACCGCTTGATCGCCATCGGCGCCTCGGCGGGCGGCACCGAAGCCATCCGCGCGGTGCTCGAAGGCCTGCCGGCCGACGCGCCGGCCGTCGTGCTCACCCAGCACCTGCCGGCCAGCTTCAGCACTGCCTTTGCCGAGCGGCTGGATCGCTACTCGGCGATGTCGGTACGCGAAGCCAGCGACGGCGAGGCGATCTTGCCTGGCCACGCCTATCTGCCGCCCGGCGGCCGCCATCTGCGCGTCATCCGCGACGGTGCGCGCTGGCGTTGCCGCATCGACGACAGTGATCCGGTCAATCGCCACAAGCCGGCCGTAGACGTGCTGTTCCGCTCGGTCGCCGCCAATGCCGGCCCCAATGCGATCGGCGCCATCCTCACCGGCATGGGCGACGATGGCGCGCGTGGCCTGCTGGAGATGCAGCAGGCCGGCGCCGCCACGCTCGTGCAGGACGAAGCCAGCAGCGTGGTCTGGGGCATGCCCGGCGCCGCCTTCAGGCTCGGCGCCGCCCAGGAGGCCGTGCCGCTGGATCGCGTGGCCGAACGCCTGCTCGCCCTCGCCCGCACGGGCCAGGGATGAGCCTGCTCCACGCCCCGGTTGCCGGCCAAGTCCCCCCGGGCCTGGAAGCCTTGCTCCCGCAAGGACTGATGCAGACGCCCGACGGCGTCGTGGCCATCGACGGCGACCTGCGCGTGGTGCTGTTCAACGCCGCCGCCGCGCAGATCTGGCGCGTGGATCCTGCCCGGGTGATCGGCGGGCCCTTGAACCGCCTGAATCCACGAGCCTTGACCGACGCTTTCCTGGCCCTGGTCCGCGCCGAGCCCGGCGTGCCGGCCGCGTCCTTCGAGATGGCGCTGCGCCACGATGATGGACACCTGGCCACGCTCAGCGTGCGGCTGGTCCGGGTCGATCGCGACGAAACCTTCCTGGGCCTGGCCTTTGTGCGCGACATCACCCGCCAGCGCGAGCAGGAAACCCGGGCACGCACGCTCATGCTGGCCCTGGACCGCACCGACAACGCCGTGGCCACGCTCGACCGCGACCTGGGCATCACCTATGTCAATGCGGGCTTCACCCGTCTGTTTGGCTATTCGATCGACCAGATGCGCGGCAAGCGTCCCACCGAGATGCTCGCCGGCCCGCACAGTTGCACCGACACGATGCGCCGCATCTACGCCGACGCCAGCGCCTGGCGCAGCTTCAGCGGCGATCTGTTGCTGTACCGCCGCGATGGTCGACCGCTATGGGTCTCGATCCTCAACAACCCCATCGGCGAAGTGCCCGGTGCCCCCTGCGATGCGGTCGCCGTGTTTACCGACATCACCCACAACAAGATGCACGAGGTGTTGCATAACCGCGTGCTCGATGCGCTGGTGCGCGAGCAACCGCTCGGCGAGGTAATGCGGCTTATCTGCGTGGAACTGGAGCGCGTGGCGCCCGGCTTGCTGACCTCGGTCCTGTCGGTGGACAGCGACAGCCGACTGCGGCCGCTCGCCTCGCCCAGCCTGCCGCGCGAGTACAGCGACGCCATCAACGGCTTGCAAACCGGTTCGGGCGTCGGCGTCTGCGGCACGGCCGCCTGGCGGGGGCGCGCGGTGAGCGTGACCGATACGCTCACCGATCCCCTGTTTGCCGACTTCCGCGAGCTGGTCCAGCGGCACGGCCTGCTGGCCGCCTGGTCCAGCCCGATCAAGTCCAGCGGCGGACGCGTGCTGGGCACCTTCGCGATCTATTACCGCGAGTCGCGCGAACCCGATCCCTGGCACATCAAGCTGGCCGAGATCTGCCTGCAACTGTGTGCGCTGGCGCTGGAACGCGAGCAGACGCGTGCCCGCGTGCACCAGCTGGCGTTCTACGACGCCCTGACCGGCCTGCCCAACCGCATGATGTTCAACGCGCGCGCCGAGCAGTTGCTCGTCAACGCCGAGAGCCAAAACGTACCGGCCGCAGTGTTGTTCGTCGATGTGGACCGCTTCAAGCGCGTCAACGAAACCCAGGGCCACGCCGCCGGCGACGGCCTGCTGCGCGACATCGCGCAGCGGCTCGGCGAAAACCTCGGCATCGGCGACCTGGCCGGCCGCCAGGCGGGCGACGAGTTCGTGCTGGCGCTGCCGCAATGTGGTGCCGAACAAGCCGCCGGCCTGGCCGAACGCATCCTGGGCGCCATCGCCGCACCGTCGGTGGTCGGCCACATGACGCTGCACCCGTCGGCCAGCATCGGCGTGGCGATGTTTCCCGAAGACGGGCGCGACATCAACACGCTGCTACGTCATGCCGACCTGGCCATGCATCGCGCCAAGGTCGAAGGCGGCGGCAGCTTCCGCTTCTTCAGCGCCGACATGAACCGCCTGGCCCAGGAGCGCGTCGCACTGGAAACCGCCCTGCGCGAGGCCCTGCGGCGCGACCAGTTGCAGTTGCACTACCAGCCGCAGGTCTACAGTCATCCGCCGCACGCGCTGTACGGCGTCGAGGTACTGCTGCGCTGGGAGCATCCGCAACTGGGCCCGATCTCGCCGGCCCGTTTCGTCCCGCTGGCCGAGGAGAGCGGCCTCATCGGCGAGCTGGGTCGCTGGGTGCTACGGCGCGCGTGCGGCCAACTGGCCGACTGGCGCCGTCGCGGCATTGCAGTTCCGCGCATTGCCGTGAACCTTTCGGCCAGCAACTTCGAAGATCCTCAACTGCTGGACGAACTGCTGGGCCTGCTGCAGACCAACGCGCTGATACCGGGCGACCTCACCTTGGAAATGACCGAAAGCGTGATGCTCTCGCCGCAACCGCGCGTGCTGGACAACATCGCCGCCATGCAGGCCGCCGGCCTGCTGCTCTCGCTCGACGATTTCGGTACCGGCTACTCCAGCCTCAGCCATCTGCATCGCCTGCCCATCCACGAGCTCAAGCTGGACATGAGCTTCGTACGCGACCTGGAGCACAGCATGTCGGCGCGCGCACTCACCAATTCGGTGCTGCGCATCGGCGAGAGCCTCAACAAACTCGTCGTCGCCGAAGGCGTGGAGACCGAGCGCCAACAACGCTTGCTCGCCGGCCTGGGCTGCGAGGTCCTGCAGGGCTTCCTGTTTTCGAAGCCGCTGCCCGCCGCCGAGCTGGAAGCCTGGCTACAAGGCCGCCAAGGCGCGTAGGCAGGCGCTACACAGACCGACTGGCATGATGTCCCCATGCTTGCGTCCACTGCCCTGGATCCCCGCACCGCCCTGGCCCTCGTCCACGC
This sequence comes from Stenotrophomonas sp., assembly GCA_036403795.1. GTDB lineage: Bacteria > Pseudomonadota > Gammaproteobacteria > Xanthomonadales > Xanthomonadaceae > Stenotrophomonas_A. The sequence goes on from DASWQJ010000214.1 coordinate 5,834, forward strand.
ACTGGCCTGGCTGGCATTCGCCGGTTACTGGCTTTGGAGCGCGCGCCACCTCAAGTCCACCCGCCGCAGCGAACGCCCTTGGACGCAACTGTTGGCCTATTGGCTACCGCTGCTGGTGGCGGTCTGGCTGCTGGGTCCCGGCGCCTGGTTCGAGGCTTCCGGGTCAGGCGCACGCTTCATTCCCGGATCGATCTGGATCAGCGCCACCGGCGTGGCATTGACGTGGGCAGGCGTCGCCCTGGCCCTCTGGTCACGGCGCATCCTGGGCAGCAACTGGAGCAGTGTGGTCCAGGTCAAGCAGGACCACGAGCTGATCCAGCAAGGCCCTTACCGGCGAATCCGCCACCCCATCTACACCGGTTTGCTGTTGGCCTTCGCAGGCACAGCGTTGATGATCGGCGAGTGGCGTGGCGTGCTCGCACTGGTCATCGTATTCGCTTCGTTCTGGCGCAAGCTGCGCCTGGAGGAACGCTGGCTGGGCGAGCAGTTCGGTAAGCAATACGCCGATTACCGTCGGCGCACCAAGGCGCTGATCCCCGGGTTGTTCTGACGCCTCGCCACTGAGCGCAATCTGGACCGTTCGGCGGGCGCCGCCATGGCGGAGCCGCCTGCCAGCCGCTGCCGACACTCAGTCGGCCAAGGGATCAAACCGATGTTTCGGGACCTCGCATTCCTCTACTTCCACCGTGCGTGTCGAATGCAGGTCGCTGGTCCAGCACTCATCCAGCACGGAGCAATAGCAGGCCTGGAAGCTGACATCCTTGATCGCCTCGGCAAATCGCTTCGGCAGCTCCGCGTCTTTGCCACGACCATCCACGCGCAGCACGGCGTTGGCTTCGCCCGGCCGGATCACCGTCTCGTCCACGTTGGAGCGCGACATCATCCCTTCCAGCATCGCCAGCCCGGCGACTGGATCGGCGGGCAATCCGCAGCAATGCCGCAACAAATCCATGCCAGATTTCATCGGCTGGCCCCGGTAGAACACTTCCAGGTATTTGATTTTGGCCGGGCCCACGCCGCCGTTGGACAATCCGATGGCCACATCGCCGTGGCCCTCGTACGCATTGCTGCGCATCTCTTGCATGAAGGGCCACGTATTGGCCGCTACCATTTCGCGCGTCGTTCGGCCATGCTCGATGGCCACCGCCAGCGACACCAGCGAAATGAAGATGGCGGTCACCGCCATCACGACATCGGCCCACTTGTGGCCCATCTTGCGAGGTACCGCCGTCACCTCGGCGCCCTGCGTTTCCACCGGCAATTCGCTCATCTGCATCCCGTGCGTGAGCGGCCCGCACTTCGGCCGCAGCGCGATTTTAGCGCCAACGCGGGTCGCCGCAGGGAACGCGTTCAATCACCGGCCGTCGCGTCGGCGTCTGGCGTCACCCGAAGAGGGTTCTTCTCGCCGCTGACGGGCAGTTAGGACAAGTGTGTTGGCTCGATGCTATTGCCGGAACCACCGCCACGGTTGCGCCGGGCCGTCGCATCGACGTGGCGCTTCCTCGCAGTCGGGCGATGAGCCTGACAAAGGGGTCTTTCCCATCTGGGGCAGGAGGCGTACGGCCTCTCCCGGGCGCTTTGGATCGCGCTTTGGGCGGCCGGGTTATGTCGGCTTTCTCCCTTTTGCTGGCGCTTTTGGATCGCGGCTTGCGAGTTGG
>DASWQJ010000215.1:0-7770 GCA_036403795.1 Stenotrophomonas sp.
TTCATCGCTTCGGCTCGCGCTGTGGAGTGTGTTTCTTTTGGTTACTTTTCTTTGCACAAGCAAAGAAAAGTGACCCGCGCCCGCAGGGCGTGGAAGCCCCTAAAAAGCATCACTCAACATCTAACCCATCCACCTTCTGCCACCCCCGCGGCAACAAATGCCCGCGCGTAGCCCTCGCCCCCACATACGCATCCAGATCCTTGAACGACAGAGTCATCGTCCGCTGCCCACTGCGGACCTGCAACGTGTTGCCGGGCGCCACCGCCGCTACCGCCACCACACGCTCGGTGGACAGCTTCGCCTTGGGGATCTCGATGATCTTGTTGCCTTTGCCCTTGTCCAGCTCGGGCAATTCACCGGCGGGGATGGCCAACAGGTTGCCGGCACTGGTCACCGCCACGATGCGATCGCTCGCTACGTTCGCCACCACCGCCGGGCGCAGCACTTGCGAACCCGTCGTCAGGTTGAGCATGGCCTTGCCGGCCTTGTTGCGACCGGTCAGGTTCTCGAAGCGCGTCACGAAGCCGTAGCCGTGCGAAGAGGCCAGTACGAAGCGATGGTCGTTCTCGCCGCTCGCCAGGGCCTGGAACGAAGCGCCGGAGGCCGGTGAGAAGCGGCCGGTGATCGGTTCGCCGTTGCCACGCGCCGAGGGCAATGTATGCACTGCCGCCGAATAGCTGCGACCTTCCGAATCCAGGAACGCCACTTGCTGCGTGCTGCGCGTGCGAACCGCTGCCAGTGGACCATCGCCTTCGCGATAGGACATGGTGGCTGGATCGACTTCGTGGCCCTTGGCCGCGCGGATCCAGCCCTTTTCCGACAACACCACGGTCATCGGTTCGCTGGGGACCAGTTCGGTCTCGTCGATGGCCTGCGCGGCATGGCGCTCGACCAGCGGCGAGCGGCGGGCATCACCGAACTTCTTGGCGTCTGCGGTGAGCTCGTCCTTGATCAACTTGCGCAGCTTGGTCTTGCTGCCCAGGATCGCGACGAGTTGCTCGCGTTCCTTGGCCAACGCGTCCTGCTCGCCGCGGATCTTCATTTCTTCCAGTCGTGCCAGTTGGCGCAGGCGCGTTTCCAGGATGTATTCGGTCTGCTCTTCGGACAGCGCGAAGCGCGCCATCAGCACCGGCTTGGGTTCGTCTTCGGCGCGGATGATGCGGATCACTTCATCCAGGTTGAGGAAGGCGACCAGCAGGCCTTCCAACAGGTGCATGCGCCGCTCGACTTTCTGCAGGCGATGGTTGAGGCGACGGGTAACCGTATCGCTGCGGAAGGTGAGCCATTCGGTCAGCAGCTGCCGCAGGTTCTTGACCTGCGGGCGGCCGTCCAGGCCGATCACATTGAGATTGACGCGGTAGCTGCGCTCCAGGTCGGTGGTGGCGAACAGATGTCCCATCAACTGATCGGCGTCCACGCGGTTGGAGCGCGGCACCAACACCACGCGGACCGGGTTCTGGTGGTCGGATTCGTCGCGGACGTCTTCCACCCAGGGCAATTTCTTGGCGCGCATCTGCTGGGCGATCTGCTCGATCACCTTGGCGGGCGACACCTGGTAGGGCAGGGCGTTGACGACCACGTTCGCGCCTTCCTTATGGAAGGTCGCGCGCGCACGCACGCTGCCGTGGCCGGTCTCGTAGATCGCCCGCAGATCGGCGATGGGGGTGATGATCTCGGCGGTGGTCGGGTAGTCCGGGCCGCGCACGTGCTCGCACAACTCGGCCACGGTGCAGTCCGGATCGTCGAGCAGGCGGATCAACGCGCTCACGATTTCGTTGAGGTTGTGCGGCGGCACGTCCGTGGCCATGCCGACCGCGATGCCCGTGGTGCCGTTGAGCAGCAGGTGCGGCAATCGCGCCGGCATCCACGTTGGCTCATCCATGGTGCCGTCGAAGTTGGGTGCCCAGTCCACCGTGCCCTGGGCCAGCTCGCCCAGCAACACCTCGGCGATGGGGGTGAGCTTGGACTCGGTATAGCGCATGGCCGCGAACGACTTGGGATCGTCTGGCGAGCCGAAGTTGCCCTGGCCTTCGATCAGCGGATAGCGATAGGAGAATGGCTGTGCCATCAACACCAGCGCTTCGTAGCACGCGCTGTCGCCATGGGGGTGGTACTTGCCAATCACGTCGCCCACGGTGCGCGCGGACTTCTTGGGCTTGGCACCTGCGTTCAAGCCCAGCTCGCTCATCGCGTAGATGATCCGGCGCTGCACCGGCTTCAGGCCGTCGCCCAGGAAGGGCAGGGCGCGGTCCAGCACCACGTACATGGAGTAGTCGAGATAGGCGCGCTCGGCGTATTCACGCAGCGGCAGCTGCTCGAAGCCGTGGAACGTGGGGCGGGTCAGGTCGGTCATGCGGCGGTGTTACCTGTAGGAAGAGGCGCGCCGACATGCGGCGGCGAGGCGCTCGATTATCCGGATGCGGCCGGGGATGCCAAGCCGCTTCCCGTCAACGGGCCTGGCGCCTGGGGGCGGAAGCCCCGGCACCAGGCCGCCTGCTAGGGAAGGCTCAGTTCGTGCCAGCCTCAGCCCGGCCGGAGCGCGTGTCCAGTTGTTATTCCGCCTCGGCGATCCCTAGGCCGAATCGCCGCCCCAAGCCTGCGCTCCGGCCAAGGCCCGGCGCCCGACACCCCATGCAGGCCTGGCCTGGGCGCTTCGTACGGCCAAGCCCGCGACCGCGATCTATCGCAGCCCAGCTAAGCCATTCAGGTTGTCCCACCGGTAGAACGCTGCATTTAATTGCAAGAAGGATATTTGCGTTGACAAATATTTCAGATGGAAGAGAATGCGTCCCCTATGAACTGCCCCTCCGCCACCCTCAACGACAACCTGCCCAATCCCCCCAGCTTTGGCCTGCTGCTGCGCCAGGTGCGGGATGGGCTGGTCCGCCAACTGGACGCCGAGATGAAGGGCGTGCTGCCGGACTTCGGCTTCAGCCACTACGTGGGGCTCAAGGTCCTGTCGCTGCATTCGCCCTGCACCGCCAACGAGTTGGCGCAGGCACTGGACCAGACTCCCAGCGCGGTGACCCGCCTGCTCGACAAGCTCGAAGCGCTGGGCTACGTGCGCCGCGAGCCGCACGCCCAGGATCGCCGCGCACTGCAGATCGTCATGACCGACGAGGGTCGGCAGATGTGGATCCAGTTGAAGGTGCGGGGCGACCACGCGATGGACTACGCCTTGCGCGACCTGACTCCCGATGAGCGCGACCAGCTCATTTCCTTGATGACCCGTGTACGCGATTCGTTGAACAACCACTCATGACCCCCACCTTGTCTGAATTCTCGACGTCCGCCCGCCGCTTGCGCCCGCTGGCCATCGGCGCGTTGGCCCTGGCCCTGGCGGCCTGCGCAAGCAGCCGTGGGCTGGCCCCGCAGGATCGCCCCACCGATCCGGCCTCGCTGCAATCCCAGCAGGCGCTGGGCCGCGCCGGCCTGAGCCCGGCCGACTGGCCGGCCACCGACTGGTGGCGTGCCTTCGGCGATGCGCAGCTGGACGCGCTCATTGCCGAGGGCCTCAACAACAGCCCGAGCCTGACCGCGGCCGACGCGCGTCTGCGCCAGGCGCAGGCCCAGGCCGGTGCGGCCGATGCCAAGCGCAAGCCCAGCCTGTCGGTGTCCGGCGGCTACACCGGCTTGCAGTTGCCGGAATCGATGGTGGGCGACGAAACCGGCGGGCATTACGCCGGTAGTGGCCAGGTGGTGCTCGACTTCAGCTACGGCATTGATCTGTGGGGCGGCAAACGTGCCGCGTGGGAAGCAGCCGTGGGCGACGTCCGCGCCGCCGAAGTCGATGCCCAGGCCGCGCGCCTCAATCTGTCCGGTGCGATCGCGCAGACCTACACCCAGCTTGCGTATGCGTGGAAGCTGCTCGATGTGGCCAACGAAGAAATGGCCCGCGCGCAGAAGACCCTCGACCTGACCAGCCAGCGTCGCAAAGCCGGCATCGACAGCGACCTGCAACTGCGCCAGGCCGAAGCCCGCGTGCCCACCGCGCGCCAGCGCCAGCAGTCGGCCCAGCAACAGATCGATGAGGCACGCAACGCGTTGGCGGCCTTGGTCGGCCAGGGTCCGGATCGTGGCCTGCAGATCGAGCGTCCGAACCTGCCCAGCCCGCTGCTTGCCCAATTGCCCAGCGTGCTGCCCAGCGAGCTGCTTGGCCACCGTCCTGATGTGGTCGCCGCGCGTTGGCGCGTGGAATCGGCCGACAAGCAGATCCGTTCGGCCAAGACCCAGTTCTATCCCAGCCTCAACCTCACCGCGCTGGGCGGCGTGGTGGCCAGCGACGTCGGCCAGTTGCTCAAGAGCGATTCGGTGTTTGGCGTGTTGGCCCCGGCCATCAGCCTGCCGATCTTCGACGGTGGCCGCCTGCGCGCCAACCTGGCCGGCAAGGATGCTGCTTACGACCTGGCCGTGGCCGACTACAACCAGAAGGTGGTCGGCGCGCTGCACGAGGTGGCCGACCAGGTCAATGCGGTGCGCTCGCTCGAGCAGCGTGCACAGTCGCAGGCCGAGGCATTGGGCACCGCGCAGGCGGCTTATGACCTGTCGCAGCAACGTTATCGCGCCGGCATCGGCAGCTTCCTGGAAGTGCTGAGCGTCGAAGAGCAGTTGCTCATCGCGCAAGAACGCATGGCCACGCTGCAGTCCAACCAGATCCTTGCTTCGGTGCGTTTGCGCCAGGCGCTCGGCGGCGGTTTCGTACCGCAAGACGCCGCCGTGCCCGCCGCCGCCAACAACACCGCCGCCGTCCCGAATTCCTGATAGAGCCTCCCCATGAGCCAGCCCACCCCCACCACTCCCGCCGCCGCCCCCAGCAAGCGCGGCAAGTTGCTTCGCATCGTCGGCGCGCTGCTGATCGTGCTGCTCGCCGCTGTTGCGGCCTGGTACTTCCTCTACGGCCGTTGGTTTGAAGACACCGACGACGCCTACGTGCAGGGCAACCAGGTGCAGATCACTCCGCTGGTGCCCGGCACCGTGGTCAGCATCGGCGCCGAAGACGGCATGCGCGTGGAGCGCGGCCAGCTGCTGGTGCAGCTGGATCCGGCCGATACCGAAGTCTCCCTGCAGCAGGCCGAGGCCAACCTGGCCCGCACCGTGCGCCAGGTGCGCGGTCTGTACCGCAGCGTCGAAGCCTCGCAGGCTGAGCTCAACGCTCGCCAGGTGGCGCTGGATCGCGTGCGTTCGGACTTCGCACGACGCAAGGATCTCGCCGCTACCGGCGCGATCTCCAACGAAGAACTCGCGCACGCACGCGATGAGCTGGCCAGTGCCGAAGCGGCCGTGGCCGGTTCGCGCGAGCAGTTCGAAACCAGCCGCGCGCTGGTGGACGACACCGTGATCGCGACGCAGCCAGATGTGCAGGCCGCTGCTGCGCAGCTGCGCCAGGCGCACCTCAACCATGCCCGCAGCGCGATCGTCGCGCCGGTGTCCGGTTATGTGGCACGTCGTTCGGTGCAGGTCGGCCAGCGCGTGCAGCCCGGCAGCCCGCTGATGGCGGTGGTGCCGCTGGAGCAGGTGTGGATCGAAGCCAACTTCAAGGAAACCCAGCTCAAGCACATGCGCCTGGGCCAGCCGGTCGAGCTGCGCTCGGACCTGTACGGCGGCGGCGTGACCTACCAGGGCAAGATCGACAGCCTGGGCCTGGGCACGGGCAGTGCGTTCTCGCTGCTGCCGGCGCAAAACGCCAGCGGCAACTGGATCAAGATCGTGCAGCGCGTGCCGGTGCGCATCGCCGTGGATGCCAAGCAGCTGCATGACAATCCGCTGCGCATTGGCCTGTCGATGAAAGTCAAGGTCAACCTGCATGACCAGCAGGGCACGGTGCTGCCGGCCAAGCCGGTGAAGGGTGCGGTGTTCGACACCGACGTCTATGCGCAGCAGCTGCAGGAAGCCGACGAGGACATCCATCGCATCATCCAGGCCAACTTGCCCAACCAGGCCAAGGCAGGCTGACCGATCATGTCTGCGCAAGCTCCCGCCGCACCCGGCGTACCGGGTGCACCGGCCGCCCCCGCGGCGGCCGGCTTCAAGCCGCCCAGCGTGGTGCTGTGCACGATAGGCCTGGCGATGGCCTCGTTCATGCAGGTGCTGGACACCACGATCGCCAACGTGTCGCTGCCGACCATCGCCGGCAACCTGGGTGCCAGCTCGCAGCAGGCAACGTGGGTGATCACCTCGTTCGCAGTGAGCATGGCCATCGCGCTGCCGCTGACCGGGTTTTTGAGCCGGCGCTTTGGCGAGACCAAGTTGTTCGTGTGGTCCACGCTGGCTTTCACCGTGGCCTCGTTGTTGTGTGGCCTGGCCCAGAGCATGGGCATGCTGGTGGTGTCGCGCGCGATCCAGGGCTTTGTGTGCGGCCCGATGTATCCGATCACGCAGTCGTTGCTGGTATCGATCTACCCACGCGAAAAACGTGGGCAAGCGCTGGCGCTGCTAGCGATGATCACCGTGGTCGCCCCCATCGCCGGGCCGATCCTGGGCGGTTGGATCACCGACAACTACAGCTGGGAATGGATCTTCCTGATCAATGTGCCGCTGGGCATCCTGGCCAGCTCGATCGTGGCCAGCCAGTTGCGAAATCGGCCGGAACATACCGAGCGGCCCAAGATGGATTACATGGGCCTGGCGCTGCTGGTGATCGGCGTGGGCGCATTGCAGTTGGTGCTGGACCTGGGCAATGACGAGGATTGGTTCCATTCGAACATGATCATCGTGCTGGCTTGCGTGGCTGCCGTGTCATTGGTGGTGTTCGTGATCTGGGAGCTGACCGACAAGGATCCGATCGTCGACCTCAGGTTGTTCCGGCATCGCAACTTCCGCGCGGGCACGATGGCGTTGGTGGTCGCTTACGCGGCGTTCTTCAGCGTGTCGTTGTTGATCCCGCAGTGGCTGCAGCGCGATATGGGCTATACCGCGATCTGGGCGGGCCTGGCGACGGCGCCGATCGGTATCTTGCCGGTGTTGATGACGCCGTTCGTGGGCAAGTACGCGTCGCGATTCGATCTGCGCATGTTGGCGTCGGTGGCGTTCCTGGTATTGGCGGTCACCAGCTTCATGCGCTCGAATTTCAATCTGCAGGTGGATTTTCGCCACGTGGCGGGCGTGCAGTTGTTGATGGGCGTGGGCGTGGCGTTGTTCTTCATGCCGGTGCTGCAGATCCTGCTGTCGGATCTGGATGGGCGGGAGATTGCGTCGGGCTCGGGCCTGGCGACGTTCCTGCGCACGTTGGGCGGCAGCTTCGCCGCGTCGGGCACGACGTATCTGTGGTCGCGCCGTACGGTGGAGCACCATGCGCACTTGAGCGAGCACATCTCGACGTATTCGCCGGGCGTGCAGGACCAGGTGACGGCGTTGGGCCATGGCGATCTGCAGCAGGGCGCGGCAGTGCTCAACAACATGATCAACCACCAGGCGTCGCAGATGGGTTTCAACGACATCTTTTATCTGCTGGGGTGGACGTTCCTGGCGATCATCGGGTTTTTATGGCTGGCCAAGCCTCCGTTCGGTGCTGGCGCGGGTGGCGCTGCCGCCGGCGGTCACTGAGCCAGCCGCGTCGCGGGGCTTTGCCTCGCGGCGCACCTCCACCGGTCGGAGCCTCTCTCCCTCCCCCGAAGCTCCGACCGGGCCCCGCCGCAAGGCGGGGCTTTTTTATGGGCGACTGTCATCGCCGGATGCCGGTAGATGCGGGCAACGAAGCGCAGGCTCGACTCTCGCCGAGCCAACCAAATACACCTGCGGCGACAATAGCGACCGAGTAGCCCCCCTTCTGTT
>DASWQJ010000216.1:0-1522 GCA_036403795.1 Stenotrophomonas sp.
CGAGCTCGGGCGCAGCGGAAAGGCGTTCGTGGACGACCCTCTCCGGTGATCGGCCCTTCAGGACCCGCTGACGTCGAGCATTGTAGGCCTGGTTGAAGCCCAGGGTTCACGCATGAGCTTGGTGTGCGATGATCCGGAGCATGTAGCCGTCGTTCCAGGCGGCTTTTTTGCGCCTGCCGCGTAGGCTGGTTTGCGTGCCCCGGTCCCGGGCGACCAGGTTGAGGGCAATCTTGCGAAGGAGGGCGAAGTTGCGCGCAGCCGTCCGGTCGCGCACCCGGCTGTCATCCTCGCGGAAGGTGACGTCCAGCACCCAATGTAGCGCATTCTCGACACTCCAGTGCCGGCGGATCGCCCGGACCAAGACAGCGGGATCATCGTTGCAACTTGTCAAGAAGTAGCGGATCTCGGCCTCGACCGGGCCGGGGCCGTTGACGCTCCGGATCGTCTCGATCGCCAGAACCGCCCTCAGGTCAGGCCAGCCGTGCAAAGGCTCGAGATCCTTGATCGCCGGGCCCACGAAGACGCGCCGGCGGACCAAGCGACCGTGGCCCTCGTCAAAGGCGTCGAACACAGGTCGCTCCTTGCATCCCCGGCCAAAGCAGGTGCGCTCGAACTGCTCGCGCACAGCCACAAAGGCGCGGCCGTGATTGGCCTTGAGCACCAGGAGGTAGTCGGCGCCCTTGGCCGGGATCTGCGCGGCGATGTCCTTTTGACAGCCCATCGCATCCAGCGTCACGATGCAGCCCTCCAGGTGCAGGGTCTCCAGCAACTCCGGGATTGCGACGATCTCATTCGACTTGCCGTCGACGGCGCGTTGGCCAAGCGCCAGTCCCTGTTCGCTTGCCCAAGCACTGACCACGTGCAGCGGCCCATGATCGTGGCGGCGACTGCCTGAGCGCCGGACGGTTTTGCCGTCCACGGCCACCACCTCGCGCGCGACCCCACGGGCCCAGGACTGCACCCAGCGGGTAAAGCACACCTCGAATGCGTCTGGGTCGATCAGCATGAACACCCGCCGGAAGGTGTCATGTGAGGGGATGCCATTCGGCAGGGCCAGAAAGGTCTCCAGCCAGGCCTGCTTGCTGCGCCCATAGAGCGCGATGTCCTCCCAGCTCTCAGCGCAGGCGATCACCGCACAGACCGCGATCACCAGGATGTCGATGAGCTGATGATCGCACCGGCGCGTCTCGCGCGGATCCTCAAGCCCTGTAAAGCACGCTGCCAAGCCCTCGATCATGCTGCTCGTCCCCGGTTGCATCCAACCGGAAACGGCCAGCACGTTCCTCAATCAACAGCTAGACATAAGGTCATGCGTGAACCCTGGGGTGCGCATCTCAGGGCGACCGAGCAGCCCATCGACACCAGCACGGCGGCGGGTAAGGCGTTTCTCGACATGCTCGGGGTGTTTGCGGAGTTTGAGACGAACCTCCGGCGTGAGCGCCAGCTTGAGGGCATCGCGGAGGCGAAGAAGGCGGGCGTCTACAAGGGCGGCAAACCCCGCATCGACCGTGAGGCCGTGCAC
>DASWQJ010000217.1:0-24887 GCA_036403795.1 Stenotrophomonas sp.
AACCAACATCGGGTTATGCCGAACAGCGTTGGTGGGAAAGTGACCGCTTACATAAGGAAGGCTCATGTCACAGGAAGATGAGGCCACCATCCCTCCGCCAGTGGCAGAACTGACTGATTCGGAGCTTCAGGCACTCGCCTACTTCGTGGTGGGAATCGGATCCGAAGGTGGCCATAGCGGACGCAACGTGTCCTATCAACTGTCCTTCGCAGGGACCATCCGCAATGGCGTGATGGATCCGGTTGGCCAGAGCGGATATTCAATAGGCACTTTGCAAACGGATCTTGGCCAGCATCCCGAAGTTGCTGTGTCGCTTGTGGAGGCCTTTCAGGTGTGGGCACGTACGACGCACCCGGACTGGGTTTTAACGGGCGCCGAGCAGACTCAGACGGGTAACGACCTGGGCCGCGACGGCCGCACAATCGATGCCCAGAATGGCAGAGCGATGGACGCCAACGTCAAATCGCACCTGGATGCCTTCCTCACCGCTGACGACGGCATCACCTATGTCCACAACCTCGACGCCAGGCAGGTCAACGTGCTGATGCGCCCTGGCAGTGGGGTCAACCAACTCCGCGAGACGGCGCTTTACCAGAATTCGAGCCTGGACAATCAGGCGGTCTTGGCGACGATGGTAATGAAGCTCGAGAACCAAGGTGGTCGCCGCTATTACCCGGAGATTATCAACGGCATCAACCGCGGGACGATCAACAACGTCGAAGACGTCCGGGCCACGGTCAATGGTTTCGTGCACAACCGAGGTGGCAGGGCGGACTATGTCGAAAGTGGTGTTAGCCACGCCCTCGACGCCGCAGAAGTCTTCAATGCGTTGCGCAACGCCCATGCGGATAGTCCGCTTTGCCAGCCCTGGCGGAACGTATTGGGCGATCCCCTGATCAATCCCAATCAGACCGATCAAAACCGAGGCCGGCCCAACCTGGGCTCCGAGTACACGACCGTAAAGGTGCTGTTCCTCCAGAAGTCGAACGCGCCCGCGTTGATCGAGGCCCTCGACCAGGGGGGAGCATATGGTTACAACATCCCTGATCGCCGGGGGCACCCCCGCGCTCAGTCGACACGCCTCTATGCATCCGGCAACGATTTCGTGGTGATGGACGGAAGCGGCCTCGGCAAGGCGTACGTCGGAGGTGCCTGGAGCAATGTGGACCATGCGAACCTCACGCGCAACGACCATCCAGATGGCACGGTAGATCTCAGCATCGACCGAAATGGGACCACAGAACGCCTGCTCCATTTGGATCCCAGTCTGCCGTTATTCCGCCCTACTCAGCAGGTTGTTGAACCGACGCAAGCCCAGGCTTCTGTCCACCTAACGTACCTTTCCCAGGTCCTGCGCGAGACAGAGCAGCCCACTCAGCGAGAAGATCGAAACCGTTTGCAGCAGGTATCGACCTCTCCGCTCATAGGGGAGTCATTCGGTGAGTATTACCTGGATATGATCCGTTCTTCGTTGCGCAAGAGAGTAGCGAAGCGCTGGACCGGGTCGCCGTCGAGTTCTCACAGTCACTGGAGGGCCAACGACTGGCGCACTTAGGAGATCAGCTGGCCTCTCAACAAAGAACTCTGGAGCATCGGCAGCTACCGGATGAGCCTATGCCGCGCGTCACTCCGGGCACTCTATCTCGGATATGAATCACATGTTCACGCCGAGGCAGAGGCAGCATTATGATGAATAGTGGGGAGAAACAGTGATGCAGGACGCGGTGAAGGCCCTTCTTATCCTTCGTTCGGAGATGGCCCAACGCGAGGCGCGAATGGACGCATCTCTTAACCAGAAGATGCTATCGCTAGACCAGGCGGTTGAAAGGTTTCGCAGCGACATTAATAGCATCGTCAGCGGCGCCAGTATCCAAATCGCGACGGAAGCCAGGCATGCAATGTTTTCCGTAGCGGACGATTATCACAACGCCGTCTCGAAGAGTTCTGCGCAGTTGCGCATGGCAGGCAGAACTGTGTGGCTATGGCTCACCGCCACAAGTGCGACATTGATGCTTGTGCTGTTGGTTGGGTGGGCAGTGTTGGGCTACTACCGCTGAGAACTTGCGGTCGCCCGAGAAGAGTTGGACCGCTACACGAATGCAATTCCTGTCGTACGGGCCTTTAATGCCTCCGATGCGGCGATCTGTGGAGGTCGGATTTGCATCAATGTTGATCCAAGTGGCCCTCGCGGAGGTGACAAGCGCCAATACCGGCAAGCGAAGCGTCGTCCGTAATAACCCACTCGCACTTGCCAGCGTTGAGGTCGAATGGCCCGGCCGCTCGAAGCGCTCCCACCAACCTTGTCTACCATCGGGTCTGGGTCGGAGCGTTTTTAGCGTCTATATCCCGAGGAAGCAGCCGCCCCAGACCATCTGCTTCCTGGCCTAAGTGCATTCCTGATGCTGGAGATATTTCGATGAATGTCTCCAATCCCGGCGCAGCCCATGAATCCGCTTTCGGCTTTCGCGCCACGGTAGACGTTCGCGTCGCCATCCGACTCCAGCGCGCTCACTCCGGCCCATGCTGCAGCGTCACCAGCTTCACGTCGAATGCCTTGCACTTGTCGTCCCTGCAGATCCCGTTGATCCAGGCCTGGCCGCGGCCAAACATCACACCCTTGTAGTTGACGAACAAATCGGCATATCGGGTCTGCACGATGGCGTCGCGGATATCCGGGGTCATGAAATCCTGGTAGCGGGCGACGAACTCCTTCTCGCTCTTCAACTCGACGCTTTTCCCTGCGATTTCCACGACAAAAGGATACTGGGCCAGCGATGCGACCTGGGCGGCGTCCCCGGCCGCCACCGCGGACTGCAGGTGCTGGATGACCGATTGATAGCGCACGTGGTCGCCCAGGTTGCTGTCGATCGAGGCATTGACTTCGGCTATGCCCTGCGCGTCGTCCGCCTTGGTGCTCGCCGTCGCGTCGGGGGAGGCGGTCCCCCGGGCAGTCGGCGGGGGAGTGTCGAGCGGGTTCTTAGCCGCGGGCGCTGTCTGCGGTGGCGCTTGCGCTCGTGGCTCTGCAGGCAGCTCCGTTTCGGACACCTGCGAAGGCTCGGCCGCGTTGCGCGGGCCGCACCCGCAGCCCAGCAGGGCAACGGCGATAGGGAGCAAGTGCATTTGCATCGTTGGGCTCCTCGCGAGCTGGGTCGAATCCATCTCGCTGATTTCCACGGGTAGTCAGTCCATCCGCTCTTACGTCCGTCCTCTAGCCTTCCTTATTATCGGGCCTTCTCTGGGACACCCGGGCAAGCCATTCCACAATCACGATAAATGCATAGCAGCTGGCAGCTACCACCCCTCCCCAGCCCAAACCGTAGGCCACAGTCCGGAGCGGAGAATCCAAGGCACCTGGAATGACAAACAGAACAAGGGTGAAGAGACACACGGACCTCATCACTCTAAAGATCAGCTTTCTCATCAGACCAGGCACCTTGGAGAACTTGCCTCAAATCTACTTGCTTAAATAAACCACCGCACCGATAACCGAACCCAATGTCGCGCCAAGTGCAGCGCCTGCCGCCCCACCAGCCACCGTGCCAGCGCCCGGGAACAGCGCAGTTCCGAGGACTGCACCGATCTCGGCTCCAGCCACCCCTATACTGAATCCGCCTGCAAGCATGCTGGCACCCAGGCCAGCGGTCGAACGACCACCGCTGACCATCTCAACTTGTTCCATCGAAAGAGTCTGCATGCTGGCCTCACTGATCCAGATAGTGCGCAAAGATGATGCCGGCTAAAGCACCGACGCCAATCCCAGCGGCGACACCTACAGGTCCTGCAGCCGCGCCGAGCATTCCACCCGTTCTTGCCCCAAACAAAGCGCCCCCAAGCGAACCGCCTGTCGCGGCACCGCCAATCGCTCCACCGAGGTAATTGGCGAAAGATCCTCCACCGCCCACGGCGCTGCACTCTTCGACTGAAATCTCACGCATTTCCATTCCTCCTTTCTCCTCATGTGATATCAACGGCTGGATCGACCAGCCGAATTCATGAGGCCACGGAGAGGCTCTCGGTGATACGCCGTGGGGCTGGAGCTCTGGTCAGAGTTATCCGGGAGATTCCGTCATCGGTCTTTTGCAGCTAACGACGCGTCGCCAACGCCGCCGCTGAGCGAACAACCATCGTCCGAGATCGCACCAATCAGTGTCATCGTTGTTCAACGTCGATGCGAGCTGCGCTGGATCAACGCTCACGGAGCGCGGCTGTCCGAAAAATTATGTCGGGCCAGCCTTACACGCATCGGCGCACCCCTAACGCACCGGATGGGCACTTACCCCTTCATCCGTCATCTTCACCGGCAGAATATAACCCCGCTCATCAAACACCATCCGGTCGATAGCCACCACGCGATGGTCGCGTCCGGTATCCCCCAGTGGTCGTCGGTGATACACGATGTACCAACTGTCATCGTCCGGCGCATGGATCACCGAATGATGCCCAGCGCCTGTTGCGATCTTCGGATCCTGCTGCAACACCTTGCCGATGCGCTTGAACGGACCGGTCGGCTTATCAGCCATTGCATAAGCCACCGAATAATCCGCCCGACCCCAACCGCCTTCCGACCACATGTAATAGTAGCGGCCATCGCGCTTGAACATCAGCGAGCCTTCCACGTACTCCGGCGCCGGCGTGATCTCCTTGTACACGGTGCCGTCGGCCATCGGCAGCACGCCAGTGAAGTCGTCTTTCAGGCGCACGATGTTGGCGTGCTTCCAGCCCCCATAGATCATGTACCAGGCGCCATCGTCGTCCTTGAACACGAACTGGTCGATGGGCTGTGCGCCATTGTGGAACTGCCCGATCAGCGGCTTGCCCAACAGGTCACGGTACGGGCCCTCCGGCCGATCGGCGACGGCCACGCCGATGCCCCCGATCTCGGCATCGCTCTGGATATCATTGGCGGCAAAGAAGAAGTAGTACTTGCCCCCGTTTTCCACCACCGACGGTGCCCACAGCGCCTGCTTGGCCCATGGGATCGCGTCCATCGACAGCACGTTGGGGTGCCGGGTCCAGTGGACCAGGTCGGGCGAAGAGAATGCATCGAAGCCGATCTGCTCTGCGTACGGCAGTGAGGAGGTTGGATAGATCCAGTAGGTCTTGTTGAAGACCGCGGCCTCGGGGTCGGCGTACCAGCCATGGAGAATGGGGTTGCCGGAGAGCGGCTGGCCAGTGGCGGCTTGACCCACCGGCGCCGCGAGGACACCGAACGATATTGCGGCTGCCAGTGCGGCCGCTATCCCCTGCTTGCCCAATGCCATGCCTTGCGCCCTCCGACAGATCGATGACGGGAAGTTTAGATCGATTTAGTGCGTGTCAAACCCGATCCCGGTCACGGACCGGACGATCATCGGGCGAAGGGTCGGACACCCTCGCAAGACCTGCCAGGATTGCAACATCAACGCGCTTCGGCGCGATCGGCCGGCCCAGGCGTCAGGCTCGGGCGCAGCTGTGCCGCGCTCAGGTTGTCCATATCCGAGAATATCTGCCACGGCGCGCCGGGCGCACGCCGCAACGTGAGCGTGAACTTTCCCACGTCGCCTGACTGGCCATAACGGTACGTACCGATGATGTAACCGGCCGTATTTTCCGTGGCAAAGGCCAATGCGCGCAGCTGCAATGGGCCGCCCCCCTTGCCCTTGAACCCTGCCTCATAGCCAGATTGGATGGCCTGCCGACCTCGGATGGGTGCCTGATGGCTTTGCAGCACGAAGCCGTCCTCGGCAAACAGCGAGGCCAGTGCCACCGAGTCTCCGGCGCGCCATGCGCGCTCATAGTCACGAAGTACTCGCGCGAGCGGCGGTGGCAGGACAACGTCAGGAAGCCGTGCAGAAGTTTCCTCCGAAACGTCCTGGGCCACGACGGGCGAGGTCGCCAGCATGAGGGCGAAAGCGGCTACAGCGAGGACTAAACGGCTCATGTGTCTCTATTCCGTTGGAGTGTCGAGTTCCGCTACCGGATTACCTCCCCAGCATCCGCCTCTCCGGCACGTATCCATCGTCGGTTCCGCGATGCCCAAGTGAGTACCCACCCTGCCTGGCCCGAAATCTGGACTTCGTGTCACGTGATCCAGCGCAGCAACCTCGTAAGTAAGTTTCCCTGGGAAGGCCCCTTTCTCATGTTACCTGCGTTGTCCCAACGTCACTCCCCCGCAAAGAGTCCACCATGTTCCATGCGACCTGCCTGCTACCTGTGTTGATGCTGGTCATCGCCTGTCCCGCCCACGCAAGCTGGCGGCCCGCCAACCCCACCGTGGCCGAGGCCTGCAAAGCGCCGCGCATCGCCGCCGCGCTGGCCGCCACCGAGCGCATGGACAAGGCCATCCTGTCGCACGACGTGCCCGCCTTCGGCGCGGTCTTCGACAACGATGCGGTGGTCAACAATCCGTTCAACACCATCGCGCGCAAGGCCGATGCGGAAAATAACCTGCGCACCGGCAAGATCGACTACACCACCCTGGAGCGCACCATCGAGTACTGCGCAACCCGCGGCGATCACGACGTGGTGTTGATGGGTGAAGAAACCCTGACCCCCGTCAACCAGGCACGCTTTGCCGGCAAACAGGTGCGCCGTCGCACCACCGAGATCTGGAGCGATGCCAGCGGCCAATGGAAGCTGGCGGTGCGCCAGGCCACTATTTACAAAGCGGACTGACCGCGCGCGCCATCGCCAGGCGGATCCACCACGCTCGCCTTAGGTGGGTCGGTCGCTTCGGCCGCGCGGGGAAAACGGGACCTGGCTGGCCGCAGCGCATGAGGAGAGGGCCCGGGCGCGCCGCCCTCCCGACGGCCAGTAGAACTACTGGTCAAGAAGCCAGTGGAATTGCCGAGGCGCCGCGATATGAAGTTGTGCAACGTCGCCTACGACGCCGGCCTGCCAGGCTGCGCTTCTCCGTCGTTGGATCACCGGATCCCCCCGCTGCCGGGATCAGTGATGGCCGTGTCTTGCAGGCGACGTCACGTGTCGCTTCGGCGTTCCAAGGTCGTGTTGGAGACTGCGTATGCCCGTTATCCATCGCAAGCGACGGCAGGTGCGGCTGGTACTGCGGCCATTAGTGGTTTGCGTAGGGGCCTGCCTCTGGTCCGGTGCCCACGCGCAAACGGTGTGCGCGCCAGGGCCGGTGACGTTGACGACGGGCCAATGTCACACCAACGGACAGCCGATCACGGTCACGGCCAGCAACGGAAATGCGCTCAATGCATCGCAGACGGGCGTGATCACGGCCGACGGCAGCGCGATCTCGCTCAATGCCGCGGGTACCACGGCCGCGCGTGCGAGCGCCGGAGGTAACGTCAATGTAGCGGGCGGCTTCATCACCAACGGTGCCGAAGGCAATCTGCTGCAAGGCTTCGTGGTCACCGGCGCCGGCAGCCGTATCCAGGTGGATGGCAGCGATCTGGTGCTGACTGGCACGATCCGTCGCGATAACTGGCATGGCGCCACGGCCAGCAACCAGTCCGCCATCGCTTTGTCCAATTCCCGCCTCAACCTCAATGTCGGCGGACAGGGCAACGGCACCTGGGGCCTGATGGCGGAAACCGCCGCGGCCATCACCGGCGACGGCGTCGACATCCGCCTGGTCAGCGGCGATGCGGCGATTACGAGCTTGAACATGCGCGGCGTCTTGGCGCGGACCGGCGGCAGCGTAGCGCTGGACAACAGCAGCGTGCTCATCGATTACCAGCTCGGCACCGTGGGCGTCGGACTGCTGGCGGACGGCGCAAACAGCGTCGTGGGGTTTCGCAGCGGCACGGTGACCACCAGCGCGCGCTCGGTGCGAGCCACCGGGGCATGGGCCAGTGCCGGCGGCAGCATCCACCTCAGCAACGCGCAGCTGCTGGCCAACGCCAACGCGACCACTTCCACGCTCACCTCGACCTCGCTGGGCGCGCGCGTGGACACAGGGGGCAGCCTGCTGCTGGACGAAGGCACCTCCGTGCAGACGACGGGTCGCCACAACTACGGCATTTACGCCACCGACGTCGGATCGCGGGTGCGCCTGGACAATGCGTCCATCGACGTCTCCGGCGACCTGTCGCGCGCGGGCATCTGGGCCGTCGCGGGCGCCAGCATCGAGGTGGCGAACGGTTCGCAGGTCGTGAACCGTTCGCCCTATGTCAGCGCGACCTACGGCCTCTATGCCGACAACCTGGCCGGTGCGCCCACGGCCACCACGATCCACCTCCAGGACAGCACGATCGCCACGCGCGCGAATGTAGTCGGCGCGGCATTGGCCGTGCGCTACGGCGTCGTCGCGACGCTGGACAACGTCACGCTGGAAACCGCTGGCAGCGGCGAGTCCATCGGCCTGTGGTCCGACAACTCGACGCTCGTCAGTACCGATATCACGGTCAGGACACTCGGCGAACGCGCCCGCGGCGTCACCACCGACCGGCCCACCGGCTCGACGAGCCTCGACGGCGGATCGATCATTACCCGCGGCGGTACCGAAGCCCACGCGCTGGCGGCCCGGCTCGGGGGTCATTTGAACGCCAGCAACGTGACGGTGCAGACCTTTGGCGGCGGCCAATCCAGTGGTGCGGCCGCCGACAATAGCTATCTCACGCTAAACAATTCAACGGTGGAAGTCTTCGGATCGGGCAGCTACGGACTGTGGGCGCTGTCCGAGCCGGTCAGCTCGCCCGAAGGGCCGGCGCTTGTCGCCATCGAGCAAGTACAGGTACGCACCGTGGGAGACGGCGCATTCGGCGCGGTCGCACAGCGCTGGCACCAGCCCTCGGCGGCGACGATAGAGGCCAATGCACTGAGCGTGGAAACCGTGGGTAATGCCGCCCACGGCCTGTTCTCGACCAGCGGTGGGGCCATCCACAGCGTCGGCGGTCACGTCACAACGACCGGTAGAGCCGCCTTCGCGGCGTTGGCCTACCAGCACGATAGTCGGGTGGATCTCGACCAGGTTCCGCTGGCCACCAGCGGTGCCGGCGCGCACGCGGCCGTGGCCTATGCCGGCGGCACGATCACGGGCCAGCAGTCGCAGGTGTCCGCCGCCGGTCAAGGCGCGTCCGCGCTGCTCGTCGTGGGCGATATCGACCCTTCTACCGCGCTGTTGGCGCCGGCCAGTGCCACGTTCAGCGCCAGCCGGCTGAGCAGCGCCTCCGGCCCGGTGATCGGCGTCGCTGGGCCCGGCGCGGTGACCTTGGTGCGCAGCATCGTCGAGGGCGCCGATCCTGCGGCGCCAGATCGCTGGCTCGCAGTGGCCGCGACGACGGACTTTCCGGTGCCCCCGCTGGTTTCACCCAGCCTGCCCCTGCCCCTCACCCCGGATCCGCCCGATCCGCCAGACGATCCCGCCGTGGCCATCGCGCCCGCCGCCGCGGGCATTGCAGGCATCGCGGGCATTGCGACCGCAGCGGCCCATCCGCCCGTCCGTGTCGCAGCCGCGCCAGGCCTGGCGGACATCCTCGTGCAGGAATCGGTGGTGACGGGCGCGGCCACGACCGCTGCCGGCAGCGTCTCCAACCTCATGCTGCGCGACAGTCGCTGGAACCTCACTGGCAATTCCAACATCACCCACCTCATCAACGATCCGAGCGTGATCGATTTTTCGGCACCGGTAGGCGGCGTTTTCAAGACATTGACGGTCCAGACGTACGCGGGCGATGGCACGCTCGCGCTCAACACTTTCCTTGGCGACGATGGCTCGCCATCTGACATGTTGGTTGTCGACGGGGGCAGCGCGAGCGGCGCGAGCCTGCTGCAGATCAAGCCGGCCGGCGGCACGGGGGCGTTCACCCGCGCGAACGGCATCCTGGTCATCGACGCGATCACGGGCGGCACGACCGCGGCGGGCGCCTTTGCGCTCGCCGGCCCGGTGGTGGCCGGTCCCTACGAATATTTCCTGTACCGCGCCAGCGTGGACGCCAGCGGCCCGGAGAACTGGTATCTGCGCTCGGTGATCGACTGCAGTACGCCGGGTGGGCCTTCGCCGCCCTGCCCGCCGCCGCCTCCGCCGCCTCCGCCTCCGCCAGTCCCACCGGTCCCGCCCGATCCGCTTGTCCCGCCGATCCCGCCAATTCCGCCCGATGATCCGCCTGTCCCACCTGTCCCACCCGTGCCACCGGTTCCGCCCGTGCCCCCTGCCCCGCGGGTTCCGGCGTTCCGCCAGGAGGTGTCGCTGGCAGTTGCCTTGCCCGTGATGGCGGCCAACTACGGCCGCGCACTGGTCGATACCCTGCACGAGCGCGTGGGCGATGAATCGCTATTGCGTGGCCGGGAGGATCTCGCGCCAGGCGGCCGCGGCGTCAACGGCGCTTGGGTTCGGGCACTCGCCCACGACGGCGAACGCGATGGTGGCCGCCAAGGCATCTACGGCAATGCCGGCCCCTCCTTCGACTACCGTTTCCAGGCACTGCAGATTGGCCTGGACCTGTACCGCGCCATCGACGACGACCGTAGCCACCGCCACGCGGGTGCTTACCTGGCGTACGGCAAGGGGGATGGAGACGTCCGCCACCATTGGTTGGACTACGACTTCCACGCGGGCTCGGACGCGTTCGTCGCCCGCACCGTGGGTGGCTACTGGACCGGCTTCAATGCGCGTGGCGCCTATCTCGATGCGGTCGGCCAGTACACCTGGTATGACCTGCGCGCGCGTTCGACCCGGTTGCCGGACAGCTTCACCCACGGCGATGGCGTGCTGTTGTCGCTGGAGGCGGGCTGGCCGTTTGCCCCGCAACGCGATCGCACGGCCGCAGACTTCGTCGGGTGGCGGCTGGAGCCGCAAGCGCAGCTCATCTGGCAGCGGGTGGAGATCGACGACATCGTCGAACCGTCTGCCACCGTCCATTACAGCGATGGAGACTCGCTGGTCGGCCGCCTCGGACTGCGCGTCAACCATCTCGACGAAGGCGACAACGATCAAGGCATCTCGCGCCGTCGCGACCTATGGCTGCGCGGCAATCTCTGGCACCAGTTCGAAGGCACGCCGACGACCGAATTCTCCAGCCAGACCGGTTATGTCCCCTTCGCCGCCCGGTTGGACGACACTTGGGCAGAGCTCGGGCTCGGCGGCACCTGGCAGGTGTCGGACACCGGATATCTGTACGCCGACCTGGACTACACCTGGTCCTTCGACGGGCACGAGACCGCCTGGAACGGGAAAGTCGGCATGCGCTGGAACTGGTGAACGTCGATCACGGCACGCGCGGCTACCGATCCCCGTCGTCTAGCCCTGCGGGGCCTGGTTAGTCGGCTTCAGGGACCATCCCAGCGCGGCCACCTTGTCGCGTATGGCGTCTTCGGTGCGCCCAAGCTTCAAGCCGATCACGCGAGTGGGTGTGTTCTCCTGGATCAGCTCGCCGAGCACGCGCAGATCCTCTTCGGTCCAATCATTGCCGCTGTTGGGTGTGTTGGCCATCGGGCCTTCTCCGCTCTGGGTAGGCCCGAGGTTCACCCCATCGCCGTGGAGACAGGGTCAACGGCAGGCCATCGGCCCTGGTGCAGCGCTTGCGGGCTCGCAGTGGGCGCCCGCGGGCGGGTGCCCTTCGCAAGGAGCATCAATGCCGCAGACGGTGCGAAGGATGCTGGGCGGCCGATCCATCCCTCGTGGACATTCACGCACTGAACCCACAGTCCACGTCGAATAACGCGCCGGTCGTGTGGCGTCCGCCATCGCCGACCAAATGCAGCACGGTGGCGGCAACCTCTTCGGGTTGGCCGTACTCGGGTATCGCCAGCCCCGCCAGCATGGAGGGCGCATGCGGACCATCGGCCGGGTTCATGTCGGTATCGGTGGGTCCGGGCTGCACCAGGTTGACCGTGATGCGGCGGGCGCCCAAGTCACGCGCCACGCCCTTGGTCAAGCCAACCAAGGCCGATTTGCTGGCGGCATACAGGCTGATGCCGGCACGTCCCGTGCGGGGTGCGAGGCAACTGCCGATGGAGACAATGCGCCCACCGTCGGGCAGGTACCTGACCGCCTGCGCAGTGGCCGCAAACACCGCGCGTACGTTCACCGAGAACGTGCGCTCGAAATCCTCCAGCGTGAGCTGGTCGATCGTGCCGGTCAGGAAATTGCCGGCGTTGTTGACCAGGATATCCAGCCGACCGAACGTGGCAGCCGTCTTGTCGACCGCCGCGGCGACCTGGGCCGCGTCGACCGCATCGGCGTGGATGGCTTGCGCACGCCGGCCCAGCGCGCGAATCCCGGCAGCAACGGTTTCCGCCTTTTCCCTAGATGTGCCGTAGGTGATCGCGACGTCCGCGCCGTGTGCCGCCAGCGTGCGCGCGATGGCGGCACCTATGCCCCGGCTGCCCCCGGTGACGAGCGCGACCTTTCCTGCAAGTGAACTCATGTTGGAACTCCTGGTTGATAGTGCTGCAAGACATGAACTGTCATGCGACTGGCTCGCGATCGTGTCTATCGTGGCTGCGCGCGCTGTGCGGCGCGGCGCGCTTTACAGTGCATCGCGGGCTGTCACCGCCGCGCCGCCCGCACGCGGTCCATGCCGCCAGGCAAGCAACGCGCCCAGGCTCATCGCCACCACGGCGAACATCGGCCCGCCGAGGGCACCGAATCGATCCACCAGCACCCCGCCACCGATGGCGCCACTGGCGATCGCCACCTGGAACGCGGCGACCAACAAACCGCTCGCCTCCTCGGCCTGGTCCGGCGCCGCGCGCACGATCCAGATCTGGAAACCAACCGGAAACGCGCCGAAGGCAAACCCCCACAGCGTGATCGCGACGGCGGCAACGACGGCAGAATCGCCGCGCGCCAGCAGT
The DNA here is from genome assembly GCA_036403795.1 of Stenotrophomonas sp. GTDB lineage: Bacteria > Pseudomonadota > Gammaproteobacteria > Xanthomonadales > Xanthomonadaceae > Stenotrophomonas_A. The sequence goes on from DASWQJ010000217.1 coordinate 12,745, forward strand.
GCCGCAGCCAGAAACGCGATCGTGGTGCCGCCGAATACGATCGCCAGGCGTTCGCTGCGCCCGGCCAACCATCCGCCAAACAGGTTGCCGAAGAAGCCGCCAACGCCATAGGCAAGCAATACGCCCGACACCGACGCCACCGACAGGTGCGTGATGTTTTCCATCAGCGGTCGCACATAGGTGAAGCCGGCGAAGTGGCCCGAGATCACCAGCAATACGGCCAGCAGCACCACACGGATCGGCGCCCGGCGCAGCAATGCGCCGAGTTGGCGCAGATCGCTACTGCCACGCGGACGCAGCGACGGTAGCGTCGCCATTTGGAACAACAAGGTGACCAGCGCGATCACGCTGGCGGCGGCGAAGGCACTGCGCCAACCCCAGGTCGCGCCCATCCAGGCACCGATCGGCGCGGCGCACACGGTCGCCACCGATACGCCGGTCAGGATCAGCGACATGGCACGGGGAAACAGCGGCTGCGGCACCAGCCGCATCGCGAGCGGCGCGGCCATCGCCCAGAAGCCGCCCAGCGCAATGCCGAGCAACACCCGCGCTGCCAACAACGTGGGCAGGTCGCGTGCAAACACCGCCAGCGCGTTGGACAGCAACAGCATCGCGGAAAACGCGAACATCACGTAACGCCGATCCATGCGCCGCAGCAGCAAAGGCACCGCAGGCGCGGCCACGGCCGCGATCAGCGCGGTGGCCGTCACGCTCTGGCCTGCCGCGCCCTCGGTAATGCGCAGGTCCTGGGCGATCGCGGTCAGCAGGCTGGCCGGGAGGAACTCGGCCGTGACCAGGCCGAATACGCCCAAGGCCAAGGAAAACACGGCGAACCAACGAGGTTCGCCTACCTCCTCGCCGCCGGCGAGCGAGGGACTTTCGGAAAGGTCTGCAGGGCGCACGGTTGAACCAAATGGCGGGGGGGACCGGCAGGTTAGGCGTATGATCCGGGCGTTTCCATGCCGGAATGCCCGCAATGCATGCTCAATCCTCCAGCCCTATCTCCACCGAGGGCCCTGGCGACATGCTCACCCAGGTGCTGCTTGGCCTGCGCCTGGACGGCGTGGAATATGGCCGCTGCCAATTCCAATCGCCCTGGGCAGTGGCGTTCCCGGCGCAGCGGGAGGCTCGATTCCATTTCGTCGCACGCGGCGGCGCGTGGCTGCGGGTCGGCGATCTGCCTTGGCAGCGGCTAGCGCCCGGTGATGCGGTGCTGCTACCGCGCGGCACGGCCCACGTGCTCGCCAGTTCGCCAGAAGTGGCCGCCACGGCCATCAGCCACTGCACGCGCACGGCGGTCTCCGACGATTTGTTCCTGGTGCAAGGCGCGGGCGATGGGCCCGCATCCCCCGCACCATCCGAAGACCTGGCGCTGGACACGTTGTTCTGCGGCACGATGCGTTTCAACCTTGACCCGTTGCATCCCCTGCGGGCCTTGATGCCTGAGCAGATACTGGCCGGCGAACTGGCCAAGCGAGATCCCGCGGTGCCGGCGCTGCTCGAGGCCATGGAGCGCGAGGCGTCGCTGGACCGGATCGGATCCTGCGGCATCCTGGCCAGGCTGGCCGACGTGTTGGCCGCCAGCATCATCCGCGCCTGGGTGGAATGTGCCTGCGGCGACTCCTCAGGCTGGCTGGCCGCGGTGCACTGCCCGAAGATCGGCAAGGTGATCGCCGCGATCCATGCCGAGCCGGAGCGCGACTGGAACGTCACCGATCTGGCCGGGCTGATGGGCGCTTCGCGCTCTCGCTTCGCCGAAGCTTTTACACGCACCGTCGGCGAAAGCCCCGCGCGTTACGTGGCGAAAGTGAAGATGTTCCAGGCACGGCGCTGGATCGAACAAGACGGCATGCGGGTCACCGTGGCCGCGGGACGCCTGGGCTACGATTCGGAAGCGTCTTTCAGCCGTGCATTCAAGCGAATCATCGGGCTTCCCCCCAGCGCGGTGCGGATGCGCCGAGCGGTTGCGCCCAACCCTGCTGCCCACGACGCGGCCCACCGTCGCTGAGGACGCGGCCGCACAACGGCGACTCCGCACCCTTGGCTCGACTGCTTCCTCAATTCGCAGAAACCAATTACCGGCAACTCACCCCGTCGGGCGCCCCGCTCGCGCCCAACCGGGTGAGGTGATTGCGATACACCGATTCGATCTTCAGTTGGTGCGCATTGTTTCCAGCTCTTTGAGCCGCTTCAATGCGTCCTGCTGCTGCAGCAGCCCATAGTTGATGCCGGCCGCATTGAGCGAGCTGCCCGACTGGTAGGGGTAATCGCCGAAGTCGGAGAAGAACTGCTTGATCAGGCCTTGGACCGGCACCAGCAACCACATCTGCTGTGCGAGGAAGTTGGTGGCGCCGCCGCCCTCGTCCATCCCGCGCTCGTACGGATCCATCCGCAGATTCGCGATCATCGCCCATGAGGTCACTTCACGCGTGGCGGTGGCAATGTTCCCGTGGCTGGCTACGGCAAAACTGACTTTCCAGTCCGCATACCGCAACGCGTTGAGGTTTCCGCCCTGGTCAAAGTAATACAGTGCCTGGCGCGGGCCCGCCTTGACCTCACCATGGAAGTACGGCCCGAAGTCGTGCCCATCCAAATGCACCTTGAATGTCTTGTCGCCCGCCTTGAAACCCGTCTTCATCTTGCCCACTACGTCATCAACCCCGGCTGCGGCGCACAAGGTCGGGAACCAGTCGATCAAGGAAATGATGTCGTTATAGGCCGTGCCAGGCTTGATGACGCCGGGCCAGCGCACCATCATCGGGATGCGCATGCCGCCTTCCCAGGTAGTGCCTTTCTCGCCACGGAACTGCGTCATCGCGCCATCAGGCCACAGCGCGATTTCCGCACCGTTGTCGGTGGTGTACAGCACGATGGTGTTGTCGGCGATACCAAGCTTGTCCAGCTGATCAAGCATTTGGCCGACGTGCCCGTCATGCTCGACCATGCCATCGGCATGCAGGCCCTTTCCGGTCACGCCATCGGACTCGGGCTTGAGATGGGTGAACACATGCATGCGTGTGGTGTTGAACCACACGAAGAAGGGTTGGTCGGCCTTCACGCTCTTGTCGATGAACCCCTGGGCGGCCTCGAGAAACTCCTCATCCACGGTAGGCATGCGTGCCTTGTTGAGCGGACCGGTATCTTCGATCGTGCCACCGGCATGGGAGTGGATCACGCCGCGCGGCCCGTACTTCTTCTTGAACTCCGGATCCTTCGGATAGAAGTAGCTTTCTGGTTCCTCCTCGGCGTTGAGGTGGTAGAGGTTGCCGAAGAACTCGTCGAAGCCGTGATTGGTGGGCAAATGCTGATCCTGATCGCCCAGGTGGTTCTTGCCGAATTGGCCCGTCGCATACCCGGCGGTCTTCATCACGTCGGCGATGGTCGGCATCCAGTCGGCAATGCCGTGGGGATCACCCGGCATGCCGATGGTCAGCAGGCCGGTGCGAAACGGCTCCTGGCCGAGGATGAAGGACGCGCGACCCGCCGTGCAGCTTTGCTGGCCATAGGAGTCCGTGAATAGCGCGCCTTCGTTGGCGATCCGGTCGATGTTGGGCGTCTGATATCCCATCAGCCCGCGCGTATAGGCGCTGACCTGTGGAATCCCGATGTCATCTCCGAAAATAACCAGGATGTTCGGGCGCTTCCCTTTCTCTGCCATAACACGCTCCGCTGGACCAGTGAAGTCAAAGTCTGCTTGCGCTGTCAGTAGAAGGCATCAGTAGTTCACCCAAAGTCGGCTAGGTAGTTCTACTGGCCCTCCCTCACCGCCAGCGACTCGCAATCCTCCCGCCGCGCGCCCAGTCTGAGCGCGGACCCGTGCCCCGGCCAGGGAGCAGGCGGCAATAAGTCACGTGGCAGGTGTTCGTTATCCGCGCGTCGCGACCTCGGTAGAAATACCTAAGTAAAGCCCGTGAAACTTCGCTTGCCGTCGCCCGGCACGCATCAGAAAGTGCTTGGAATCGCTTGCCGCATCGAACGTCGGTCCGGCAGACCCGTGTGCCGCAACGAGTTGCCCCGTCGTGTCACTAAATGAATCACCCCGTCTCGGCGTCATGCCTTACCCCGCTCATCCAACCCGTCCGATCCATGCGTGTCGTCATTCAAGCGATGCCGCTCTACTGGCCGCGACCCGGGTAGTCACGGTCCGTCAGCGCCAGGAATCCTCTTCCACCCCAGTCGACCAAGGCCTCCGATGAGCACGCCTCAACCCCACCCTGCCGCCGCAGACAACACCGAGATTCGCGCCATCACCAAGGAGGCCTACCTCTATGCCTTCGCGATGCTGGAGAACTACAACACCCTATACAAGCAAGTGGCCAACCCTAAGGCACCTGAGTACGTCGGTGGCTTCGGCAAGTTCCGGCATTACGCCGAGCTTTACACGCCCGAAAACCATGATGTCGTCACCCCCAACAACGACACGCCCTACTCGTGGGCCTGGCTGGACCTGAGGGCCGAACCGTGGGTAGTCACCGTTCCCAATGTGCCGGACGGTCGCTATTACGTGCAGCAGTGGGTGGACCTGTTCACCTTCAACTTTGCCTACATCGGTTCGCGCGCCACCGGCAACGAGGCCGGCCGCTATCTCATCGCCGGGCCGGGATGGGAGGGGGAAAAACCAGAGGGCATCCAGGACGTATTTCATTCCGAGACCGCACTGGTGATGACACTCACCCGCACCGCCTTGAACGGGCCCGGCGACATCTCCCAGGTCAAGGCCGTGCAGGCTGGCATGACGCTGCAGCCGCTGAGTACCTACCTGGGCAAGCAGCCGCCACCGCCGGCTGCATCCATCAGCTTCCCGCCCTACGATGCCGGCAAGGTGCAGTCCCACGAATTCATCGGCTATCTGAACTTCCTGCTGCAGTTCACTCAGCCGCCGGACTCGAGCGAAGTCGACCTGATGCACCGCTTCGCCAAAATCGGCATCGGTCCGGGACTGCCGTTCGACGCCGCAACGCTTGACCCGTCGCGCCTGGCGGCCATCGATGCCGGCATCGAAGATGCCAAGGCGACCATGGCGGAGAAAGCCAAGACGACGCTCTCATCCAATGGGCTTTTCGGCTCGCGCGAGTTCCTGAAGAACGACTACCTGACCCGCGCCATCGCCGCTGAAAAAGGCTTGTATGGCAACTCGATCGACGAGGCCTGGTACGGCGGCTATGTGGGTGACGGCAACCAGCCATCGAAGATCCACTTCACCCAGGATGCCTTGCCGCCGGCCAAGTTCTTCTGGTCGGTGACGCTTTACACGCTGCCAGATCGCTTCCTCTACGCCAACGATCTGAAGCGGTACTCCATCGGCGACCGCACTTCCGGACTTCAGTACGACGCCGATGGTGGCCTGACCCTCTATGTCGGACATGCATCGCCGGGCAAGGACAGGGAGAGCAACTGGTTGCCTGCGCCAGCCGGTCCGTACAGCGCAGTCGGGCGCGTCTACGGCCCCGGCCCTTCGGCCATCCGCGGTGACTGGAATCTGCCGTCATTGCAGCCGGTCAAAGATGACGGTCATTGAAGGGTCCTTGCGCCTGCAGCGGTGATATCCGCGAGCTGCGCATCTGTGATTTTCGTTGTTTCCATCCATGCCATCCGCCCGTTCGGCAACCGCACCAACAACGATGCATCCCGAGGAGCCACCCATGCATGACCATCGAGTCCGTCCCACCGCGATGTCCCTCTGGCTGGCCCTGGCCATCATCGGCTGCACGTCGCTCTCGGCCTGCCGCAATCGCGAAGCACAGGACACGGGTACCGAAGGCCCGCCGGCCGTCAACAGCGAGCGCCCATCGGCATCGCAGGACAGCACCACGCCGACGCCCGAGGAGGCCAGGGCCATCGCCCGGGACGCCTACCTCTATGGCGTGCCGATGGTCGACACCTACAAGACCGTGTATGCCTTCAACGTCGACAAAGGCAACCCGCAGTACAAGGGCCCGTTCAATTCCGTGCTGAACATCGCTCGCGTGTTCACACCGGACGACACCGCCTTCGTCACCCCCAACTCCGACACGCCCTACTCCTTTGCCATGCTGGACCTGCGTGCCGAGCCGGTGGTCATCACCGTGCCAAAGATGGAGAAGGATCGCTATTTCGTATTCCAGCTGATGGACCTGTACACCTTCAATTTCGATTACATCGGCAGCCGCGCAACCGGCAATGACGGCGGCAGCTTCCTCATCGCGGGCCCCGGCTGGAAGGGCGAGGCACCGAAGGGCATCACCAAGGTGATCCGCTCCGAGACCGACCTGGTGAGCGTGGTGGGGCGCACGCAGCTGTTCAATCCGGGCGACCTCGACAACGTCAAGAAGATCCAGTCTGGCTACCAGGTGCAACCGCTATCGGCCTTCACTGGGGGTCCCGCGCCGCCCGCCGCGCCGCCCGTGCAATGGATCAAGCCAACACCGCCGGCCGAAGACCGCACCTCATTGGATTTCTTCAGCCAGCTCGCGTTCCTGCTGCAGTTTGCGCAGCCGCCACACCCCAGCGAGGTTGCCCTGCGGGAGCGCTTTGCGAAAATTGGCATCGAGGCCGGCAAGCCCTTCGACCCCAGCCAGCTTTCACCGGAACTGCGGGCCGCACTCAGCGAAGGCATGGCCGATGGTCAGAAGCAGATCGACGCCAAGCGCGCATCCCTGGGCGGCAAGACCGATGCCCTGTTCGGCAATCGCGACTTCCTGAAGAACGATTACCTCGCACGCGCCACCGGCACCCAGGTGGGCATTGGCGCCAACTCCCGCGAAGAGGCGATGTACCCCATCCTGGACAAGGACGCCGAGGGCCAGCCGCTGGACGGCAGCAAGGGCAAGTACGTATTGCGCTTTGCCAAGGACCAGCTGCCGCCGGTCAATGCATTCTGGTCGGCCACGATGTATGAGTTGCCCAGCCAACTGCTGGTCAAGAACCCGCTCAACCGCTATCTGATCAATTCGCCGATGCTGCCTGGATTGAAGAAGGATGCCGACGGCGGACTGACCCTCTACGTGCAGGCCGAGTCGCCCGGCAAGGATAAAGAGGCCAACTGGTTGCCGGCGCCGAAAGGACCGTTCGTGATGTTCATGCGCTATTACTGGCCCAAGCCGGAACTGCTGGAGGGCAAGTGGGAAACCCCCACGGTCACCAAGGTGCCGGATGCAACCTGAGAGGCGCATCAAGCATTGCAACGCTTCGCATCCAGTGATGGGTGCGAAGCGACGAGGTTGTAGGCAGATAGCGCGGCATGCGCTGCGACATCAGGGCTCCGAAATGATCCGCTCATGACCGAAGCCACCGATCGCCGATCGTCGCGTGATAGCCGGTTTTCGAGGCGCGGGCAGACAAGCTGCCGGGCCGGCACTACCACTTCTCCCTACCGTCCACCTACGTCCTGGGCGCAGCCGTCGACCCCCGCAGCATCAAGCTGAAATCCAGCGTCTGCTGATGCGGTACTTCCACTTGCTCGATGATCGCGAGCAGCAGGTTGACGGCGCGCACGCCGATCTCGCGCATCGGTTGCCGGATCGTCGTCAGCGGCGGGGTCAGATAGCGAGACGAGGCGAGGTCGTCGAAACCTACGACCGACAGGTCGTCCGGCACGCCGATGCCCAAGTCCCGACAGGCGGCCAGGACCCCCAGCGCCATCTGATCGCTGAAGCAGAAAGCCGCGGTCGGCGCGGGGGCGCGGCTCAATAATTCCTTCGCCGCCGCATAGCCGGATTCCACTGAAAAATCGCCCGGGGCGATCATCAGCTGGCGCAGGCGACCACGCGCCTTGCCCGCGGCCTTGGCCCCTTCCAGCCGTTGTCGATGCAGGGGATTGTCGGGCGGGCCGCCCACCACGGCGATCCGCTCGTGCCCCAATCCATAGAGATGTTCCATCACGGTACGCGCGGCAGCGGCATTGTCGATATGGACACTGGGAATGCCCAACGCCGGATCGAACTCGCACCCGTTGACCACCGGCGCGGTGATGCCCAATTGCTTGACGATCGCGCGCGCCGTCGGCGGGAGGCGGTGCCCCAGCACGATCAGTCCATCGGCTTCATTGCGCCGAAGCATCTGTGCATAGCGTTCCTCGCGATCGGGCTGGTGCTGGGTATCCCCCAGCAGCACGGCGTAGCCGACGGCCTGTGCCGCCTCTTCGGCGCCCTGCAGGATCTGGGCAAAAAAAGGATTCGCGATGTCCGGCACCGTCACCAGTATCTTGCCGCTGCGCTGGGTCTTGAGCGTCCTGGCGATGGTGTTGGGCACATAGCCCAGCGCGGCGGCGGCCTGCTCGATGCGCGTGCGCGTGGCCGGCAGCACTTTGTCCGGCCGCGATAGCGCGCGCGACACCGTGCCGGCCGAGACGCCGACGTGTCTTGCGATGTCGTAAATGGTTGCCATGGGTCAGTGATTCTTTTCCCGGTGCGGTGCACAACGGGTCTTGCGGTAGGCCCATGCTAGGATAATGCAATCGATTGCATCAGGGCGAATCACGTTGAAAACGCTCAAGGGTCCAGCGCTGTTCCTGGCGCAGTTCATCGGTGACAAACCTCCGTTCGATCGATTGGACACGCTGGCCGAGTGGGCCGCCGGCCTTGGCTATTCTGGCGTACAAATACCCACCAGCGCGCCGCACCTGTTCGATCTCTCCCAGGCCGCGCAGAGCCAGGCGTACTGCGACGACGTCGCCGGCATGCTGGCTGGGCACGGCCTCCAGATCACCGAGCTGTCCACGCACCTGCAAGGGCAGCTGGTCGCCGTCCATCCCGCCTACGACAGTCTGTTCGACGGATTCGCGCCACCGAACAAACGCGGCGATCCAGCCGCGCGCCAGGCCTGGGCCGTCGAGCAGCTGATGCTGGCAGCCCAGGCCAGCCAGCGCCTGGGACTCACGGCGCATGCCACGTTCTCCGGTGCATTGGCCTGGCCTTATTTCTATCCCTGGCCGCAACGTCCGCCCGGATTGGTGGAAGAAGCCTTTGCCGAACTCGGCCGCCGCTGGCAGCCCATCCTGGAGGCCTTCGACGCCTGCGGCGTGGACCTGTGCTACGAGATCCACCCCGGCGAAGACCTGCACGACGGCGCCACCTTCGAACGCTTCCTCGACGTGGTCGGCCACCACCGGCGTGCCAAGATCCTGTACGACCCCAGCCACCTGCTGTTGCAGCAGATGGACTACCTGGGCTTCATTGACCGGTATCACGACCGCATCGGCATCTTCCACGTCAAGGATGCCGAATATCGCGCAAGCGCACGCAGTGGCGTCTATGGCGGCTACGAAAACTGGATCGATCGCCCAGGCCGATTCCGTTCGCTGGGCGATGGCCAGATCGACTTCAGGGCGATCTTTTCCAAGTTCGCGCAGTACGACTTCCCCGGCTGGGCCGTGGTGGAGTGGGAGTGCTGCCTGAAGCATCCGGAAGACGGCGCGCGCGAAGGTGCCGCCTTCGTACGCGACCACATCATTCGCGTGACCGAGCGCGCCTTCGACGATTTTGCCGACAGCGGCGCCGATCCGGAGTCGCTGCGTCGCCTGATGGGGATTTGAACCAACGCTGCCCTGGGAGGGGAAGTCATGACGCACACCATGTCGCGCCTGAGCGCGATGATGTTCCTTCAGTTCTTCATCTGGGGCGCGTGGTTCGTGACCCTGGGGACGTACCTGGTGCAGGGCCCGTTGCAGGCCAGTGCCAGCCAGGTCGCGACGGCGTTCCTGAGCCAGTCCGTCGGCGCCATTGTCGCCCCCTTCCTGGTGGGCCTGGTGGCGGATCGCTACTTCGCGGCGCAGCGCATCCTGGCGGTGCTGCACCTGGCGGGCGCGGCGCTGATGTGGATGGCGTCCACGGCGACCACCTTCGACACGTTCTTCGCCTGCGTCATGGGCTACATGCTGCTGTTCATGCCCACGCTGGCGCTGGTCAACAGCGTCGCAATGCGGCACATGCGATCGCCTGAAAAGCAGTTCCCGCCCGTGCGCGTGGCCGGCAGCATCGGCTGGATCGTGGCCGGCGTGCTCATCGGCTGGCTGGGTTGGGAACAGGCGCATCGCCTTGAGATGACCTTCCGCATGGCAGCGATGGCATCACTGGCGTTGGGCCTGTATGCCTTCACCCTTCCGCATACGCCGCCGCTGGCGCAGCAACGCAACGCCAGGCTGGGGCAGATCCTGGGACTGGACTCGCTGCGCCTGCTCAAGTCGCGGTCTTACCTGGTGTTCTTCCTGTCCTCGATCGCCATCTGCATCCCGCTGGCGTTCTACTACAACTTCACCAACCCCTACCTCAACGACCTGGGCGTGCGCGGTGCGGCCGGCCTGCAATCGCTGGGACAGGTGTCCGAAGTGCTGCTGATGCTGGCCATGCCGTTCCTGTTCGTGCGACTGGGCGTCAAGACCATGCTGGCGGTGGGCATGGCGGCCTGGGTCGTGCGCTACGGCATGTTTGCCTTTGGCGATGCCGGCAACGGCTTTTCGTTGCTGGTGATCGGCATCGTGCTGCATGGCATCTGCTACGACTTCTTCTTCGTCACCGGCCAGATCTATACCGATGCCCATGCCGGGCCCGACGCGCGCAGCAGCGCACAGGGGTTCATCACCCTGGCCACGTATGGCGTGGGCATGTTGATCGGCACTTTCCTGTCCGGCGCGGTCGTGGAGCACTACACCACGGCGGCGGGCCGGGACTGGCAGCAGATCTGGCTGTTCCCGGCGGGCGTCGCACTGGTCGTGCTGATCGCCTTCGTGTTGCTGTTCCGCGATCGGCCGGCGGCCGCCGTCGTGCCCTCCACGCCCTGAGAGGCCATCCGATGAACAAGCTTGGCGTCGCCATCGTGGGCACCGGCATGATCGGTGCGGTGCATCGTCGCGCGGCATTGCTGGCCGGGGCCACCGTCCGCGGCGTGGCCGCGTCGTCGCCGCAACGGGCGCGCGAAGTCGCGCAGGCCTGGGAGGTGCCGCGCGCCTATCGCGACATGGAAGAAGTCATTGCCGATCCGCAGGTGCAGGTCGTGCACGTGTGCACGCCCAATCATTTGCACCGGCCCATGGCGCAGGCGGCGCTGCAGGCCGGCAAGCATGTGATCTGCGAAAAGCCGTTGGCCACCACCTTGGAAGACGCCCAGGCGCTGGCGTCGCTGGCCGCTTCCACCGGGCTGGTGGCCACGGTGCCTTTCGTCTACCGCTATCACCCGGTGGTGCGCGAAGCACGCGCGCGCATCGCGCAAGGTGACCTGGGGCCGCTACGCCTGATCCACGGCAGCTACCTGCAGGACTGGTTGCTGGACCCGGCCAGCAACAACTGGCGCGTCGACCCGGCACTGGGCGGCGCCTCGCGCGTATTCGCCGACATTGGCTCGCACTGGTGCGACCTGGTGGAATGGGTGGGCGGCGAGCGCTTCGTCGACGTCAGCGCCGCCTTCGCCACCGTCATCGCCGAGCGCGGCGCCGTCACCGGGCAAAGCTTCACCACGCCGGCCGCCGGCGGTGGCCTGCAGCCGGTAACGAGCGAGGACGTGGCCGCGGCCATGTTCAAGACCGCCGCCGGCACCCTGGCGTCGTTGACGGTCAGCCAGGTCTCGGCAGGACGCCGCAATAGGCTTTGGTTCGAGATCGACGGTGCCAAGGCCAGCGTGGCCTTCAACCAGGAAGACAGCGAACGCCTGTGGATCGGCCTGCCCGACCAGCGCGAGCAAATCTTCGTGCGCGGGCCGGGTGCCGGCAGTGCCGAACAGCGCCGGCTCTCGGTCTTGCCGGCCGGCCATGCGCAAGGATACGGCGACTGTTTCGAGGCCTTTGTCGCCGACACCTATCGCGCCATCGCGGGCGAGCGGCCGGAAGGGCTGCCGACCTTCGACGACGGGCTGCGCTCGGCGCTGATCGTCGATCGCGTCATCACCTCGGCCAGGTCACGCGCCTGGACCCCCATCGACTGAACCCCGGGAGCACACCCTGATGAGCACACCCACACGCAAGATGGCCGCTACCGCGCTTCCGTTCAGCGCGCTGCTGTTCTTCGCCGCCCTGCCCGGCTCCGCCCACGCTGCCAGCGGCACGGACGCACCCATCGCGGTGCAGATGTACACGCTGCGCAACGTCGCCTCGCTCGACGAACAGTTGAAGATCGTCCACGACGCCGGCGTGCATGCCGTGGAAACCGTCGGCACGCAGAACGTCACCGCCGCGC
>DASWQJ010000218.1:0-23061 GCA_036403795.1 Stenotrophomonas sp.
CGCAAGCACTGCAACTGTTGGGCAGCACCCCACCGCCGGGGTTGTCGCCGCCGTATCTGGCGCGTTGGCACCTGGCCCGCGGCAAGGCCCTGGAAGCCAACGGCAATGCCTGGGAGGCGGCCGGCGAGCGCAGCCGCGCCGATACCGGGCTGACCGGCCAGGCCCGCAGCGACAACCAGCGCGAGGTGATGCGCCTGCTGGCCTCGCTGGACGACAACACCCTGCGCGGCGGTGCCACGGCGCTACCGGCCGGCGATCCGCTCTACAACTTCGCCGGTCGCGCATTGCTCAATCGCGGCCTGCCCCTGCCACGTCCCTTCGACCGTGCGCAGGTGAGCTTCGACACCAGCAAGCGCGCACCCGCCGACCGCGATGGTTACCGCCCACCGCTCAAGCTGGCCGTGCTGCTGCCGTTGACTGGCAACCTGGCCACGGCGGCCGCGCCGGTGCGCGATGGCTTGTTGGCCGGCTACTACGCCGAATCGCGCCAGCGCCCGCAGATCGAATTCCTCGATACCGCCGGCACCGCGGGCGGCGCCAACGCCGCTTACGAGCGTGCGGTCGCCTCGGGTGCCGACTACGTGGTCGGCCCGCTGGGACGCGACGAGGTCAGTGCGCTGTTCTCACGGCCGGACCTGAAGGTGCCGGTGCTGGCGTTGAACCGCCCGGTCGATTCGCGCCAACCGCCGGCAGGCAGCGCGGGCTTCTCGCTGGCACCGGAAGACGACGGCATCATGGCCGCCGAGTTCCTGTTGCAACATGGCCAGCGCAACTCCCTGATCGTGGCCAGCGGAGACGACAACGGCCGCCGCGCCTCGCAGGCTTTTCGCGAACGCATGGAGCAGCGCGGCGGCAAGGTCGCCGGCAGCATGAGCGTTGCCGAAGCGCCAGGTGATGTGTCGGCGCAGTTACGCAGCTACGCGGCCGCCGATTCGGTCTTCCTCGCGGTCCGTGGGCCCACGGCCCGCGCCCTGGCCCCGCAATTGGCGCTCGCCGGCCTGGCAGGCAAACCGCGGGTGGGCACCTCGTTGCTCGTGCTGGGTACCGGCAAGCCCGAGGAAGACACCGTGCTGGATGGCATCGCCTTTCCGGCCGAGCGCTGGACCAGCACCGGCGTAGCCGGTCTGCCCAGCGCTGCCACGTTGGCCACTACGCTGCCGACCGCCCGCGGCCCGGCCACGCGCCTGTTCGCATTCGGTTACGACGCCTGGTTGATCACCGCCTTCCTGGAGCCGCTGGCCAGTGGCGCCGAAGGCGGCCTGCGCGGCGCCACCGGCACGCTGTACCTGGATGGTTTCGGTAACGTGCTGCGCAGTCCCGCCTGGTCGACCTTCAGTGGCGGTCGGGCGATGCCGGTGGCCAGCAACCGCTGAGCGCGGCGAGCGTATCGCCCATGGACGGGCAGCCCACCCATCGCGCCGGTCGCAGCCCGGACCGGCGTTCGCGCGGTGCCGCCGTGGAAGCGCTCGCGCGCCACCATCTGATGGCCGTCGGCCTCAGCCCGGTCGATGCCAATGCGGGATTCCGCGCCGGCGAGCTCGACCTGGTGATGCGCGATGGCGACGTGCTGGTGTTCGTGGAAGTCCGCTATCGCCGCAATGCCGCGTTCGGTGGCGGCGCCGCTTCGGTGGATCTGCGCAAGCGCCGAAAGCTGGTCATCGCCGCGCAGCTGTTCCTGGCGGCGCATCCGCAGTGGGCGTCACTGCCTTGCCGTTTCGACGTGGTGGAAGCCGAGGGTGAACCGCCCCGCCTGCACTGGATTGTCGATGCCTTTCGCGCCGACGAGGCCTGAGTGCCCACGTTCTCGCCCCATGCCGCCGTACGACTGACCTTTGTGGCGTCCCAGCGAGCGTGGACGGATCTCGCCGTGCCTGCGTGACCGACACCACCACGATCGGCCTGGGCGCGCGCCTACAATGCGCGGATGCCTGATTCCCTGCCCGCCGCATTGAACGATGCCCTGTCCCGCCTGCTGGGCGAGGACGGCTGGCGCACCGACGAGGCCACGCGCCGACGCCATGGCGAGGACGATTCGCGGCGATGGGCGATGCCCGACGCAGTCGCCTTTCCGCGCAACGCCGGCGAGGTCGCCGCCGTGGTGCGAGCTTGCCGGGCACATCACGTGGCGGTGGTCGCGCGCGGTGCCGGCACTGCCACCACCGGGGCCGCCGTGCCGTTCGCCGGGGGCGTGGTGGTCTCGCTGTCGCGCATGAATCGCATCGTGGACATCCGCGCGGCCGATCGTTGCGTGGTGGTCGAACCGGGCGTGCTCAATGGCGACCTGCAGCAGGCGCTGATGCCGCACGGGTTGTTCTGGCCGCCGGATCCTTCCAGTGCCGCGATGTGCAGCATCGGCGGCAACCTGGCCACCAATGCCGGCGGGCCACGCGCGGTGAAGTACGGGGCCAGTCGCGACAACGTGCTGGGGCTGGTCGCGGTGACCGGAACGGGCGAGATCATCCGCTGCGGTGGCGCCTATACCAAGGACGCCACCGGCTACGACCTGACCCATCTCATCGTGGGCAGCGAGGGCACGCTCGCCTTGATCGTCGAGGCCACCTTGAAGTTGGCGCCGCGGCCGCGGGCGCAGGCCGGGTTGCGCGTGTTGTATCGCGATGCCGGCAGCGCCGCGGCGGCGGTGTCGCGGGTGATGGCGCAGCCCATGGTGCCGGCCATGCTGGAATTCATGGACCGCCACGCGATTGCGTTGCTGCGCCAGAACGGCAGCGACGTGCCGGAGGCCGGCGCGATGCTGCTCATTGAAGCCGATGGCGACGAAGACACCTTGCCCTACGCGCTGCAGGCATTGGCCACGGCGGCCGAAGGCGATGGGCTGCTGGCCCTGGACGTGGCCGCCGATGGCGTGGCGCGCGATCGCCTGTGGGCCGCACGCAAGGCACTGTCTCCGGCGTTGCGCACGATCAAGCCCGGCAAGATCAACGAAGACGTGGTGGTGCCGGTTTCACGCATTCCCGAGCTGGTGGCCGGTGTCGAAGCGATGGCCCTGGAAAGCGGACTGCCCATCGTGGTGTTTGGCCACGCCGGCAACGGCAACCTGCACGTCAACATCATGTACGACGACCAGGACGCGGCGGAAACCCTGCGCGCGCGCGCCGTGTTGCCGCGCGTGTTTGCGCTGGTGCTGTCGTTGGAAGGCACGCTGTCCGGCGAGCACGGTATTGGCGTGGCCAAGCGCGACTTCATGAGCCAGGCCTTCAACGCGGCCACGCTGGCGACGATGCGTGCGATCAAGGCGGCGCTGGATCCGGACGGGATCCTTAATCCGGGCAAGGTGCTACCTGGGAACCCTGGGTAGGGACTGCGCGTGTCTGCGCGGCGCCGGGGAACACGCCCGCACGAGGGTTGCGAACGACCGAAGATCAAAACCGCTCAGCCAGTGGCGCGCGACTGGCCGACAAACCGCAGGCCCACCCCCGGTTCGGTGGCGATGTAGCGCGGTGCGACCGCATCGTCGTGCAACTTCTGGCGCAGTTTGCCGACCAGGATCCGCAGGTAGTGGGTGTCGTGCTCGTGGGTGGGCCCCCAGAGCTCGCGTAGCAGCTGCGGTTGGGTCACCACGCGTCCGGCATGGCGCAGCAACAGGGCCAGCAGTGCGTATTCCTTGCGGCTGAGCCCGGTCGGCTCGCCATCGAAAGTCACTTCGCGCAGCGCCAGGTTGACGTGCAGGTGGCCGTCGTCGAATACGATTTCTTCCGGCGTCGCACCCCCGGACTGGCGCAACAGCACGCGGATGCGCGCCATCAGTTCCTGCACACCGAATGGCTTGGTCACGTAGTCATTCGCGCCCGCATCGAGCGCGGCGACCTTTTCCGCTTCGCCCGCGCGCACGGTCAACATGATCACCGGCACCGCCGACCATTGGCGCAGTTCGCGCAGCACTTCGTGGCCATCGCGATCGGGCAGGCCGATGTCCAGCACGACCAGGTCGGCGCCGTGGCTGGCGAGCTCGGCCAACCCGTCGGCTGCGTTGCCCGCCTGGGACACCCGGTAGCCCTGCGCGCGCAGGCTTATTTCCAGGAAGCGCCGTATCTGCGGCTCGTCGTCGACGATGAGCACGCGCGGCGGCGGGGCGATGGCGGCTTCGGTGGACACGTTCAATCGCTCGATGGGCGCGGGCCGCGGGGGCTGGGCGGAGGCTCCAGCAGCGGCAGGGTAATGCGTAGCGTGGTGCCGCGGCCATCCAGGCCGGGCAAGGCGACCACGCTGCCGCCATGTGCGCCGATCATGCCCTGGCAGATCGTCAGGCCCAGGCCGGTTCCATGGCGTCCGCGATCACCGCGTTCGACGCTGTAGAACATGTCGAAGATGCGTACGCGCTCGTCCTCCGGAATGCCGGGGCCGCGGTCGCTGATGTCGATGCGCAGCGCGCCATCCTGCAGTGCCGCCGCTATCGTCACCGGCTCTCCCGGCGGCGAAAACTTGGCGGCGTTCTCAAGCACGTTGAAGATCGCCTGCTCCACCAGCGCCGGGTGCACCCAGATCGGGGCCAGGTTCGGGGCCAGGTCCAGGCGCAACGTCACGCCCGGCTGATAGCGCTGCAGTCGCCGAGCGGCCGAACCGATGAGCTCGTCCACGCCGATCCAGTCGCGGTTGAGGCTGAGCCCGGCGTGGCCGAGGCGGGTCATGTCGAGCAGGTTCTGGATGTAACGGTCCAGACGCTCGCCTTCGAGCTGGATCGTGTCCAACAGGCTGCGCCGATCCTGCGCATCCATCGCATCGCCATAGCTGGCCAAGCTCGAGGCCGATCCGATCATCGAGGCGAGCGGCGAACGCAGGTCGTGCGATACCGATGACAGCAGGGCCGAACGCAGGCGTTCGGTCTCGCCGGCGATGCGCGCGCTTTCCAGGTCGGCTACCAGGCGCGTGCGCAGGGCCGCCTGCCCGATGTCCTCGGCCATGGCCTCTGCCAGCCGGCGTTGTTCCAGGCCGGGACGCTGCACAGCGGCATCGAATCGCAACGCCACCACGCCCAACGTGCCGCCCTCGTGGCGCACCGGCAGGCACCACCATTGCGCACCGGCCAGCGTATCGGTGAAGCGCCCGGCCGGTTGGCCATGGCGTTGGGTCCAGTCGGCGGCGCTGTGATCCAGCGACTCCGGCGCAGGGCCGCCTTCGCTCTGGCGGCGGTCCAGGCGCACCCACACTTCCACCCCGAGGGCCTGCGCCAGCGCGCGGCGGCCAGCCTCGACCACCGCGCCCAGGTCGGCGGCGGTACTGAGTTGGCGCGCCAGCGCCTGCAACGCATTGGCGTGGGTGTTGGCGGTGCGCAGCGCCAACACCTGCGCGCGCAGGCGCGAAGCCAGTCGACCGGCGACCAGCGCGGCGATCAGGAACAGGCAGACCGTCACCACGCCCTGCCGCGCGCTGATATTGAAGGTGAAGCGCGGTGCGATGAAGAAGAAGTTGTAGGCCAGGAAGCTGAGCAATGCGGCCAATACCGCAGCCACCATGCGCGTGCGCGAGGCCACCAGCACTACCGCGACGATGAACACCATCGACAGATCATCGATATCGGTCCAGCGCTGCAGCAGCCATGCCACCGCGACCGCCGCGGCAGCGGCCACCAGTGCGTAAGCCAGGTCGTAGCGGCGCAGCCAGCGCATCGGCTGGCGCCATTGTCGACGCGAGCGCGCGCGGGCATCGGCCGAACTGACGATGACCAATTCGTAATGCGCACCACGCTGCAGCAACCGCTGGGTAAGCGTGCGATTGAACATACGCGCCAACGGGCGTTCGCGGGTACGGCCAAGCACCAGGGTGGAGGCACCGCTTTGCGCAGCGAAATCCAGCAGCGCGTCGGCGACGTTGCCGCCCTGCAACAGCACCGCGTCGCCGCCGAGCCGGCGTGCCAGTGCGAACGCGCGGTCGATTTCCAGCTGCCAGGCCGCCTCCATGGTGGTTCGCGTCTGCACCGTCACCACCGTCCAGGGGGCGTCACGACGCTCGGACAATCGCCGTGCCACGCGCACCAGATAGTCGGAGCTGCCGCGTCCGTCGATGGCCACCACGACACGACGCCGCAGCGCGGTGGTTCCCGGCATGCCGCGGGCCAGCTGGCTTTCGCGCAGGTCGCTGTCGACGCGGTCGGCGGCGGTCTGCATGGCCAGCTCGCGCAGCGCGGCCAGGTTGGAGGGCGAGAAGAAGGCCTGCAGCGCCTGCGTGGCCTGTTCGGGCAGGTAGACCTTGCCCTGCTGCAGACGTTCGATCAGTTCACGCGGCGGCAGGTCGACCAGCACGATGTCGCGCAGGCGGTCGAATACCGCATCGGGCACGGTCTCGGTCACCCGCACGCCGGTAATGCGCAGCACGACGTCGTTGAGGCTTTCCAGGTGCTGGATGTTGACCGTGGTGTAGACGTCGATGCCGGCGTCCAGCAGTTCGCTCACATCCTGGCAGCGTCGTTCGTGACGACTGCCCGGTGCATTGCGGTGGGCCAGCTCGTCGACCAGCGCGAGCTGCGGACGCCGTTCCAGCACGGCGTCCAGGTCCAGTTCCTCAAGCGTGCGCCCGCGATATTCGAGCCGCTTGCGCGCCAATACCGGCATGCCGTCGAGCAGCGCGGCGGTTTCGGCCCGGCCGTGCGTCTCGACGATGGCGGCCACCACGTCGGCGCCTTGTCGCAGCCGTTCGCGGGCGCGCGAAAGCATCGCATAGGTCTTGCCGACGCCCGGCGCCGCACCGAGGAACACGGTGAGGCGCCCGCCGTGTTCGCGCTGCAGTTCACCGATCAGGGCATCGGCCTGTTGCGTGCGTGCGTCGCTCATGGCGGCGATTGTCGCGCAGCGACCCTCACTGCCGCGAGCGCTTCGCTCACGGCAGTCGGTCCAGGGCCAGGTTCAGTGCCAGCACGTTGACCCGTGGGGCGCCGAGCACGCCGTATTGGCGAGGCTGCACTTGCCGGGCCAGCAATGCGGCCACGCGCGCCTCTGGCAAGCCACGCGCTGCGGCGACGCGACGCACCTGCAGGGCGGCCGCCGCCGGGCCCAGGTGCGGATCCATGCCGCTGCCGGACTGCGTCAACAGCTCGGACGGCACGCTCGCCGGATCGATGCCTTCGCGCGCGGCCACCTCCACGCGGCGGGCTTCTATCCGCTGGATAAGCTCGGGATTGGATCGCGCCTGGTTGCTGCCGGCCGCGGCCATGGGATCGTAGTGGGCGGCCGAGGGGCGGGGCTGGAAGTAGCGGGCGTCGGTGAACGGCTGTGCGACCAGTGCCGAACCGATCACTCGTTCGCCCTCCCGCAGCAGCGAGCCCTTGGCCTGCGCCGGGAACGCGGTGCCGGCGACCCACGTGCCGGCCAGCGAATAGGCCAGGCCGAAGCCGAGCAACGAGACCAGGGCCAAGGCCAGCGAGCCGCGCCAGACCCCTCCGTCGTACAGGCTGCTCGAGGTGCCGTTGGGTTGGGTGGCGATCGAAGCAGGAGTGTTTCTGTTTTTTTTCATGATGAAACCTCAGTGGCCGAACGCGGCGGCGATGAACAGGTCGATCAACTTGATGCCGACAAACGGCAGCAGCACACCACCCAAGCCGTACATGAGCATGTTTCGCCGCAGCAGCACCGTCGCCCCGGCGGGACGGAAGCGCACGCCACGCAGGGCCAGCGGGATCAACGCCGGGATGATGATGGCGTTGAACACCAGCGCCGCCAGCACGGCGTTGCGCGGGCTGGACAGGTGCATCACGTTGAGCGCGGCCATCGAGGGGATCGCCGCGGCAAACAGCGCCGGCAGGATCGCAAAGTACTTGGACACGTCATTGGCCAACGAAAAAGTCGTCAACGCGCCCCGGGTGATCAGCTGCTGTTTGCCCACTTCGACCACCGCCAGCAATTTGGCCGGGTCCGAATCCAGGTCGACCATGTTGCCGGCTTCCTTGGCGGCCTGCGTGCCCGAATTCATCGCCAGGCCGACATCAGCCTGCGCGAGTGCGGGCGCATCGTTGGTGCCGTCGCCGACCATCGCGACCAGTCGTCCGCCGGCCTGCTCGGCGCGGATGCGGGCCAGTTTGTCCTCGGGGCGGGCCTGCGCGATGTAGTCGTCGACCCCGGCTTCGGCGGCGATCGCCGCGGCGGTGAGCGGATTGTCGCCGGTGATCATCACCGTGCGGATGCCCATCGCGCGCAAGCGGGCGAATTTCTCCTTGATGCCGTGCTTGACCACGTCCGAGAGCTCGACCACGCCGAGCACGTGTCGGCCTTCGGCCACCACCAGCGGCGTGGCGCCGCCACGTGCGACTTCGGCCACGCGCCCGGCCAGTTCCGGGCTGACGATGCCACCGTCGCCCTGCACCCAGTCGGTGATGGCATCGCTGGCGCCCTTGCGGATCCGGCGGCCCGCCACGTCCACGCCGGACATGCGGGTCTGTGCGGTAAAGGCGATGAAATGCGCCTGTGCCGGTTCCTGCGGCAATGCGCCCTGCTCGCGTGCCAGGCGCACGATCGACTTGCCTTCCGGCGTGGGATCGGCCAGCGAAGCCAGCATCGCGGCGTCACGCAGTTGCTCGCGGTCGATGCCCGCCAGCGGATGGAATGCGGTGGCCTGGCGGTCGCCATGGGTGATCGTGCCGGTCTTGTCGAGCAGCAGCACGTCCACGTCACCGGCCACTTCCACCGCCTTGCCCGACTTGGCCAGCACGTTGGCGGCCAGCGCGCGGTTCATGCCGGCAATGCCGATCGCCGGCAGCAGGCCGCCGATGGTGGTCGGGATCAGGCAGACCAGCAACGCAATCAGCAACAACGGATCCAGCGTGACGCCGACGAAACCGGCGATCGCCGGCAGCGTCGCCACCACGATCAGGAACGTCAATGTCATGGCCGCCAGCAGCAGGGTCAGCGCGATCTCGTTGGGCGTCTTCTGGCGATTGGCGCCCTCGACCAGCGCGATCATGCGGTCCAGGAAGCTGTGTCCCGGCTCGGCGGTGACCTTGAACACGATCTCATCGGACAGCACGCGGGTGCCACCGATCACGCCGCTGCGGTCGGTGCCGGCCTCGCGCAGCACCGGCGCCGATTCACCGGTCACCGCGGCCTCGTTGATGGTTGCAACCCCGCGCACGATCTCGCCGTCGGCGGGCACGAACTCGCCTTCGGAGACGATCACGTAGTCGCCCGGGCGCAGTTCCGAGGCCGGCACATGGGTCTGGCGCCCGCCCAGGTCGTTGTCCACGCGACGGGCCATCAGGTCCTTGCGGGCACGCCGCAGCGAGGCGGCCTGGCCACGGCCACGTGCCTCGGCAAAGGCTTCGGCAAAATTGCCGAACAGCACGGTGACGAACAGGATCGTCGTCACTGCCCAGCCAAATGCCGACGGCCCCTGTCCGGCGAGGGTGATCAGCGCCGACAGCACGGTGCCGACCATCACCACGGCCATCACCGGGCTGCGCCACAGATGTCTCGGTGAAAGTTTGACGAAGGCATCGCGCAGGGCCGCGCGTAGCGAAGCGGCATCGAACAGCGCGACCGGCGCGCGCTGGCGCTTCTCGAGGGTGGGAACGGTACTCATGGAATGTCCTTCAAGATACGGCCAGCGACTGGCTTGCGATGGTTGAAAGCGCTGTTGCGCCCGCCGTGGATAGGCCGGAAGTGGATAGCCCGGCAGAGGAAAGGCCAGCCGTGGAAAGGTGGTCGGCGATCGGGCCCAGCACCAGCGCCGGCATGAACTGCAGCACGGTGAGCACCAGCACGACGGCAATCAGGGTCAGGGCAAAGGTGGGCGTCTCGATCTTCAAACTGCCCGAAGACTCCGGCGCCTGGCGCTTGCCGGCCATGCGCGCGGCGACGATCAGCGGCACGATCAATGCCGGGTAACGGCCTAGCGCCAACACCAGCGCGCAGGTCAGGTTCCACCAATGGGTGGCATCACCCAGCCCTTCGAAACCGGAGCCATTGTTGGCGAACGCCGAGGTGTACTCGTAGAACACCTGGCTGATGCCGTGGAAGCCCGGATTGGAATTTCCGGTGAACTGCGGCAGTGCCAGCGTGAGCGCGGTGAAACCGAGCAGCACGAGCGGTTGCAACAACACCAGCAGCGCCAGCAAGCGCACTTCACCGGCTTCGATCTTGCGCCCGAACAATTCCGGCGTGCGGCCGGTCATCAAGCCGGCCAGGAACACGCTCAG
This sequence comes from Stenotrophomonas sp., assembly GCA_036403795.1. Lineage (GTDB taxonomy): Bacteria > Pseudomonadota > Gammaproteobacteria > Xanthomonadales > Xanthomonadaceae > Stenotrophomonas_A. Next base: position 10,139 of record DASWQJ010000218.1, read on the forward strand.
CAACAGGTAGACGATGAACTGCTGCAAGCCGCAGCCCACGCCACCCCAGATCGCGTTGACCAGCATGTTGACCATGGCCACCGCACCGGTCAGCGGTGCGAGCGAATCATGCATCGCATTGACCGAGCCGTTGTTTACCTGGGTGGTGAGCGAGGACCACAACGCCGATGCATCCACGCCGAGCCGCACTTCCTTACCCTCCATCAACGCGGCGCTGGCGCTGCTGGCCGAGTGGCCTTCAGACCATAGCGAAGCCGCCATGGACAGCGCCGACATCGCCAGCATGCAGCCGAACACCAGCGCGGTGAATCGGCGGCGACCGATGAAGGCGCCCACCATGAAGACCACGCTCATCGGGATGATGATGATCCCCAGCAGCTCGATGAAATTGGACAACGGTGTGGGATTTTCCAGCGGGGTGGCGCTGTTGGGGCCATACCAACCGCCGCCGTTGGAGCCGAGTTGCTTGATGGCCACCATCGCCGCCACCGGGCCGACCGGGATCTTCTGCTCGGCCATGCCGGCGCTGGCGTCGAGGGGCGTGGCGACCGCACCGGCCGCCAGCGTCGATGGGACCCCTTGCCAGGTCAGCAACAGGGTCCACACCAGGCACAGCGGCAGCAGGAACCGCACGGTAGGACGCACCACATCGGCCCAGTAGTTGCCGACATCGACGACGCTCGATCCCACGGCGGGTGCAGCGTCTGCGGCGGCATCGGCAGGCTGGGGTCCGCCGACCGCCGCCAGCTTTGCGCGTCCGCCCGACAGCGCACGCAACGTCGCCACCACCAGCGCCAGGCCCATCATCGGCGTGACCATCTGCAAGCCCACGATGGCGGTCATCTGCGACAGATACGACAACTGCGCCTGCCCGGAATAGTGCTGCTGGTTGGTGTTGGTCAGGAACGAGACCACGGTGTGCAGCGCAGTGTCCCAACGCAGGTTCGCGATGTGGTCGGGATTGAACGGCAACCACGCCTGGGTCATGAACACGATCCAGGCCAGCACGCCCACTACCAGGTTACTGACCAGGAAAGCCAGCGCGTAGCCACGCCAGCTCATGCCGCGCCGCGGACGGGTGCCGAGCAGCGAATAGATCGGCTTTTCGATCAAACCGAACACGGTGTCGCCGCGCATCGGCGTACACCGCATCACGCGGGCGAGATAAAGGCCGAGCGGCCAAGCCAGCGCGATGGCGGTGGCAAACAGGAGAATGGTTTCAGTCACGGTGGCGAACTCGCATCAGAAGTCTTCGGGACGCAACACGACGTAGAGCAGATAGGCGGCGGTGGTGATCACCGCGAGCCCACAGACGAAGGCAAGCCAGGCAGGCATAGTCGTTTCTCCTCAGAAGGAAGCTTGCAGCGCTGCTTCCGCGCGTGATCCGGCCAGGCCGGGAAACAGGCGTTCTGCAGCGTGGTCGGTGTCGTGCGCGGTCAGGCGCAGTTCCAGTGGCGACGCTATCGCCCACACCACGCCGACCTGACCGTGGGTGTAGCTGTCGCCGTAGACGTCATCGAGCCAGTAGTGGCCCAGCGCGGCCTCGACGCGGCAGCGCTCGCCCAGCGGCAGGCGCCCACCGAGCTGTGCATAGGTGCCGTGGGCGTCGCTGGCCATCACCTCGTCGGACCAGCCCAGTTGCAGCCAGTAGTTCTGCTTCCAGGTCAGGGTGCCGTTGAGTTCGGTCCAGTCCAGCTCGACGGTCGTGGACGGATAGCGGTAGTGGGTCAGGTTGGCGTCCAGCGCCCAGTCACTGGCGAGTGCGCCGCTCCAGCCCAGCACCAGGTCCAGCTCGCTGCTGGCATGCGTCTCGGGCGCGAACTCGACGTTGGAGCCCCAGGCCGCGGCGTACAAGCCGTTGTCGGCCGCCCACTTGAGGCCGGCCTGGGCGGCGAAATCGCCCTGGGTCTGGGTGGTGCCGCGCCACACGTAGTCGCTGGTCAGCGCGAGGTTGCCGGACAACGCATCGGCGTGGGCCAGCGGCACGGCGAGGGAAAGGCTCAAACACCACATCGAGGCGGCACGCGACAAGGGCCGGCGGCGGGCCGCTGCAAACTTGGAGTACATGGGGTTGCGATCCAGGGCGGAAGCGTTCCGCCGATCGCAAAAGTCTGGTCGCCGGGCCCGTAAAGTCGCTATGTCGCCCACGCGGTCAGCGCGTAAATTCAGCGTAACGACCGCTCATCGAACCACCGCCGCGAGGTCGCCGCGCACGCGCTCAGGCGAAGTGTTGATACCCGCTGCGCGGCGGCTGCCACGGTTGGCCCATCGCATCGAGCACCGTCACCCGATCGCCGGCCACCACGCGGCCGATGGTCGTGCCCTCGATGCCGGCAAAGGCCAGCGCCTGCGCCACGCTTTCGCGATCGGCCGGTGCGGCGGTAAAACACAGCTCGTAGTCGTCGCCCCCGGCGAACTGCCACGGCCGCACTTGCGCCAATGCAAAGCCACGCAAGGTCAACGGCATCGGCAACGCCTCCAGGCGCAACTCGGCGCCCAGGCCGCTGCGCGCGCAAACATGGCCCAGGTCGGCCAACAACCCATCCGATACGTCCACGCAGGCGTGGGCCAAACCGCGCAGGCGCAGGCCTGCCTGGACCCGTGGTGCCGGGCGCAGCAGGCGCTGGCGCAATATTTCGCGCACCGGGTCCGCGCAAACACCGGTCACGTCGAGTTCGCCGGCTCGCCACAGCGCCAAGGCCGCGGCCGCCTCGCCCGGCGTGCCGGTGACCCATATCTCATCGCCGACCCGCGCATCCTGTCGGCGCAGCGCCGCACCGGACGGCACGCTGCCGATCGCAGTGACCGACAGTGACAACGGGCCGCGCGTGGTATCGCCGCCGACCAGGGCCACGCCGTGCGCATCGGCCAATGCAAAGAAGCCGTCGGCGAATGCATCCAGCCAGTCGGCATCCTCGTCAGGCAACGATAGCGACAGCGTGCACCAGCGCGGTTGCGCACCCATCGCGGCCAGGTCGGACAGATTGACCGCCAGGGTCTTCCAGCCGATGTCGGCCGGGGCCGTCTCGACAGGAAAGTGCACGCCGGCATTCAACGTATCTGCCGTGATGACCAGTTGTTCGCCCAGCGGCGGTTGCAGCAGTGCGGCATCGTCTCCGATGCCCAGGGGCACGTCGTCGCGCGCCCTCACCCGGGCGCGGAGCCGGTCGATCAAGGAGAACTCGGGCACGCGCGCGGCCGCCGTCGGCTCAGTGGCCGGATTCGACCTTGCGCCAGTCCACCGCGGCCCGGTCGAGTACACCGTTCACGTAAGTGTGGCCGTGCTCGGAACCGAAGCGCTTGGCGGTCTCGATCGCTTCGTTGATGACGACGCGATACGGCACGTCGGGCCGGTGCAGCAGTTCGTAGGCGGCCAGGCGCAGCACGGCGCGCTCGATGGCATCGACTTCTTCGACAGTGCGGTCCAGATACACGACCAGGGCTTGGTCGAGTTCACCGCGATGGACCAGCACGCCTTCCACCAGCGCTTCGAAATAGGCCAGGTCGGCGATCTCGTGCGCCTGCTCGTGGGCGAACTGGGCGATCACCTGCTTGGCGTTGCCGCCGGAGATTTGCCACGCGTACACCGCCTGCAGCGCACGCCGCCGCGCGCGCGAGCGCAATACCGGATCGACGCCGTCGCGGCGCTGCGGGCGATGACCGTTGGGCTTGTGGCCCGTCGGGCGGTTCCCAGTGGGATTGTTCATGGCAGTTGCTCCACCAGGTTGACCATTTCCAGGGCCGCCAAGGCGGCCTCCTCGCCCTTGTTGCCGTGGCTGCCACCGGCGCGGGCCTCGGCATCCTCGATGCGCTCGACCGCCAGCACCCCATTGAGCACCGGCAGGCGGTAATCCAGCTGCACGCGCATCAGGCCCTCGGCACAACCGTCGGACACATGTTCGTAATGGCGGGTATCGCCACGGATCACGCACCCCAGCGCAATGATCGCCACGTGCCGGCCCGAGGCGGCAAGCCGCGCGGCGACCAGCGGCAATTCCCAGGCGCCGGGCACGCGCACCACGTCGATGGCGTCTTCGCCGATACCGTTGCCGGCCAGGCTCTGCCGCGCACCGGCCACCAGCACGTCGGTGATGCGGGCGTTCCAGCGGCTGGCGATGATCGCAAAGCGCGCATTGTCGGTGACGCGCAGGTCGCCTTCGTAATGGGTCATGTGCTGCGGGGGTGCGAAAGGTGGGTCAGTTTAGCGCGAGGCGGCCGCGGCGGACCGCCTGGCGATGAATGGGCTGCTTCAGTGCGCGCCCGGCTCGACCGTCTCGACGATCTCCAGCCCATAGCCGGCCAGGCCGATCTGGCGACGCGGCGTACCCAGCACGCGCAGCTTGCCCAGTCCCAGGTCGGCCAGGATCTGCGCGCCGGCGCCATTGCGACGCCACTGGCCCACGTCCTTGTCCTTGCCCGGCACCTGCGGGGGGGCCTGCCGACGCAGTCGTGCCAGCAAGGCGTCGCCATCGCGCGGCGCCGACAGGACGACCATCACGCCCTGGCCCTGCGCGGCAATCGCACGCAGCGCATCAGTGGAAGCCACCCCGAAATCGTCGCGACGCCAGTGCAGCAGGTCGGCCAGCGGATTTTCGACCTGCACGCGCACCAGCGTGGGCGTGGCGGCCTCCGGGGTGCCCCGCACCAGGGCGAAATGCAGGTCGTGGGCGATCCGATCCCGATAGGTGACCAGCCGGAACGGACCGAATTCAGTCTCGATCTCGCGTTCGTCCACGCGCTCGACGGTGTGCTCGGTGGCCAGTCGATAGGCGATCAGGTCGGCAATCGAGCCCATTTTCAGGCCGTGCTCGCGGGCGAACACTTCCAGCTCCGGTCGGCGGGCCATGCTGCCGTCGGGGTTGAGGATTTCCACCAGCACCGCCGCCGGCTCCAGTCCCGCCAGCATGGCCAGGTCGGCGCCTGCCTCGGTATGGCCGGCGCGGGTCAGCACCCCGCCCGGCTGGGCGATCAGCGGAAAAATGTGGCCTGGCTGGTGCAGGTCTTCGGGGCGCGCGTCCGGCTTGACCGCGGTGCGGATGGTATGGGCCCGGTCGTAGGCCGAGATGCCGGTGGTGACCCCTTCGGCCGCCTCGATGGAGACCGTGAAGTTGGTCTGGAACTGGGCGGTATTGGCCCGCACCATCGGTGCCAGGCCCAACTGGCCGGCCCGCTCGCGCGTCAGGGGCAAGCACACCAGGCCGCGGCCGTGGGTAACCATGAAATTGATGTCCGACGGCTTGACCAGCTCGGCGGCCATGATCAGGTCGCCTTCGTTTTCACGATCTTCGTCATCGACGATGACCACCATGCGGCCGGCACGGATTTCCTCGAGCAGCTCGGGAACGGGAGCGAAGTTCATGCCGTCGCCTCCCGCGCGCCCAGCAGTCGTTCGACATAGCGGGCCACCAGGTCGATCTCCAGGTTCACCGCATCGCCCACCGTTGTCTGGGCAAAGCGCGTCTGCGCGACGGTGTGCGGGATCAGCGCTACTTCGAAGCCCTCGGCATCGACCTCGTTGACGGTCAAGCTGACGCCATCCACGCAGATCGAGCCTTTGCGGGCGATGTACTTGAGCAGCGCGGCCGGCGCGGCGAAGCGCCAACGCTGCGCGCGCGCATCTTCGTGCACCGACAGCACGCGCCCGACACCATCCACGTGACCGCTGACCATGTGGCCACCGAGCCGGTCGGTCGGTCGCATCGCACGTTCCAGGTTGAGCGTGGCGCCCTTCGCCAATTGGCCAAGCGTGGTCAGTGCGAGCGTCTCGTTCGACGCGTCGGCCTGGAAACTGTGATGGTCGAAATCAACCACGGTCAGGCAGACGCCATTGACCGCGATGCTTTCGCCGAGCTGGACCTGCTCGAAGGGCAGCGTGCCGACTTCGAATGAAAAGCGCACGTCTCCGCCCTGGGCCTGTCGCACGGCCAGGCGGCCGACGCCCTCGATAATCCCGGTGAACATCAGCACACCTCCGGACGGAGGCGGCGCGAAGTGATCTGGTTGAATCGGTGCATGTCGTTTCCCGCAATGGATGAGCGAAAAACGCCACAAGGCCAACAGGCACACGCACGACCGCCTGGGCTCGCGCGATGGCCGTCTTCTTTCATCCGGACTATGACCGTCGGCTCCGGCATCGGACCGGATCTGCTGACCTGCCGGCACCAGGCCGGAAGCGCTCGCGGGCTCGTGTTCGGCCTGGGCCGATGACACCTACCGCCGGTGGGGAATTGCACCCCGCCCTGAAGACGTTTGTAAGATGCCGGCGAACCGGCTCGCGCATTCTATCAGGCAGGGTCGCCCGGGCTGGCCGCAGGACCGGGATGTTGCATATCGCTGCCGTCGGCAATGGGGCGACGTGAGCGCCGGCCGGAGAGGGACCTGCACGAGCCGGGGGCGAATCCGCAGCCTCGGCTGCCCCGTCGCGACGGCCCCTGACGCCTGCGCGGCGCCACCTCGGCCGGCACGCCCGAGCCGAAGCTGGGCGCGGCTTACCGCGGGCGCAGGAGCAGGCGCAGATCCGTGCCGACCTGGCGCACGTCGCGCAACTCCAGCTGCACCGCCTGCGACATCGCCTCGATGCCCAGGCCGCTCAGCAATGGCCTGGCGGCATCGCCTAACAGCTGGGGGGCCTGGTAGAGCAGCAGTTCGTCGACCAGGCCGGCTCGCAACCACGCGCCGCCCAGTTGTGCCCCGGCCTCGACCTGCACTTCATTGATGCCGCGCTCGGCCAGCAGCGCCAAGACGGCCGGCAAATCCGGGCGCCCTTGGGCATCCACCGCCACGGGGGCGAACTCGGCCCCCGTCAGGCTCGAGGCGGCCACGTGGGGCGCATGCAGGTACAACGTAGGCGCCCCGCCCTCCCGCACTTTGGCCGGGCCCAGCGCGCGCAATGAGGAATCCAGCACCACCCGCAGCGGTGGCAGCACTGCTTCAGGGCCCTCCAGGCGCACGGTCAGCGCGGGATCGTCGGCCAGCACGGTGCCGGCGCCGGTCAACAACGCACCGGCCCGCGCACGCCAACGCTGCACATCGGCACGAGCAGCCGGTCCGGTGATCCACTTCGATTGCCCATCGGCCATCGCGGTGCGTCCGTCCAGGCTCATGCCGTACTTCAGCCGCAGCCAGGGGCGGCCGCGCTCGATGCGCGACAGGAACCCACGATTCAATTCGCGTGCCTGCGCCTCCATCAACCCGGACTGCACGTCGATGCCCGCCGCGCGCAGCCGGTCGAAGCCGCCACCGTTGACCTGGGGAAATGGATCGCGCATTGCCGCCACCACACGCGCGACGCCTGCTTCGATCAGCGCGAGGGCGCAGGGGGGCGTGCGTCCGTGGTGGGCGCAAGGTTCCAAGGTCACATAGGCGGTGGCGCCACGCGCCTGCTCGCCGGCCTGGCGCAACGCAAACACTTCGGCATGGGGACCGCCGGCGCGCTGGTGCCAGCCCTCTCCCAGCACCTGGTCGCCATGGGCCACGACACACCCCACCATCGGGTTGGGGCGCGTGGTGAACGCACCGCGCTCGGCCAGGCGTAACGCCTGGGCCATATGCAGATGATCAAGCGGAGAATGTTCGCTCATGGCCGCATTCTGCGGTGCAAGGCGCCATTGGGCCAATGGCGCAGGCGCGGACGGTACCCGGCCAGCATGGCCGCAAGGCACGGCCCTCATGGGTTTCCGGGACTGTGGGTTTCCGGGTTTTCACGTTTGCGGAGTTCCGCGTTTGCGGCTTTCCGGCCTGTCGGCAAAAGACGCATCCGCGCCCGACCCACGGCTGCCACTCAGCGCTTGCCGTTCTTCTCGGCCGCGCGCCCTGCCCGCTCCAGCTCCAGCAGCGGCAACTGTTCGCTACCCACCGGCAGTTCGCGCTCGAGCTTTTCGATTTCCTCGCGGAAATCGGCGACATCCTCGAAGCTGCGGTAGACCGATGCGAAGCGCACGTAGCCGACATGGTCGAGCTTGCGCAATTCGGTCATGACGAATTCGCCAATCTTGATCGACGGCACTTCCCGTTCGCCGCACATGCGCAGCTGATGCACCACGGCGCGCACCGCCGCTTCGATCTGCTCTTCGGATACCGGGCGCTTCTGCAGGGCGCGATCGAAACTGATGCGCAACTTGCGCGTGTCGAAGGCTTCGCGGCTGCCCGTGCTCTTGATCACCACCGGCATCTTGAGCTCGATGGTCTCCAGCGTACTGAACCGCTCACCGCACGCTTCGCACTCGCGGCGCCGCCGGATGGTGGCGCCGTCTTCGGACACCCGCGAGTCGATCACGCGGGTGTCGTGGTGCTGGCAGAAGGGGCAATGCATGCGTGGGGTAGCCGGTGCGGGTCAGGCGAAGCGCGCGAGGACGATACTACGGTGGATCATCCTCGCGGCCTGCCCTGCCACGCTCAGCCGTAGACCGGGAAGCGCTTGCACTGCGCCGTGACGGCCTCGCGCACGCGGGCGATGACGGTCTCGTCGCCGGGCGCATCCAGCACATCGGCGATCCAGCCGGCCAGTTCGGTCGCATCCTGTTCGAGGTAGCCGCGCGTGGTGATGGCCGGCGTGCCCAGGCGCAGGCCCGAAGTCACGAACGGCGAGCGCGGGTCGTTGGGCACCGAGTTCTTGTTGACGGTGATGTGGGCCTTGCCCAGCGCCGCCTCGGCATCTTTGCCCGACACGTCCTTGCCGATCATGTCGACCAGCATCAGGTGGTTCTCGGTGCCGCCGGACACGATCTTGTAGCCACGCGCGATCAGGGTCTTGGCCATCGCCCGGGCGTTCTTGACCACCTGGGCCTGGTAGGTCTTGAACTCCGGTTCCAGCGCTTCCTTGAAAGCGACGGCCTTGGCGGCGATGACGTGCATCAGCGGGCCGCCCTGGATGCCGGGGAACACCACCGACTGCAGCTTCTTGATGGTGTCTTCGTCCAGGCCCTTGGCCACGATGAAACCGCCGCGCGGGCCGCGCAGGGTCTTGTGGGTGGTCGAGGTGACCACGTGGGCGTGCGGCAGCGGGCTGGGATACACGCCGGCGGCAATGAGGCCGGCCACGTGCGCCATGTCGACGAAGAGAATCGCACCGACCTTGTCGGCGATGGCGCGGAAGCGTGCCCAGTCGATCTTCTGCGAATAGGCCGAGAACCCGGCCACGATCATCTTGGGCTTGTGCTCCACGGCCAGGCGCTCGACGTCGTCATAGTCGATCAGGCCCTGCTCGTTCACCCCGTACTGCACGGCGTTGAACAGCTTGCCCGAGGCATTGACCTTGGCGCCGTGGGTGAGGTGGCCGCCATGGGCCAGCGACATGCCCAGGATGGTGTCGCCTGCATTGAGCAGCGCGAAGTACACCGCCTGGTTGGCCTGCGAGCCGCTGTGCGGCTGCACGTTGGCGTACATGTCCTGGGTCGAGCCCTCGCCGAACAGCAGCTTGAGGCGGTCGATGGCCAACTGCTCGGCAATGTCGACGTATTCGCAGCCGCCGTAGTAGCGCTTGCCCGGATAGCCTTCGGCGTATTTGTTGGTCAGCACGCTGCCCTGGGCTTCCATCACGCGCGGACTGGCGTAGTTCTCGCTGGCGATCAGCTCGACGTGGTCTTCCTGGCGGATCGCCTCGGCGGCAATGGCCTGGGCCAGTTCGGGATCGTAGTTTTCGATTCGGGCATCGCGCGGGAACATCGGGTCTCCGGGGGCGGCAGAAGGATCAGGGGCCCGGAAGTTTAAGCCCCGCGGGGGTTTGCCGCCATTCGAACCGCCGCCGGGCAGTCCAGCCGGTCGTGCAAAAGCAGACCGGCCGCACTGGGCGGCCGGTCCGGGGTGATACGGCCGGGCCGTATCGGATCAGTGGTTGAACACCAGGTCGGCCAGGATGCCGGTGGCGATGGCCACCATCAGCAGGTTGCCTGCGTCGTCGCGCACCCAGTGGTAGCCATAGGGCGGGCGGCGCACGTGGTACCGGCTGTAGTCATTCACCACGTAGACCGGGCCGCCGTAGTAGTCGTGGTAGCGGCGACCTGGGGTCCAGCCGTAGTAGCGCGACGGGGCCGGACGGTAATGGACGACCGGGGCCGGGCGATAGACCACGGCGGGCCGGCGGTAGTAACGGTTGTCATAGCGGTTGTCGTGACGGTCGTCACGGCGGCCATCGTGGTAGCCGGCCTGGTAGGACTGGCGGCGGTCGCGGTTGTCGTGCCCGTTGTTGCCGTGGCCGTTGTTGCCGCGGTGGTCATCGTGGCGGCCGCGATCCTCGCCCCGGCCACGGTGGTCCGAGCCGTGGCGATCGTGGCCGCGGTCGTCCGCCATTGCCGTCGGCGCCACGGCGCCGAACGCCAGCAAAGTGGTCAGGGCCAGGGCAGTCAGACGAATCGGATTCATGGCAGCTCCATCGCTGTTGGTGGTGTCAACGACATATTGGCGCGCGAAGATGAACAGGCATTGGCTGGAATCGGTTGCACCGGTGTCCATTAAGCGGACGGTCGGTTGTCGCCGGGTCCCCCTCTCCGGGCCCTCGGGGAGATGCCGGTATACTGGCGCCATCCCTTTCTCGATCCCGCCTGTCCGTACCCCGGACCGGGGCGGGTGCGCTACTGACTTACGGAGACTCCATGTCCTCGCAATACATCTACACCATGAACCGCGTCAGCAAGGTCGTGCCGCCCAGGCGGCAGATCATCAAGGACATCTCGCTGTCGTTCTTCCCCGGCGCCAAGATCGGCCTGCTCGGCCTCAACGGCTCGGGCAAGTCGACCGTGCTGCGGATCATGGCCGGCGTAGACAAGGACTTCGAAGGCGAAGCCCGCCCGCAGGCAGGCATCAAGGTGGGCTACCTGGCCCAGGAACCGGAGCTCGATGCCACCAAGACCGTGCGCGAAGCGGTCGAAGAAGGCGTGGGCGATGTGCTGCAGGCACAGGCCGCGCTGGAGAAGGTCTACGCCGCCTATGCCGACGAAGGCGCCGATTTCGACGCGCTGGCCAAGGAGCAGGAACGCCTGGAGGCCATCCTGGCCGCCGGTGACGCGCACACACTGGAAAACCAGCTGGAAGTGGCCGCCGACGCGCTGCGCCTGCCGCCGTGGGATGCCGTGATCGGCAAACTGTCCGGTGGCGAAAAGCGTCGCGTGGCGCTGTGCCGCCTGCTGCTGCAGAAGCCGGACATGCTGCTGCTCGACGAACCGACCAACCATCTCGACGCCGAGTCGGTCGAATGGCTGGAACAGTTCCTGGCCCGCTACACCGGCACCGTGGTGGCGGTCACCCACGATCGCTACTTCCTCGACAACGCCGCCGAGTGGATCCTGGAACTCGACCGCGGTCGCGGCATTCCCTGGAAGGGCAACTACACCGACTGGCTCGTCCAGAAGGACGATCGCCTCAAGCAGGAAGACAACCAGGAAAAGGCTCGCCAGAAAGCCATCCAGAAGGAACTGGAGTGGTCGCGCCAGAACGCCAAGGGCGGTCGCTCCAAGGGCAAGGCGCGCCTGGGTCGCCTGGAAGAGCTGCAGTCGCAGGACTACCAGAAGCGCAACGAGACCAATGAGCTGTTCATCCCGCCGGGCGAGCGCCTGGGCAACTCGGTGATGGAGTTCAAGAGTGTCTCCAAGAAGTTCGGCGACCGCCTGTTGATCGACAACCTGTCGATGATCGTGCCGCCGGGCGCCATCGTGGGCATCATCGGCCCCAACGGCGCCGGCAAGTCGACGTTGTTCAAGATGATCACCGGGCAGGAAAAGCCGGACTCCGGCGAGATCACGGTCGGCCCGACGGTGCAGCTGTCGTACGTGGACCAGAGCCGCGAGAAGTTGGAGGGCAACCACAACGTCTTCCAGGAAATCTCCGGCGGCCTGGACATCCTCAACATCAACGGGGTCGAGATCCAGTCGCGCGCGTACATCGGCCGCTTCAACTTCAAGGGCCAGGACCAGCAGAAGATGGTCGGCTCGCTGTCCGGTGGTGAGCGTGGCCGTTTGCACATGGCCAAGACGCTGTTGCAGGGTGGCAACGTGCTGCTGCTCGATGAACCGTCCAACGACCTGGACATCGAGACGCTGCGCGCGCTGGAAGACGCGCTGCTGGAATTCCCGGGCAACACGTTCGTGATTTCGCATGACCGTTGGTTCCTGGATCGCATCGCTACGCACATCCTGTCCTTCGAGGGCGATTCGCACGTGGAGTTTTTCCAGGGCAATTATCGCGAGTACGAGGAAGACAAGAAGCGTCGCTTGGGCGATAACGCGGGTCCGCATCGCTTGCGGTTCAAGGCGCTTAAATAAGGGGGCTTTGCGGCCTTCGATGAAGGGGTGCTCTTTGGGGCGCCCCTTTTTTTTGGGTGCTCTTCGTCGCCCTGGCGGTTTTGGATCGCGGCTTGCGAGTTGGGTTTTTTTGTTGAGGGCGCGGTGGGTGTTGGGCGGTTGGTTTTAAGTACTTACGGTGCGGGCCCCGCCCTGTCGGGGTGGTGGGTCGCGGTTCGAGCGGCCATCCATGGCCGCACTCACCGCACGTGGGCCATCCATGGCCCACTGACCCACCACCCCGACAGGACGGCGCAAGGCGCGTGGTTTTTACGGCTTCGATCGATACGCGCCGGGGGAGGGGGGAGAGAAGAGCGACGTCCCGATCGTTGAGGCGATTTGTGAGGCATGCGCTTCGCTCAATCATCGAAGCCGTGAGGCGCCAGCAAGAGCGGCGTGCCGACCGTTGAGGCCATCTATCAGGCATGCGCTTCGCTCAACTCATCGAAGCCCTGAGGCGCCAGGTTGCGATGGCAATCGTGAGTTCGGCTCTGCTCTTCCCCTCCCCCAACCCCGGCGCGTCTATATCGAAGTGGGAAACTCAAAGCGCCATGCGCCGAGCTGGCGGGGTGGTGGGTCAGTGGGCCATGGATGGCCCACGTGCGGTGAGTGCGGCCATGGATGGCCGCTCGAACCGCGACCCACCATCCC
>DASWQJ010000219.1:0-4179 GCA_036403795.1 Stenotrophomonas sp.
TCAGTCGAGTCACCGGGTCATCGGCCGCCGGCGCAGCGGGCGCGACCGGCTGCTGCAAACTGCCCACGCCGCCCATCATTCCCGAGGCCATGCCCACGCCCACCAAGCCCGCCGCGCCGCCGCTCTCGCCAGCCGACTGAATGCCCTGCGCCACGCTCGCCTGCAGGTTCGAATTGCCGCGCGCGCCGCCCAGCGCATCAGCACGCTGCACCGTCTTGAGCAACTCGCGCGTGTTGGCGTCGTACTCGATCGATACGATGGCTGTCTTGACGATGGCCAATCCGCGATCAGACCGCCATTGGTACGCCTGCTCTACCGCTTGCGACAGGCTCTGCGCAAAACCAAGCGAATCCTGCTGCAACCGGGTGATGCGATTGCCCTTGGCCGGATCGTTCGAGTACAGGCTGAAAGCCGGCGCCAGTGAACCGACCACCTCGTTGAACAGCTGGCTGGCCGTCGCATTGTCCATATCGGTGAAGTCGAACACCTGGCCCGGCTGCAGATAACTGGCCGGCACGAAATTCTTCACGAACAAAATCGGATCGACGATCTTCAGCGTGTACGAGCCGCGCGTCACCGCGCCCACCTGCGTACCCAAAAAGCTGTCGTCCCAATAAATCTCGGACTGCGTGCCAAACCGGTTGTCCGGCAACTCCTTCAGCGACACGAAGAATGCCGCCTGCTGCGAGCCCGGCTGGCCACCAAACTTGAAACGTTCCCAGCTCTGCTTGATCAGTGAGCTGACCAGGCCATCGCCGGCAAAGACCGACTGCGAGTTCACATCGTCCGAGCGCCACTCGTAGCCACCGGGTTCAGCGGCGAAGCCGGTGATTGCACCGTCCTGGAACAGCAGCAGGCCGTAGCCTTCGGGCACGACGATCTTCGAGCCGTTGGTAATGATGTTGGTCGAGCCGCTGGTATTCGAACCGCGCCCGGCATTGGTGCCGCGCGGCACGGCGGCAAACAGGGCGGCGGTGGGCGGCAGGCCCGCCGGGATCGTGTAGAAGTCCTTCCACTGGTCGGCGAGCACGCCGCCGACGGCACCTGCCACTGCCTTTACGAGACCCATGACGATTCCCTGTGATTGGTGGCCGGTTGCGATGCCGACCTTATGCTCGAATATATCAGCAGGGCGCTGGGGATGAGGGGCGGGGCGGCGAGTTACGGTGCCAGCGCTGTCGGGAATAGGGCGGCGGCCCGTAGACCGGCTTTGCCAAGCGCCAAAGTGTCGGGCGCACATTTCCCTCCGCCAGCGCGCTGCGCCTAAGTGGAAATACTGAGCGGCCTAAGTGAATCTTCGGTTGTGCCGAGGCGCCGGGAGTCGCGAGAATAAATTCGTAGCCTCTGATCAAGGTTTATGAATCGGATGACAGGGATCCGCTGTCCGGCCCGCTCGATGGATTACGTTGGCGATCGGTCCACATCGGGCCGGGCGAACGCCCCGGCGGGACGCGACAAAGCTGGAGATCCCCCGACGTTTGCGACCACCCCCCTGAAGAATCCTGGATGCAGCAACCCCGCACCTGTGATCTGTCGAGGGTCGACCAGTCGCTTTCTTGAACTGCGCCGTCTGTCGGTCCGATCGTCGGGCCAGGATCGGCATCAACCTGGAGCATGCAGATGGGCATGACCGTGACACGATCCGCGTTGCTGGCAATGGTCGCGTTGTTCGCGATGGCAGGCTGCACACGGGAAGCGAGCAGCGGTGCGCCTGCGCCGGCCAAGGACAACGCCACGCCGGCGGACACCTCCAAGCAGCCTCCTGCCAGCAGGGACACTGCGGCCGCTGCACCGGCCATCGCAGAAGCGCGCGACGCGGACGCACTAGCCGCTCTGGAGAAGATGGGAGCCGCGCTGCGCGCGATGGACAGGTTCGGGCTGAGGGCTGAAACCAGCACCGATTATGTAACCGACACGGGCCAGAAGGTGGCGGTGGACGGCCACGCGTCTTACCAGGTGCGAATGCCGGACCGCCTCGTCGCCACGGTCGCCAATGACCGGCAGGAGCGTGAGTTCTACTATGACGGAAAGTCTTTGGCGCTCTGGTCACCGAAGCTGAAGTACTACACCGTGATCGACGATGTGCCACCGACGATCGGCGAACTTGTGACGCAAGCGTCTGCCAAGGGAATCGAGTTCCCGCTGGCAGATCTGTTCTTGTGGGGAACACCACAGGCGCCCCTGGAAAGCATCACGTCCGCGTTCCTGGTGGGACCGGTGCTCGTGGAGGGCGATGAGACCGATCATTACGCGTTCCGCCAGCCCGGCGTCGATTGGCAAGTGTGGATCTCGCGCAAGACTTCGCTGCCGGCGAAGGTTTCCATTACCAGTTTGGCCGATCCGGCTCAGCCGTCCTACAGTGCACGCCTGCACTGGGATCGGACGCCGGCCAGTGGCGAAGGTGCTTTCTCGTTCAAGCCACCAGCCGACGCGCGACGGATCGAGTTTGTACCCGTCAAGGCCGGTACTGCCGCGGAGGCGCACTGAAATGAATCGTCAATCTCGCAAGCAGATTTCAGCCTCACGCCCCTTGATGCTCCCCGCGCTGGCAGCCATTTGCATCGTGTTGGGTGCAACCTCGCCCTCGGCCGACGCTCGGTTCGGCGGCGGCGGGCTGGGCATGCGCGGCATGGCGCGACCGGCGATCAACCTGCCGGCGGGTGGTTTCCATGGAGGCATGGCGCCAGGCGCCCATGGTGGAGGCATCCAGCATCCTCATCCGGCACCGGGCCCAGGCCCAGGCCCGGAGCCGGGCCCCCGGCCACATCCGGAACCGGGTCCTGGTCCTGGACCAGGCCCTGGTCCGCATCCTGGTCCACACCCCGGTCCTGACCCAGGACCGCACCCGCCCGGCCCCGGTCCTCATCCCCCAGGCCCACCGCCGCCGCCTTATTGGGGCTGGGACCATCCCTACTGGGGGGCTGCCGCGTTCACCGCAGGCGTAGTGGCTACTTCCGCGATACTGGGATCGGTGGTGTATTCGCTGCCGGACAGCTGCACCGTCACGACGATCGACAATGTCACGTACCAGGAGTGCGGCGACACCTGGTATCGCCCGCAGTACGCGGGGACGTCAGTGCAGTACATCGTGGTCAATCCGCCGAACTGATGGCGGAGCCCGGGACGCTGAGTGGCCGGCACGCTCAGCGGCTCGTGCGGGTACTGCAAGCAAGGTCAGGTGCAGCGCAGGTGGGCTTTCGAGGGGAGGAAGCGGCCGCTAGCCGCCCCGCACGAAGGGGCACGATGGACGCCCAGAACGCCAAACGAAGGGAAGGGGCATTACCGTCAGAGGTATCGGTCCGCCACCGTGACCGCGATAAGCAAGGCATAAAGGACGACAAAAACGCTAACCGACAGCACCAGCCGGATGGTCCCAATTTCGCCACACTTCACCGTTGAGCCCACCTTCGCATCCCAAAGCGTGTTGCCGCTCGACGTCAGTCGGTTATGGGCAAGAAACTTGGTCACGAGCGTCACAATCGGCACGCATAAGCCCATTCCCTGCACCAGCACCAAGAGTGCGCGGTGGTAGGCCGAGCCGGTGCTCAGCCGTTGGCCCGATGCATCCCGCACACGTATCCCGAAAAGCAGTCGACCTGGCGTAGTACCCAGCAGGCTTAGCAGCAACCCCTCTGCCAGCAGCCATGTTCCCATCATCAACAACATGGAGATGATCGGGTTATCAAGCGCGTGCACGAAACCATCTGCTGAGCCAGGTGCCGCAACGGCGATCACCAACACTGCGAAGAGGGAGGGCGGCAGCCCCAGCACCCACAGGTCGATGGTCTTGGCGAAGTAGCGGCGCCATGGGCGCGTCGAGGTTTCGAAATCAACAGGCACCCCTGGCAGCGCTGGCGGCTCGGAGCGGGCGAAAGTATTGCCGTAGCGCTGCCAGTCCGGCATGCCGTCAGCCCAGACCGATGTATCCGCCGTCACCGCGCCTGACCGACGCATGGCAAGCAACGTTTCGCGATCATGCGGACCCTGACGAGCGCCGCGGTTATCCATGTAGAACCAACCACTGTCGATGTTCGACATTCGGATCCCCCTGTTCTTTATCGATGGTCCCCCGTACCCCACGGAGGTGGCTCCACCACCCAGTTACCCCAGGGTGGCGCGCAAGTCCGGATCATAGGGGTGACGTGGCGTGGGACTCAATGCCTGGTGCCAAGCGGAGCT
>DASWQJ010000220.1:0-20219 GCA_036403795.1 Stenotrophomonas sp.
AGCCTCGCCCCGCCGCTGAACTTCCAACGCTGGATCGACGAGCACCGGCATCTCCTGAAGCCGCCGGTCGGCAACAAGTGCATCTACGACGGCGATTTCATCGTGATGGTGGTGGGCGGTCCGAACGCGCGCCTGGACTTCCATTACGACGAGGGCCCGGAATGGTTCTACCAACTCGAGGGGGAGATGGTCCTCAAGGTGCAGGACGAAAGCGGCGTGCGCGACATCCCGATCCGCGCAGGCGAGATCTTCCTGTTGCCTGGGAAAGTGCCGCACTCCCCTCGCCGGATGGCCGGCTCGGTCGGGCTGGTGGTCGAACGACGGCGCCTGCCGGGCGAACGCGACGGCGTGCTGTGGTACTGCGAACGGTGCAACCATTTGTTGCACGAGGAGTTCTTCACATTGGACAACATCGAGCACGATCTGCCGCCGGTGTTCGAACGCTTCTACGGCTCGCATGAGCGGCGCACGTGCCCGTCGTGCGGGCACGTGCATCCCACTCCGCAAAACCCAACCTGACCCCGTTATCGATGACCGACCTGCTGACCCGCCTGCATGCCACCGCGCTGGACGCGGCCGACCCGTTGCGGCCCCTGCGCGGCGAATTCCTGTTCCCGCAGCACCAGGGACGCGACCAGACCTACTTCGTGGGCAACTCGCTGGGCCTGCAGCCGCGGGCCGCCAAGGCGATGGTTCAGCAGGTGCTGGACCAGTGGTCGCAGCTGGCGGTGGAAGGCCATTTCACCGGCCCGGAGCAGTGGCTGACCTATCACGAGCTGGTCGGCGAGCCGATCGCGCGACTGGTGGGCGCCCAGCCGTCGGAAGTGGTGGCGATGAACACCCTCAGCGTGAACCTGCACCTGATGATGGTCAGCTTTTACCGGCCCACCGCACAGCGACCGGCGATCCTGATCGAAGCCGGCGCGTTTCCCACCGATCGCCACGCGGTGGAATCGCAGATCCGCTTCCACGGCTTTGATCCGGCCACCGACCTGATCGAAGTCCAGCCCGATGCAGCGAACGGGACGGTGTCGATGGCGGCGATCGAACGTGCCATCGAAATTCACGGCCCTCGCCTGGCCCTGGTGCTGTGGCCCGGCATCCAGTACCGCACCGGCCAAGCCTTCGACCTGGCGCGGATCGCCCAGCTGGCACGTGGGCAAGGCGCCCGAGTGGGCTTCGATTTGGCCCACGCGGTGGGCAACTTGCCCTTGTCGCTGCATGACGATGGCGCGGATTTTGCCGTGTGGTGCCACTACAAATACGTCAACGCCGGTCCCGGCGCGGTCGCCGGGTGCTTCGTCCACGAACGCCATGCCCGTGCGGACCTGCCGCGATTTGCCGGTTGGTGGGGACACGACCGCCAGAGCCGATTCCGCATGGCGCCGGAATTCGTGCCCACCCCCGGTGCCGAAGGCTGGCAACTCAGCAACCCGCCCGTACTGGCAATGGCACCGCTTCGCGCGTCGCTGGAGCTGTTCGATCGAGCCGGCATGCCGGCGCTTCGTCGCAAATCCGAGCAGTTGACCGGCTACCTGGAAGCGCTGATCGTGGCGCGTGTGCCGCACGTGCTGGAAGTGCTCACCCCCAGCGACCCGCAGCAGCGCGGCTGCCAACTGTCGCTGCGCGTGGCCGGCGGCCGCACCCAGGGACGCTCGCTGTTCGAATACCTGCAATCGGTGGGCGTGCTGGGCGACTGGCGCGAGCCCGACGTGATACGGATCGCGCCCACGCCGCTCTACAACCGCTTCTCCGACCTGCACCATCTGGTTGAAGAGGTGGAACACTGGGCAGGCGTGTAAGCTGCCGGCCGCCTCTCCCGCGTTCCCGGATCTGCGTTGAACACCACGACCCCGCGTTCCCTCACCCTGATCGGCGCCGGCCTGGCGGGCAGTCTGCTGGCCATCCTGCTGTCGCGCCGCGGCTGGGACGTCACCGTCTATGAGCGTCGCGGCGATCCACGCGTCAAAGGCTACGAGTCCGGTAGATCGATCAACCTGGCCTTGGCCGCACGCGGCCGCGAAGCACTGCGTGCCGCCGGCGCCGAAGACGCGGTGATGGAACAGGCGGTGATGATGCGCGGCCGCATGGTGCATCCGTTGCAGGCGCCGGCCCAGCTGCAGCGTTACGGACGCGACGACAGCGAGGTGATCTGGTCCATCCATCGGGCCGACCTCAATGTCAGCCTGCTGGAGCTGGCCGAACGCGCCGGCGCCCGCGTGCATTTCCATCGCCGCCTGCACACGGTGGACTTCGAGGCGAGCTATGCCCGCTTCATCGACGACCGCGACGACCAGCCGCACGACATCCATTTCCAGACCCTGATCGGCACCGACGGCGCCGGATCGGCGTTACGCGCTGCGATGAGCCGCAAGTGCCCGCTCGGGGAGCGCATCGATTTCCTGGACCACTCCTACAAGGAACTGGAGATCCCGCCCTTGGAGGGTGGCCGCTTCCAGATCGAGGCCAATGCCTTGCACATCTGGCCGCGCGGTCACTACATGTGCATCGCCCTGCCCAACGCCGGCGGCACCTTCACGGTGACCTTGTTCCTGCCCAACGAGGGGCGTCCCAGCTTTGCCAGCGTCACCACCGGCGCCGAGGTGCAGGCCCTGTTCGCCAGCCAGTTCCCGGATGCACTGCCCATGATCCCGCGCCTGAGCGAAGACTGGGAAGCGCATCCCCCCGGCCTGCTGGGCACGCTCTATCTCGACCGATGGCATCTGGGCGGTCGCGCGGTATTGGTCGGCGACGCCGCCCACGCGATGGTGCCCTTCCACGGCCAGGGCATGAACTGCGCTTTCGAAGACTGCGTGGCACTGGCCGACGCGCTTGACCGCCAGCCGGATCTTGCCAGCGCCTACGCGGCCTTCGAGAACGATCGACGTGACAACGCCGCAGCGATCCAGGCGATGGCGCTGGAGAACTACCTGGAAATGCGCGACCGCGTCGACGATGCGCACTTCCTGCTGCAGCGTGAGCTCGAACTGGCACTTCAGGCGCGATGGCCCACCCGCTTCGTGCCGCACTACACGATGGTCACCTTCCTGTGCACGCCTTACGCGGTGGCGCTGGCGCGCAGCGTGGTCCAGCGCGAAATCCTGGTCCAGGCCACGCAGGGCAAACAGGACTTGGGAGAGATCGATTGGGTTGCACTGGAGCGCATCATTCACGAACGCCTCGCGCCGCTGCCCGGCGCCCATTGAGCCAGCGCTGACGGTGCTTCGCGGGCGGTCCTGCAGAAACGTGTAGGGCCGTGCGCCGGCCGGCCTCCCCGTCGCTGTACGGCGGGCGCCGCGCGGCGACGGTGGCATCCCGGTCCCGACTGAACCCGCTGAGCGAGGGGGAAGCCGCCGACCGCCGCAGCGCCTAGAATGGCGCGGTACCCGTCGATCGGCCTCCCATGCCCGAAAGCTTTCTGTTCTACGACCTGGAGACCTACGGCCAGGACCCCCGTCGCACGCGAATCGCGCAGTTCGCCGCGGTGCGCACCGATGCCGCACTCAATGTGGTGGAAGAACCCATCACGTTCTTCGTGCGTCCGGCCGATGACCTGCTGCCCTCCCCTTACGCCACGCTGGTGACCGGGATCACCCCGCAACACGCGCTGGCCGAGGGCATTAACGAAGCCGAAGCGTTCTCGCGCATCGCCGACCAGATGACGCGCCCGAACACCTGCACGTTGGGCTACAACTCGCTGCGATTCGACGATGAGTTCGTCCGCCACGGGTTGTTCCGCAACTTCTACGATCCCTACGAGCGCGAATGGCGCAACGGCAACTCGCGCTGGGACCTGCTGGACATGTTGCGGCTGGTGCATGCGCTGCGTCCGGAAGGCATCGCGTGGCCGCAACGCGAAGACGGCGCCACCTCGTTCAAGCTCGAGCAGCTGGCGCTGGCCAATGGCGTGCGCGAAGGCGATGCCCATGAGGCGCTGTCGGATGTGTACGCCACCATCGGCATGGCGCGGTTGTTCCTCAAGCACCAGCCGCGGATGTGGGAATACGCCCTACGCCTGCGCGACAAGCGCTTCTGTGCCGGCCTGCTGGACGTAATCACCGGCGCACCGGTGCTGCATGTCTCGCAGCGCTATCCCGCGGCCCGGCTGTGTGCCGCGCCGGTACTGCCGCTGGCCCGCCATCCGCGCGTGGACAATCGCATCATCGTGTTCGACCTGGGCGGTGAGATTGCGCCGCTGTTGGACCTGGCACCGGAAGAGATTGCCGAGCGCCTGTATGCACCGGCCTCGGCGCTGCCCGAAGGCGAACAACGCATCGGGCTCAAGGAGATCCACCTCAACAAGTCGCCGGCCGTGGTGGCCTGGGCCCACCTGCGCGAGGCCGATTTCCAGCGTTTGGAGCTGGATGCGGCGGCCATCGCCTCCAAGGCCAACCAACTGCGCGAGCTGGGGCCGGCCTTGGCCGAGAAAGTGCGTCGCGTCTACGCGACCGAGCGCGCCGCGCTCATGGCCGATGCGGATGCCTCGTTGTACGACGGCTTCCTGGGCGAAGGCGACCGTCGCCTGCTGCCGGCGGTACGCGCCAGCACACCCGAGGCGCTTTCCACTTTGAGCGATCGATTCACCGATCCGAGGCTGGGCGAACTGCTGTTCCGCTATCGCGCCCGCAATTGGCCCGAGTCGCTGTCGCTGCAAGAACAGCCGCGGTGGGACACCTACCGGCGCCGGCGTTTGCTTGAGGACAATGGCTTGTCGGAACTCACGTTCGATCAATTCTGGGCGCAGATCGCCGAACTGCGCCTGCTTCACGCGGCCGAGCCCGCTCGCCAGGTCCTGCTGGATCAACTGGCCGGCTGGGGTGCCGACCTGCAGAGGAAACTATGAGCACCTATTTCAGCCCGGCCAGTTTCAAGTTCCTGCGTGCGCTGGCGCGCCACAACGACAAAGCCTGGTTCGAAGCGCACCGCGCCGATTACGAAACGCATGTGCGCCAGCCTTTTCTGCGCCTGATCACCGACCTGCAACCCGTGCTGGCCGAGCTCAGCCCGCAATACCGTGCCGATCCCCGGGGCGTGGGCGGCTCGCTGTTCCGCATTCATCGCGACGCGCGCTTTTCCAACGACAAGTCGCCCTACAAGACCTGGCAGGGGGCGCGCTTTTTCCACGAGCGGCGCCGCGAATTGCCGGCGCCCTCGTTCTACCTGCACCTGCAGCCGGGCGAGAGCTTCGTGGGCGCAGGACTGTGGCATCCCGAGACACCGACGCAACGCAAGGTCCGGCAGTTCATCGTCGATAATCCCGGCAGCTGGAAGAAAGCGGTGCACGACCCCAAGGTGCGACGCCGCTTCGATCTGGACGAGAGCGAAAAACTGGTGCGGGCGCCCCGCGGATTTCCGGACGACTTCGAGTTCATGGATGACCTCAAGCACCGCAACTGGGTGCTGTTTCGTCCGCTGGACGACGACACGATGACCGGTCCGCGATTGCGGCAGACCGTGGCGACGGATCTGGCCGCGCTGGGCCCGTTCGTCGATTACCTGTGCGCGGCGCTGGATCTGGAGTACTGAGCGCGCCCCGTCGGCTGATGCCCTCGTGAGACCGTGCGGGCGACAGGATCATGGTGACCGACGCCCGCCTGGGGTAGCCCAGGCAGCCGCTTGAGTCGCGGCAAACGGCCGTCCACCGCGGTTCACCGAGTCCGCTGGGCACTGTCCTATGCTGGGCACCGCCCAACCGGGAACCGACGATGAAAAGACTGTGGTGGCTCCTCCCGCTGCTGGCCGTCCTGGTCCTGGCCGCCTACGTGGTGGCTGGCCCCTACCTGGCGATACGCGGCATCTCCAACGCCATCGAACAGCAGGACGCCGCCGCGCTGTCGCGCCATGTCGACTTCCCTGCCCTGCGCGCCAACCTCAAGGCCCAGCTCGACGACTACCTGGTCCGCAAGGCCGGCGTCGATGCCCAGTCCAGCGTGTGGGGCGGCCTGGTGTTGCAGCTGGCCGGCGGAGTGAGTGGCATCGGGGTGGATGCGCTGGTGACCCCCGTCGGCATCGGCGCGGTGCTGCAGGGCCATCAACTGTGGAAGCGTGCCAGCGGCGACACCGTCGATGGCGACACCTACGCGCGACCGATGCCGGCACGACCGCTGCAAAACGCGGCACGACGGTTCGAGTCGACCTCGCGCTTCACCGCCACCGTCACCACGACCGATGGCCATCCGGTGGTTTTCGTGCTCAGCCGACAGGGCCTGCAGTGGCGGCTGACCGACATCCGCCTGCCACTGGCCCCTGGTTGATCAAAACTTCGCCACTCCAGGACGGAGCCAGGCGGCGCAAGGGCTGCCAAAGGTTATCCACACGTTGACCCACTGCGAATCCACACCCCCTGTGGAGAAACGCGTGACGCCGTCGGGCGTCTCGGCCGGGCCGAACTAGCGGGGCAGCGGATCGTTCGCAACACCGTGCGGCACGTGGCCCGCTGCCACGTACTGGTGTTGGCGTGCGCTGTCGATGTTGTGTTGCGAGTCGTCGAAGAAGATGTCGGCGCCGAAGGCTTCCAGGAACGGGCCCTTGTGGCGGCCGCCCAGGAACAGCGCTTCGTCCAGGCGCACGCCCCATTCGCGCAGCGTACGGATCACCCGCTCGTGGGCCGGCGCCGAGCGCGCGGTAACCAGGGCGGTGCGAATCGGCGAGGCCTCACCGGGTGGAAAGGCGGCCTGCAACGCGTGCAGCGCCGACAGGAAATTGCGGAAAGGCCCACCGGTCAATGGCTCGCGCGCGCGCTCGCGTTCGTGGCGACCGAACGCCTCCACCCCATGCTCGCGCGACATCCGCTCGCCTTCGTCGCCGAATATCACCGCGTCACCATCGAAGGCGATGCGCAACTGCTTGGCGAAACGGTCCCCCGAGGGGTCGACGGCGGCCTGCTCGCCTGCCGCGCGCGGCAGGATGGTCGCCGCGGCAATGCCGTGCGCCAGCGCGCGCCTGACCGACTCCGGGTTGGCGGACAGGAACAGGTCCGTGCCGAAGGGTTTCACATAGGGCCAGGTCGCCTCGCCCGAGGTAAAGGTCGCGCGGACGATGCCCAGGTCGAAGTGCTGGATGGAATTGAAGATGCGCAGGCCCGTATCGGCGGAATTTCGCGACAGCAGGATCACCTCGACGCGCGGGCTGTCGGCCGGAGTGCCCTCGTTGAGGGACAGCAACTTGCGCACCACCGGGAAGGCCACGCCGGGGCCAAGCACGTCGTCTTCGTGTTCGCGTTGGTAGGCCGCGTACGCCTCCACGCCCTCGCGCTCGAACAACGCGTGCCCTTCTTCCAGGTCGAACAAAGCGCGCGAGGTCACCGCGACGGTGAGCAAGCGGGGGGTGTTGTCGGGCATGGTCGAGACCGGAGAGAGCCACCGCGGGTCGCGGCTTGGGCCACGATTATCGCCTGTCGGTGGCGCAGCCGCGCGAAAGCGGCCTCACACCACGAATTGTTCGCTGAGGATGCGCTCTTCCAGGTTGTGCTCGGGATCGAACAGCAGGGTGACGCGGTGTTCACGCGATTCGCGGATGGTGACCTCCACCACGTCGCGGGTTTCGTGCGAGTCGGCGGTGACGCTCACCGGCCGCTTGTACGGATCCAGCACCCGCACGCGCACCTCGATGTCCGCCTTGAGGATGGCACCCCGCCACCGCCGTGGCCGATACGGAGCGATCGGCGTGAGCGCCAGGGTATGCGAGCCCAGCGGCAGGATCGGCCCATGCGCGGAATAGTTGTAGGCGGTGCTGCCGGCGGGCGTGGCGACCATGACGCCGTCGGCGATGAGCTCCTCGATGCGGGTCTGGCCATTGAGATCGACGCGCAGGTGCGCGGCCTGGCGCGTCTGCCGTAGCAACGACACCTCGTTGTAGGCCAACGATCCGGTCGTGGTGCCCGATTCGGTCTGGGCCAGCATTTCCAGCGGACGCAGATGGGCCGGTTCGGCGCGTGCCAGCCGCTCGATCAGGTCCTCTTCTCGATATTGGTTCATCAAGAAACCAACAGTGCCCAGTTTCATCCCGAACACAGGGCGGCCGGAGCCGCCGTGGCGATGCAGCGTCTGCAACATGAAACCATCGCCACCGAGTGCGCAGATCACCTCGGCATCGTCGACGGCGTGATCCCCATGGCGGGCCAGCATCTGCGCGCGCGCTTGCTGCGCAGGTTCGGTATTGCTGGCGAGGAAGGCGATGCGGGGGGATTCGGTCATCGTCGGCTCCGTGGATCGACGCCGAGCATACCCGAGCCGCTCGGCTGTCGGCGGCAGGTCGGTTGCTGGTGACCTGTCGGCGGGCCTTATTGACGCAGGATCGGCGCGGCCATTGCCTGCAGCTGGCGGTGCCCGCGCAATTCCACGTCGCGACCTTCTACCAGCAGCAGGCCTTCCTGCTGGAACCGACGCAACAGCCGGCTGACGGTTTCCGGCGCCAGTCTCAGGTAGCTGGCGATATCGCTGCGCGACATGCTGAGCTGGCAGCGCGTGTGCGAATAGCCGCGCCGCGCCAAGCGGTCCGCCATTCCCACCAGGAAAGCGGCCAGCCGCTCATCGGCCGAGTGCGGGCCGGACAATTGCACGGCCCGCGCGATGTCCCGACTGAGCAATCGGAACAGCTTGCCCTGCAGTTCGGGAAAGCGGCTGGCCAGCTCGGCCACGGCAGCGAACGGGAGCCGGCACAGCACTACGGTGTCCAGGGCGACGGCGCTGCTGCGGTGGTAGCCCTGGTCGATTGCATCCATGCCCAGCAGGTCGCCGGCGAGATGGAAGCCGAGAACCTGCTCGCGGCCGGCACGGTCCACTGCCAAGGTCTTGATCGAGCCCAGGCGCACCACCGCCAGGGACCTGAACGATTCTCCCTGCCGGTACAGCACGGTGCCGGCATGCAAGGGCGCCCCGCGTTCGATCTGGGCGTCCAGCTCCCGTCGCGCCGTCTCGGCAACCGCGCCGGATGGGCATTGCAGCTTGAACGAACATTCCGCACACGCAGACGCTGCGGCGCGATCGGTCCCCACCCTCTCCATCGAATTCTCCCTGCTGGCGCTTGAGAGCAAGCCGCCGTGTGCCGGATTGACGATCCGGTACTCCTGTCGAGTCGGGACCTGCGAAGGACGCTGCTGCGTCGACCCCGTACCTGCTCTCGGCCTTACCGAAAGTTTCGTTATATTTCGATATCTTTTCGTTATAGTCAACAACGAAACACTACGAAGCTTATACGGTTCACTGAAGTGAAGGCACGTGGGGCTAAACAAAAAGCCACCGGCACGGATGCCGGTGGCTTCGAAACGGCTCAGCAGGGGAACCCAGGCCGATACCGGGATCAGACCCCGTGCGCCGCCAACTGGCCCAGTCGCTGGACCGCGACCGATACGGTCGGATAGTCCAGCATCTTCTGCGCTGCCAGCTCCTGCAGCATCGACAGGGTAAAGCGCAGGCTCGAATCGTCGCGCGCCAGCCATCGGGCCACCTTGGCTTCGGGCGTGGCCCCCGGTGTCGACAACACCTGGCCCGCCAGGTTGCGCTGATGTGCGGCCAGTTCGTCACGCAGCACACCACGCGCCACAGCATGCCAGCGACCGTTGACCTCCAGCGCGTCGATCTGCTCGAACAGCCAGGGCAGCTGCAGCGCTTCGCCCAGGCGGAAGTGCACCTTGGACACGTCCACCGGCTTGAGCTTGCGGGTGCGCGCTACTTCGATGATGTCGAACGCCGGCTCCAGGTAACGCAGCTCGGACAGCTGCTGTGCCAATGCCGGCGGCAAGCCCTTGTCCTTCCACTCCTGCACGCTTGCCAGGTAGGCCGGCCGTTGCGAATCACCCAACACGCCCGAGGCCACCCGGATGTCGTTGAACGGGTCGTGGTAACGCTCCACGGCGGCGGTGATGTCGGGCATCGCGCCGGGGCGGAACAACAGCCAGCGCACGAAGGAGCGTTGCAACTTCCAGATCACTTCCAGCGCATCGATCTGCACCGACTCGGGCACCTTGCCGTCGAGCGCATCGATCTGCGTCCACAGCGCGCGGGCATCCAGCGTCTCGCGGCTGATGGTGTAAGCCTTGGCCACCTCGGCGATGGTCCGGCCGGTGTCCTCCTGCATGCGCATCAGGAAGGTGGCGCCCATCCGGTTGATGGTGGTGTTGGTCACCGCGGTGGCGATGATCTCGCGCTTCAGGCGGTGCTTTTCCATCGCCCCGGCGTACTTCTTCTGCAAGGGCTGCGGGAAGTAACGCTGCAACTCCTTGGACAGGTAGGGATCCTCGGGAATGTCCGACTCCAGCAGCTGCTGGAAGGCCACCAGCTTGGAGTAGGACAGCAGCACCGACAGCTCGGGCCGGGTCATGCCCTGCCCACGTGCCTTGCGTGCGGAAAGCTCCGCATCGGAAGGCAGGAACTCGATCTGCCGATCCAGCAGCCCTTGCTGCTCCAGCGTGCGGATGAAGTGTTGCTTGGAACCCAACCGCTTGACGCTCATCCGCTCCATCAGGCTGATAGCCTGGTTCTGGCGGTAGTTGTCCCACAGCACGAGCTCGGCGACTTCATCGGTCATCGAGGCCAGCAGTTTGTTGCGGGCCTCGACGGTGAGCTTCTTGTCCTGCACCACGGCGTTGAGCAGGATCTTGATGTTGACCTCGTGGTCGGAGGTGTCCACGCCGGCCGAGTTGTCGATGAAGTCGGTGTTGAGCAGCGCGCCGGCCTGCGCGGCCTCGATGCGACCGAGCTGGGTCAGGCCCAGGTTGCCACCCTCGCCCACCACCTTGCAGCGCAGCTCGCCACCGTTGACGCGCAGGCCGTTGTTGGCGCGGTCGCCCACGTCGGCGTGGGTCTCGCTGGCCGCCTTGACGTAGGTGCCGATGCCGCCATTCCAGAACAGGTCCACCGGCGCCTTGAGGATGACGTTCATCAGCTCGTTCGGCGACAGGCTCTTGATCGACGCATCCAGCCCGAGCACCTCGCGCACCTGCGGGGTGAGCTCGATGGACTTGAGCGAACGCGGATAGATGCCGCCCCCCTTGCTGATCAGCTGGGTGTCGTAGTCGGCCCAGCTGGAGCGCGGCAGCTTGAACAAACGCTCGCGCTCGGCGAACGAACGCGCCGCGTCCGGGCTTGGATCGAGGAAAATGTGGCGGTGATCGAATGCTGCGACCAGGCGGATGTGGCGCGACAGCAGCATGCCGTTGCCGAACACGTCGCCGGACATGTCGCCGATGCCCACCACGCTGAAATCTTCGCTCTGGCAGTCGCGACCCATCGAGCGGAAGTGGCGCTTGACCGACTCCCAGGCGCCTCGGGCAGTGATACCCATGCCCTTGTGGTCATAGCCCACCGAGCCACCGGAGGCGAACGCATCGCCCAGCCAGAAGCCGTGCGCCAGCGCCAGGCCATTGGCAATGTCGGAGAACGTCGCCGTGCCCTTGTCGGCAGCGACCACCAGGTACGGATCGTCCAGGTCATGCCGCACCACTTGCACCGGCGCGACGATCTTGCCGCCCACGATGTTGTCGGTGATGTCCAGCAGGCCCTGGATGAAAAGCTTGTAGCAGGCGATGCCTTCGGCCTGGATCGCATCGCGGTCGCCGCCCACCGGCGAGCGTTTGCAGAAGAAGCCGCCCTTGGCACCTACCGGCACGATGACGGTGTTCTTGACCATCTGCGCCTTGACCAGGCCCAGCACCTCGGTGCGGAAATCCTCGCGGCGGTCCGACCAGCGCAGGCCGCCACGTGCCACCGCCCCGAAGCGCAGGTGCACGCCTTCCACGCGCGGCCCATACACGAAGATTTCGCGATAAGGACGCGGCTTGGGCAGGTCGGGCACCTTGGCCGAATCGAACTTGAAGCTGATGCAGTGGCCGTGGTTGCCGGCCGAATCAAGTTGGTAGTAGCTGGTACGCAACGTCGCATCGATCACGCCGATGAAGCTGCGCAGGATGCGGTCCTCATCGAGGCTGGACACGCGGTCCATCAACTTGAGCAATGCCGCGCGCGTGGTTTCCTGCTGCACGTCACGAGCGGACTTGCGGGCTTCGACGACCGGCTGCAGTGCCTTGAGGGTGGCTTCGTCGCCTCCGGCCAGGATCGACAGGGCGGCCTGCAAGCGGGTCTGGCCGCTGGCGATATCGGCCTTGCTTTCGCTGCCCGTGGCCGGATCGAAGCGCGCTTCGAACAGTTCCACCAGCAGGCGAACCAACAGCGGGTAATGCGTGAAAGTTTGTTCGACATAGGCCTGCGAGAACGGCACGCCGGTCTGCAGCAGGTATTTGCAATAGCCGCGCAACATCGCGACCTGGCGCCAATGCAGGCCGGCCGACAGGATCAAGCGGTTGAAGCCGTCGTTTTCGGCGTCGCCATTCCAGATCCGCTCGAACGCCTCGCCAAAGGCCGCATCGGCCTGCGGCGCGTCGATGGCCCCGGCAGTGGATTCGACCTCGAAGTCCTGGATGTACAGCGGCGTGGTGCCCGCTTGCAGGCGGTACGGGCGCTCGGAGATCACCCGCAGGCCCAGGTTCTCCATCATCGGCAACGCGTCGGACAGCGGAATGTCATCGAGCTGGCGATACAGCTTGAGACGCAGCCCGTCCTGGCCTTCGCGGCGCACGGCCTGCAGGCTCAGGTGCAGGTCGGCCGGACCGCTCAATGAGGCGAGGTGCTCGACATCGCTGGCCGCCGACTCGGTGGAGGAATCTTCGATGTAGCCGGCCGGCAGCGCGCGGCCGTAAGTGGACGCCAGGCGCAGGCCGTCGGCCTCGCCGTGGCGCGCGACCAGCGTCTCGCGCAGATCGTCCTGCCAATTGCGCAACAGGTGCGCCAGGCTCTGTTCCAGCGCGCTGGTATCGAGCTCGAGCGCTTCGCCCGGCTTGGGCCGCACGATCAGGTGCAATTGCGCCAACGGCGATTCGCCCAGCACTACGCTGGAGTCGATGTATTCACCGTGCAGCACTTCTTTCAGCAGGGCTTCGATACGCAGGCGCACATCGGTATTGAAGCGATCGCGCGGCAGGTAGACCAGCGCGGAGATGAAGCGGCTGTACTTGTCGCGGCGCAGGAACAAGCGGCTGCGCACGCGCTCCTGCAGGCCCAGGATGCCCATCGCGGTGCGGAACAGCTCTTCCTCGTTGGACTGGAACAGCTCTTCGCGCGGCAACGTTTCCAGGATGTGCCGCAGCGCCTTGCCGCTGTGGCTGCTGGGCGCCAGGCCGGATTTGCTCATCACATAATCGTGGCGGCGACGCACCAGCGGGATCTCCCACGGGCGGCGGTTGTACGCGCTGGAGGTGAACAACCCGAGGAAACGCTGCTCGGCGACGATGTGACCCTTGGCGTCGTACTCGAGCACGCCGATGTAGTCCATGTAGCCGGCGCGGTGCACGCGCGAACGGGCATTGGTCTTGGTCAGGATCAGCGCATCTTTCGGACCATTGCTGCTGCTCATCGCATTGGCGGCCAGCGTCTTGATCGGACGAGCGGGCGACTTGTCCTTGCCGCGCATCAGGCCCATGCCCGTGGCTTCCACCGGCGCCAGCACCGCTTCACCGCTCTGCTTTTCCACGCGGTATTCGCGGTAGCCGAAGAAGGTGAAATGATCAGCGGCCGCCCAGCGAAGGAACTCCTGTGCCTCGCGGCGGCTTTCGTCGTCCACCGGCAGGCGGCGGATGGCCAGATCGTCGGACAGCGCCAGCATCTTCTCGCGCATCGCGGCCCAGTCGCCCACGATGGCACGCACTTCGGCCAGCACCTTGACGATCGCCGCCTCGATGCGCTGCATGCCCTCCGGCGGCTGGCGATCGATTTCCAGCACCATCAGCGACTCGGGCTTGCCTTCGCCCACGGCGGTGAGTTTTCCGGCGCGATCGCGTGCCAAGTGCAGGACCGGATGTCCCAGCACGTGCACGCCCACGCCCGTCTCGGCCAGCGCCATGCTGACCGAGTCGACCAGGAACGGCATGTCGTCGTTGATGATCTGCAGCACCGTGTGCGGCGATTCCCAACCGTTGGCCTTCAAGCTGGGATTGAACACCCGCACGTTGGCGCTGCCGGACTTGCGCTGGCGCGTGAACTCCAGCGTGTCCGCTGCCACCGCGGCCCACTCGTCGGCGGTGTGGTGCGGAAACTCGTCGGCTTCCATCCGCCGATAGAAATCGCTGGCGAAGGTTTGCGCCTCGCTCTGGCGCGCGGCGGGATATCGCTTGCGCATCGCGGCAAGCACCGGCTCCAGGCTGAAGGCCGGTGCCGTCATGTTGCTCGGGGAAACTACACGTTTGGCCGATTTGGCATCGGCGGTCGGGTTCGACTTCGCAGCAGCTTTCTTTGATTTCATGACGGAGCTTGAGAGAGGCTCAACGGGAAAACGCGAATTGTAGCTGCGTGCCGTGACAGTGCCTTGCTGCACAGCGCAAACCGGCCATGAGGTTTGTACTGCGTTCAAACGCAAACCCTGCAGGAAAGTGGCCGCGCGTGCGCACGCGGCATGGTGCAGCGGCTCGGGCGACGGTTGGGCCGATCGCCGGTTTGCGCGCCGGCACTGCGCTGGCGCGGCCAGTCACCCGCCACGAACGGCAAAGCTGTTCACGCTCTCGGGCCGAGGTCAAGGCTACTTTAAAACTAAACTGGACGGTATAGTCCACCCCCATGATGCCGACCCCCACCCAGGCCCGCTCCCGTGATCAGCGCGACCGCCGCGTGCACGAAGCGGTCCACGCGCTGTTGGCCGAGCAAGGCATGCGACTGAGCATGGAGGCCGTGGCGGCTCGCGCGGGCTGTTCCAAGCAGACCCTCTATTCCCACTACGGGTGCAAGCAGAACCTGCTGCGCACGGTGATGGCAGACCAGGTAGCGCTCACAGCCGGTCACCTCGATACAGAAGGAGGCCAGTTGCGCGACCGGTTGCTGGCCTTCACGCATCATCACCTGGAGCAGCTCAACCGGCCCGATGTCATCCAGACCTGTCGACTCATCGACGCCGAATCCCATCATTTCCCGGAGCAGGCCCGCCAGATTTACCAGGACGGCGTGGCCGGACTGCAGGATCGGCTGGCACAATGCCTGCAACAGGCCGTCGATCTGGGCCAGCTACGATATGACGATCCGCACTTCATGGCCGAGCTATTGCTGGGCATGATGGTAGGGCTCGATTTCGAAAGGCAGCGTTTCCACACGCCCCATCGCTCCTCCGCCGACGCCAGGAGCCGATGGGCCGAGTTCGCGGTTGACAGCTTCCTGCGCGCATTTGCTCCCTGAGCACTCCCCCGCCTCCACGTCCGATAACAAAGAAAACGGAGTTTTCACCGATGACCGCCCCGTTCCGCACCCTCGCCATTGCCTGCGCCATCACGCTGGCGCTGGCCGCCTGCAAGAAGCAGGAACAGCAGACCCCGCCGCCACCCGAGGTGAGCGTGATCGAGGCCAAGCCGCAGACGTTGCCGTTGCAGCGCGAACTGGTGGGACGGCTGTCCGGCTTCCGCACCGCCGATGTGCGCGCCCGCGTGGCCGGCGTGCTGCAGCGTCGCCTGTACACCGAAGGCACCGACGTCAAGGAAGGCCAGCCGCTGTTCCAGATCGACCCGGCACCGCTCAAGGCCACCTTGGCCTCGGCGCAGGGCGAACTGGCATCAGCCGAAGCCACCTATGCCAATGCGAAGGTCTCCGCCGACCGCGCACGCCGGCTGGCGCCGCAAAGCTACGTCTCCAAGTCCGACCTGGACACGGCCGAAGCCACCGAGCGCACCTCGGCCGCGGCCGTGCAGCAGGCACGGGCATCGGTGGAGTCGGCCCGCATCAACCTGGGCTATGCAACGGTCACCGCGCCGATCAGCGGCCGCGCCGGCAAGCAGCAGGTGACCGAGGGCGCGCTGGTGGGCCAGGCTGATGCGACCTTGCTGACCACCATCGATCAGCTCGATCCGCTCTACGTCAATTTCTCCATGAACAGTGACGAGCTAGCGCGACTGCGGCAGGCACAGGCACAGGGCGCCGTGGCGCTGAGCGGCGATGGCAAGGCGACGGTCGATGTGGTCTTGGGCGACGGCAGTCTTTATGCACACCCCGGCACGCTGGACTTCACCGCAGTCACCGTCGATCCGAGCACCGGCAGCGTGTCGCTGCGTGCGTTGCTGCCCAATCCGGATCACGTGTTGCTGCCCGGCTCGTTCGTCAGCTTCCGCGCCACGCTGGGCGAACGCAGCAATGCGTTCCTGGTGCCGCAGGCCGGCATCCAGCGCGACGCGCATGGTGCCTTTGCGCTGGTGGTGGGCAAGGACGGCAACGTCGTTCGCAAGAACGTCAGCGCCGACAGCCAGCAACAGGGACAGTGGGTGGTGATCGACGGCCTGGCCGCCGGCGACCAGGTGATCGTCAGCGGCCAACAGAAAGCCAAGGAAGGTGCACCGGCCAAGGCCGTGCCCTACCAGCCGGCTGCACAGCCAGGCCAGGCGCCGGCAGCAGGGCAAGCGCCCGCGGCGCAGGGCCAGGCGTCGGCGGCTCCGGCAGCGCAGCCGGCAGCGCAGCCAGCCGCCAAGCCTGCCGACGGTCAAGACGCGCCGCCGCCGTCGTCCGAGCAGAAGTAACAGGATCCCCCCATGCCAAAATTCTTTATTGATCACCCGATCTTCGCCTGGGTGGTGGCGATCCTGATCTCGCTCAGCGGCGTGATCGCGATCCTCAACCTGGGCGTGGAGTCGTATCCCTCGATCGCCCCGCCCCAGGTCACGGTCAGTGCGACCTATCCCGGCGCCAGCGCGGAAACCGCCGAAAAAGCGGTCACCCAGGTCATCGAGCAGCAGCTCACCGGCATCGATCACCTGCTGTATTTCAACTCGTCGTCGTCTTCCAACGGCCGCACCAGCATCACCCTGACCTTCGAGACCGGTACCAACCCGGACATCGCGCAGGTGCAGGTGCAGAACAAGGTGGCCCTGGCGACCCCTCGCCTGCCCACCGACGTGACCCAGCAGGGCGTGGTGGTGGCCAAGGCCAATGCCGGCTTCCTGATGGTGGTCGCGCTCAATTCGGACAACGCGTCCATCGATCGCGACGCGCTCAATGACATCGTCGGTTCGCGCGTGCTCGATCAGATCTCGCGCGTGCCCGGCGTCGGCAGCACCCAGCAGTTTGGTGCCGAGTACGCGATGAACATCTGGCTCAACCCGGAAAAGCTGCAGGGTTTCCACCTGTCGCCGACACAGGTGTACCAGGCCATCTCGGACCAGAACGTGCAGTTCGCCGCCGGCGCGATCGGTGCCGATCCGGCGCCTGCCGGACAGGGCTTCACCGCCACGGTTTCGGCGGAAGGTCGCTTCAGCTCGCCCGAGCAGTTCGAGGACATCATCCTGCGCACCGACGCCAATGGCGCCACGGTGCGGCTGAAGGATGTCGGCCGCGTTGCCTTCGGACCGTCCAGCTACGGCTTCGACACCCAGTACAACGGCAAGCCCACCGGTGCGTTCGCGATCCAGCTGCTGCCGGGCGCCAACGCGTTGAGCGTGTCCGAGGCGGTCAAGGCCAAGATGGATGAGCTCTCGCCGAGCTTTCCGCAGGGCGTGAGCTGGTTCTCGCCCTACGACAGCACCTCGTTCGTGAAGATCTCCATCGAAGAGGTCGTGCACACGTTGGTGGAAGCCATCATCCTGGTGTTCCTGGTGATGTTGCTGTTCCTGCAGAACTTCCGCGCCACGGTCATCCCGACCCTGGTGATCCCGGTCGCACTGCTGGGCACGTTCCTGGGCATGTGGATCATCGGCTTCACCATCAACCAGCTCACGCTGTTTGCGATGGTGCTGGCGATCGGCATCGTGGTCGACGACGCGATCGTGGTGATCGAGAACGTCGAGCGCATCATGACCGAGGAAAAGATGGCGCCCAGGGCGGCCACGACCAAGGCCATGACCCAGATCACCGGCGCGGTGGTGGCGATCACCGTGGTGTTGGCGGCGGTGTTCATCCCTTCGGCGATGCAGCCTGGCGCCGCCGGCGCGATCTACAAGCAGTTCGCGATCACCATTGCGATGGCGATGGGGTTCTCCGCCTTCCTGGCGCTGACCTTCACCCCGGCATTGTGCGCCGCGTTCCTGAAGCCGACCCACGACCAGAAGAAAAACTGGGTGTTCCGCACCTTCGACAAGTATTACGACAAGGTCGCGCACCGCTACGTGGGCGTGGTCAGCCATACCCTCAAGCGTGCACCGCGCTGGATGGTGTTGTTCGTCGTGCTGGTGGCTTTGTGCGGTTTCCTGTTCACGCGCATGCCGGGCAGCTTCCTGCCGGAAGAAGACCAGGGCTTCGCGCTGGCGATCGTGCAATTGCCGCCGGGCGCGACCAAGGCCCGCACCAACGAAGTGTTTGCCCAGATGCGCGGCGTGCTGGAAAAGCAGGATGCCGTCGAGGGTATGTTGCAGGTAGCCGGTTTCAGCTTCCTGGGTTCGGGCGAGAACGTGGGCATGGGCTTCATCCGCCTCAAGCCCTGGGGCGATCGCGACGCTACGGCGACCGAGCTCATCCAGCAGTTGAACGGCGCGTTCTTCGGCATCAAGGGTGCGCAGATCTTCGTGGTCAACCTGCCCACGGTGAACGGCCTGGGCCAGTTCGGCGGTTTCGACATGTGGCTGCAGGATCGTTCCGGCGCAGGCGAAGAAGCCTTGTTGCAGGCGCGCAACATCCTGCTGGGCAAGGCGGCCGAGCGCCAGGACACCCTGGTGGGCGTGCGTCCGAACGGGCTGGAAAACTCGCCGCAGCTGCAGTTGCACGTGGACCGCGTGCAGGCGCAGACGATGGGCCTGTCGGTCAATGACATCTACAGCTCGATCCAGCTGATGCTGGCGCCGGTGTATGTCAACGACTTCTTCTACGAAGGCCGCATCAAGCGCGTGAACGTGCGCGCCGACGATGCGTTCCGCACCGGACCCGAGTCGCTGCGCAGTTTCTACGTGCCCAGCAGCACTGCGACCGATTCGGACGGCCAGGCGGCCATGATCCCGCTCAGCAACGTGGTCAAGTCCGAGTGGATCTATGCCTCGCCGGCGCTGAACCGCTACAACGGCTATTCGGCGGTCAACATCGTAGGCAATGCGGCGCCGGGCAAGGCGTCGGGCCAGGCGATGGATGCCATGGAAGAGATCGTCCGCGACGAATTGCCGGCGGGCTTCGGTTTCGACTGGTCGGGCATGTCGTACCAGGAGATCATCGCGGGCAACGCGGCCACGCTGCTGCTGGTGTTGTCGGTGGTGGTGGTGTTCCTCTGCCTGGCGGCGTTGTACGAAAGCTGGTCGATCCCGGTGGCGGTGCTGCTGGTGGTGCCGATCGGCGTGCTGGGTGCAATCACCTTCTCGCTGCTGCGGGGCCTGCCGAACGATCTGTACTTCAAGATCGGCATGATCACGGTGATTGGCCTGGCGGCGAAGAACGCGATCCTGATCGTGGAGTTCGCGGTCGAGCAACGCGCGGCAGGCAAGACCTTGCGGGATGCGACGATCGAGGCGGCGCATCTGCGTTTCCGCCCCATCCTGATGACCTCCTTCGCGTTCATCCTCGGCGTGCTGCCGATGGCGATCTCGACCGGTGCCGGCGCCAACGCGCGCCATTCCATCGGTACCGGCGTGATCGGCGGCATGTTGTTTGCGACGGTGTTGGGCGTGGTGTTCATCCCGCTGTTCTTCGTGGTGGTACGGCGCATGCTGGGTGACAAGCTGGATGAGCAATCCAAGGAGTTCATCGAGGCGCAGGAAGAGGCGGCCAAGGCACGACCGGATCGCTGATCTGGTGTTGGCCCCCACGATCTGAAAAGCCCCGGCTCCGGCCGGGGTTTTTTTTGGCTGCGCGATGGCCCGGTACGGTCAGGAAGCGCTTCACGGCCGTGGTCAAAACTTCGCCACACTGATGACGATGCCTGTGCGGCAAGGCGCTGGGCACTTTATCCACAGCTTTAGGGGGTATTGGTCCACATCGCCTGTGGACTTCTGTCGGGGCTGGGCGTGTGCCATGGCGTGCTGCGGTGGGACTTCTTGCGCATGGCGTTGCGGGCTTTTGGGCGCGAGGGTGTTTTCCCTTTTGCTGGGCGCTTTTGGATCGCGGCTTGTGAGTTGGGGTTTTTGTTGGGGGCGCGGTTGGCTGGGGCGGTTTTTTGTGTCGGCTTACGGTGCGGGCCCCGACCTGCCGGGATGGTGGGTCGCGGTTCGAGCGGCCATCCATGGCCGCACTCACCGCACGTGGGCCATCCATGGCCCACTGACCCACCACCCCGCCAGCTCGGCGCAT
>DASWQJ010000221.1:0-18184 GCA_036403795.1 Stenotrophomonas sp.
TGTCAAGACCAGGTAAGGTTCTTCGCGTTGCATCGAATTAAACCACATACTCCACCGCTTGTGCGGGCCCCCGTCAATTCCTTTGAGTTTCAGTCTTGCGACCGTACTCCCCAGGCGGCGAACTTAACGCGTTAGCTTCGATACTGCGTGCCAAATTGCACCCAACATCCAGTTCGCATCGTTTAGGGCGTGGACTACCAGGGTATCTAATCCTGTTTGCTCCCCACGCTTTCGTGCCTCAGTGTCAATGTTGGTCCAGGTAGCCGCCTTCGCCACGGATGTTCCTCCTGATCTCTACGCATTTCACTGCTACACCAGGAATTCCGCTACCCTCTACCACATTCTAGTGAGCCAGTATCCACTGCAATTCCCAGGTTGAGCCCAGGGCTTTCACAACGGACTTAACTCACCACCTACGCACGCTTTACGCCCAGTAATTCCGAGTAACGCTTGCACCCTTCGTATTACCGCGGCTGCTGGCACGAAGTTAGCCGGTGCTTATTCTTTGGGTACCGTCAGAACAATCGAGTATTAATCGACTGCTTTTCTTTCCCAACAAAAGGGCTTTACAACCCGAAGGCCTTCTTCACCCACGCGGCATGGCTGGATCAGGCTTGCGCCCATTGTCCAATATTCCCCACTGCTGCCTCCCGTAGGAGTCTGGACCGTGTCTCAGTTCCAGTGTGGCTGATCATCCTCTCAGACCAGCTACCGATCGTCGCCTTGGTGGGCCTTTACCCCGCCAACTAGCTAATCGGACATCGGCTCATCTAATCGCGCAAGGCCCGAAGGTCCCCTGCTTTCACCCGAAGGTCGTATGCGGTATTAGCGTAAGTTTCCCTACGTTATCCCCCACGAAAAGGTAGATTCCGATGTATTCCTCACCCGTCCGCCACTCGCCACCCATAAGAGCAAGCTCTTACTGTGCTGCCGTTCGACTTGCATGTGTTAAGCCTGCCGCCAGCGTTCACTCTGAGCCAGGATCAAACTCTTCACTTAAAACTACATGCCCGAAGGCAAATACTTAAAGCTGCAGAAGTTCAACCACTGGCAACGTCTCGCTTGCAAAGCAATTGATTTGTTGCTTGATTAAACGTCTGCAAGATGGACAATCATCCTTCCTGCAGGCGTCCGCACAAATTACCTGCGCACACTGTCAAAGAACTTTGGGGCCGGCCTCAGCGCCTTTCCCTTGTGCCCCAGCGTTTCCGCTGCAGCGAGCCGCCCATTATAGCGACCTTCTTGTTTCCGTCAACACCCCGTTTCCGGGATCCTGACCGCTTGCCGAAGCCGAAGCTTTCGTCGAAGCGAGCCCGCCATCTTAGCAGGCTTTTCTGCTCTGTCAACGCCCGGTGAAGCTTGGGGCTGACATCCGTTCGATCTGCTTGCCTTCCGGCGAAGCCCTCGTGACGGGGGAGGGAAAGTATGGCGCTTTGCCGTCCCCTTGGGAAGGGGTTTGTGAAATTTTTTTTACGCGTCGCCGACTGTCGATCACGCGACTACAAGTAGTACGCGCGCGAAGTTGCGCTTGCCTATCTGGATGACGCCTTCAAAACCAGGCATGAGGTGCAGTTGTGCGTCTTCCACCACCTCGCCACCCACACGAACCGCTCGTTCCTTGAGCTTGCGCATCGCCTCGGAGTTGCTGGGCGTCAGCCCGGCAGCCGTCAGCAGTGCAGCCACGCGCAAGCCTTCCGGTGGAACCTTCACTTCCTGCAGGGGCAGCAGGCTGGTATCGCCCTGCCCCGTCACCACGGCGTTCCATCCCGACAAGGCTTGGTCGGCTGCGGCGGCATCATGGAAACGGGTGGCCAGTTCACGCGCCAGCCGCAACTTGACCTCCCGTGGGTTCAATTCGCCCGCGGCGACCGCTTCTCGCAGCGCGCGCGCCTCTTCCACGCCGATATCGAAGGAGAGCAGCTCGATCCAGCGCCACATCAGGTCATCACCGACTTTCATCGTCTTGGTGACGATGTCGATGGCCGGCTCACTGATGCCAATGTAGTTGCCCAGTGACTTGGACATCTTGGCTACGCCATCCAGCCCCTCCAGCAGCGGCATGGTCAGCACGATCTGTGGTGCTTGGCCGTAATGCTCCTGCAGGCCACGACCCATCAGCAGGTTGAACTTCTGGTCGGTGCCGCCGAGTTCCACGTCGCACTTCAGGGCAACCGAGTCGTAGCCTTGCACCAGCGGATAGAGGAATTCGTGCAGTGCGATGGATTGCTGGGCTGCGTAGCGCTTGGCGAAGTCGTCCCGCTCCAGCATGCGCGCGACCGTGTGCTGGCCCGCCAGGCGGATCATGTCCGCGGCATTCATCTGGCCAAACCATTCCGAATTGAACCGCACCTCGGTTCGCTGCCGGTCCAGCACCTTGAACACCTGGTCTTCGTAGGTGCGTGCGTTGGCCAACACGTCTTCACGGGTCAGCGGCTTGCGGGTGACGTTCTTCCCGCTGGGGTCACCGATCATTCCAGTGAAGTCGCCGATCAGGAAGATGACCTGGTGCCCGAGGTCCTGGAACTGCCGCATCTTGTTGAGCAGCACCGTGTGACCCACATGCAGGTCGGGGGCGGTCGGGTCGAACCCCGCCTTGATGCGCAGGGGCCGGCCGCTCTTGAGCCGGGTCTCCAGCTCTTCCAGCTTGAGGATCTCATCGGCACCACGGCTGATGAGGGCGAGCGAATCTGCGATCGGGGACAAGGCGTACTCCAGCGGGGATGGCGGCCGTCAAAACGTGAACGATGTTAAACGCGAGTTAATGCCACGCCAAGCGAAAACATGAACAGGCTCAATGGTTTGACGCGATCTTGATGGGTGTCTATGGTACGGGCGTTTGCGCTTGCGCTCCGAACTACCGAGGAATCCCTAGATGCAGAATTCAGAGCAGGGCCGCGTCCGTCGCCAGCGCTTCCAGGAACGACTCCACGTCCTACATGACTCTGCCCTGCATATAAGGCTCAAGCAGCATCTTCCCGCCGCATTCAACCAGCGCTGGAGCCGTCGACACTGGGTCCACGCGACGCTGTTCGCCACCATCGGCGCCCTGGTGGCCACCATCGTGCCCGGCTTCTCCAATGCAATCGATGCGCCGCTGGTAAGCCGCTCCACGTTGGCCTTGCCGCTGCCGCCCCTGCCGGCCGGGCAACGGCATACGGCACCGGCCGATGACTGGCGTCTGTTGCGGATCAAGCCCGGCCAGACGCTCAGCGGCGTGTTCGAGGACCTGGGCATCGCCCGCACGACGATGTACCGCGTGCTGGAGCACCCCGGCACCCACGAGGTGCTCACCCGGCTGCGCCCCGGTGCCGAGATTGCCTTCGACATGAGTCCGGCCGGCGAGCTGCGGGCCATGCGCTTCGACCGGGACCCGACCCATCGCGTCGAACTCATCCTGACCGCAGACGGGGTCCGCGAGAAGGTCACCGAGCGCGCGACGACCGTGCGCACCGTGGTTTCGAGCGGTGAGATCACCAGTTCCCTTTACGCGGCCGCACGCAAGGCAGGGCTTTCCCCTTCGGCGGTCGCGACCATGACCGACGATATCTTCAAATACGACATCGACTTCGACAAGGACCTGCAACCCGGTGATCGTTTCAGCGTGGTCATGGACGAAACCTGGCGCGAAGGCGAGCGGGTGGACACCAGCAAGATCCTCGCCGCGACCTTCACTACCGGCGGCAAGACGTACACGGGCTTTCGTTTCGAGCGTGGCGGCAAGCCGGCCGAATACTTCGACCTCAATGGGCGGCCGCTGAAGAAGAGTTTCATCCGCATGCCGGTGACCTATAGCCGGATCAGCTCGACCTTCGGCATGCGCCGACATCCGATCCTGGGCACCACCCGCGGCCACATGGGCGTGGACTATGCCGCCCCGACCGGCACGCCGGTGATGGCGGCTGGCGACGCCCGGGTGAAGTACGTCGGCACCCAGCGCGGCTACGGCAATGTCGTGATCCTGGACCACGGCAAGGGCTATTCGACGCTTTATGGCCACATGTCGCGCTTTGGCAAGGTTCGCGCCGGACAGCAGATCAACCAGGGCACGGTGATCGGTTATGTGGGCATGACCGGGCTGGCTACCGGCCCGCACCTGCACTACGAATTCCGCGTCAACGGCCAGCATCGCAATCCGATGTCGGTCACGATGCCGCCGCCGACCCCCTTGGCCGGTGCCGAGTTGGCCGGGTTCCGTGCCCAGACCGCTCCGGCCATGGCACGCATCGAAGGCATGGAGAAACTCATTTACGCCGATGCGGGCAGCAAGCCACCGGCCGTGAAGGGCAAGGGCCGCGGCTGAGGCGCAAGCCAGTGTCGTTGACGTATAACGACGCGGTCCCGAAGCTGTAGGACCTTCTGCTCCTCGAGCCTCCAATGGCCGCTGCTTCCGGCAACGAACCGCTTTACCTGGGCCTGATGTCGGGCACCAGCGCCGACGGCATCGACGCGGCACTGGTTCGCTTCGCTCGCGCAGACGCCCTTCCGGACGTGCCGCGCTGCGTCTTGATTGCCGGTTATACGCACCCTTGGGAATCGCGCTTGCGCGAACAGCTGGTTTCGCTGGGCCAGGGCGCTGAGGTCACCTCGCTGGACCTGCTGGGCCATCTCGATGCGCGGGTCGGCCTGGCGTTCGGCGAGGCAGCCAATGCGTTGCTCCGCCAAGCCGGGATCGAAGCCGGGCAGGTGCAGGCGATCGGCTCGCATGGGCAGACCATTCGCCATCGCCCCACGGCGGAACCCGCGTTTACGTGGCAGATCGGCGATCCCAGCCGGATAGCAGAGGCTACGGGCATCACGACCGTGGCCGACTTCCGACGGCGCGATGTCGCGGCCGGGGGCCAGGGCGCGCCGCTGATGCCCGCGTTCCATCAAGCCATGTTGGGCGCTGCCGATGAGGATCGGGCGGTCCTCAATCTGGGCGGTATTGGCAATCTCACCCTGATCCCGTGCCATGCGCCGTTGCGAGGGTTCGACACGGGCCCGGCCAATGCGCTGATGGACAGCTGGTGTGAGCGCCATCGGGGCCAACCTTTCGACGCCGGGGGCGCTTATGCGGCGAGCGGGCGCGTGGTGCCGGCGCTGCTGGCGGCGTGGCTGGCCGATCCGTGGTTTCACCTGCCGCCGCCCAAAAGCACCGGGCGCGAGCAGTTCCATCTGGCGTGGGCATTGGCTGCGCGCGAGGCGACGGGCGTGGCGCCGGCCGATCTGCAGGCCACGCTGATGGAGTTGACGGTTGCCACGGTGGTCGATGCCCTGCTTCGGGAGCAACCCAAGACACGGCGCTTGCTGGTTTGTGGCGGGGGGGTGCGCAATCCCGTGCTGATGCGACGCCTGGCCGAAAGCTTGCCTGGCGTGTCCGTATCGTCCAGCGAGGTGCTGGGGTTGGATCCCGATTACATGGAGGCGATGGGCTTTGCGTGGCTGGCTGCGCAGACTTTGGCCGGCCGACCGGGCAATCTGCCATCGGTCAGTGGAGCCCGTGGACCACGCATCCTGGGCGCCATCCACCTCGCCTAGAAGCTGGTTCCGGACGGAATCAGTTTCAGGGCGGCAATGGCGTCGGCGAGGGCATCGACTTCCGGATGCGCGAAACCGCCGTTCACCTCATGCTCGCAGGCGAACAGACCCTGCTCGATCAGATTGACCACGGTCTGGTGCTGGGTCCAGCCCCGGGCCACGGAAATGCGCCGGATGCGGTCCACCAGCATCGGATCGATGTCGCGCAACACCAGATCGGTCATCGCTCTCCCCGTCGTGAC
Source organism: Stenotrophomonas sp. (assembly GCA_036403795.1). Taxonomy (GTDB): domain Bacteria; phylum Pseudomonadota; class Gammaproteobacteria; order Xanthomonadales; family Xanthomonadaceae; genus Stenotrophomonas_A. The sequence continues at coordinate 5,760 of DASWQJ010000221.1, forward strand.
CTGTGCCAGATCCCCGGACGCATCATCGGCAACTGGCCCGTACCTTTCAACGTCCAGCCTCGGAGGCAACCCGAGCCGGTTCAGCAATGCGACGCCACAACCAGGCCAGCAGCAGCAGGGTCGGGACGACGGTCAGGGCACTCAGGACGAAAAAGGTGGAGTAGGAGGTCGCCTCGACCAGATAACCCGACACGCCGCCGGCAAACTTGCCGGGCAGGTTGGCCAGCGACACCAGCAAGGCGTACTGGGTGGCGGTGAAGTTCCGGTCGGTCAGCGAAGACATGAAAGCCACCAGGACCACGCCGGCGAAACCCTGGAACAGGTTGTCGGCCGACAGTGCGACGTAGAACGACCACAGTTCGCCCGGGTGGTGTGCCATCACCAGGAAGGCGAGATTGGACAGACCCACTCCGAGTGCCGCAACCAACAACATCCAGCGAAGGCCGAATGCGGCGACAGCCGCGCCGCCGGCGAACGCCCCGACGATCCCCATCCAGACGCCGAACAATTTGGAGACCGTCGCTATGTCGGTCTTGCTGAAGCCCGAGTCCAGGTAGAAGGGCCCCGCCATTACCCCGATGACCTGGTCCGGGAATTTGAACAGGCCCACGAAGAGCAGCAGCACCAGGGCCAATATCGGCCCGTTGCCGACGAAGAAACTACGGATGGGCTGCCAAAAGGCACCGGCTACATCGATGCGCCGCGCCACCGTGACCGCTGGGGCGACCGGCTCGCGGCACAGCAGCGTGGCCAGGATGGGTAGCACCATCAACCCCGACATCGCCAGGTAGGCCCAGCGCCAATCCAGGAAATCGGCCAGGTACAGGGCGCCGGCCCCGCCCAGGATGAGGCCGAACCGGTAGCCCAGGATATAGGTGGCCGCCAAGGCTGCCTGCGCACTGTCCGGAGCGATTTCAATGCGATACGCGTCGACGACCGAGTCCTGCGTCGCGCCCATGAAGGAGGTGAACAGCACCCACCCCACCAGGCCGGCGACGCCCAGCTCCGGCCGCGACCAGGCCAATGCGAACAAGCCGATGGCCACGCCGACCTGCGAAACGAGCAGCCACGAGCGCCGTCGGCCCAGGAAAGCCGTCAGCGGGAAGGCATGGCGGTCGAGCAGCGGCGCCCACAGGAACTTCAACAGGTAGAAGAAGCTGGCCAGGCTGATCAGGCCAATGCTGTGCAGGTCCAGGCCCACGTCGCGCAAACGCGTGGACAACGTCTGCGAGGCAATCAACAGGAAGGGCAGTCCGCTGCCCAGGCCCAGCATCGCCATCGTGGCCGCCGATGGCGTCGCAAACGCGCGCCGAATACCCGTCCAGCCCTTGTAGGACGGCTTTTCGGGCTTTGCGGCCTCGGCGGCCTCGCTCACAGGTCGTAGTCCACGATAAACGGCGCGTGGTCGGAGAAGCGGATGTCTCGATAGATCGAACACCCTCGCAGGCGGTCGCGCAGTTCCGGCGTTGCGAATTGGTAGTCGATGCGCCATCCCACGTTGTTGGCACGTGCCGCGCCCCGATTGCTCCACCAGGTGTAGTCCTGCCCTTGCGGATGCAGCGCGCGGTAGGCGTCCACCCAGCCGCGTCCGGCGGTGGGATCGACCTGCTCGGCTTGGTCGGCGCACAACCCGTTGAGCCAGTCGCGTTCCGTCGGCAGGCAGCCAGAATTTTTCTGGTTGGATTTCCAGTTCTTGATGTCCAGCGCCGAACGCACGATGTTCCAGTCGCCGCAGAGTACGTATTGACGACCGCTGGCCAGCCACTCGGCCAGCAACGGCCTCAGCCAGTCCATGACCTGGAACTTGAAACCTTGCCGCAACTCACCCGACGAGCCGGAAGGAATGTAAAACGACACCACGCTGAGGTTGCCGTACCGCGCCTCGATATAGCGCCCCTCCTCGTCAAATTCGGCCCAGCCCAGGGCGGTGCGTATTTCGTCCGGCGCCGCGCGGCTGTAGATCGCCACGCCGCTGTAGCCCTTTTTGGTCGAGGCATCGCGGAACCAGGCGCGGTAGCCGGCGGGCAGGAATTCCGGCCCCGCCAGTTGGTGCTCCTGGGCCTTGGTTTCCTGCACGCACAGTACGTCGGCCTGCTGGTCGGCGAACCATTCGAAGAAGCCTTTGCTGGCCGCCGAACGCAAGCCGTTGGCATTGAAGCTGATGATGCGCATGGGGATGTCGTGACAGGGATGCCTGGGAGGGCCAAAGCATAGCCGCTTGCGCGAGGTTCCCGGTCCGCATGCGTTAGGCTTTCAATATCCTACCCACCCGAACCATGCCCCATGACCGACCATCGGCAACGTTTTCTGCAGCTGGCACTGGATGCCGATGCGCTGCGATTTGGCGAGTTCACGCTCAAGTCCGGGCGCAAGAGCCCGTATTTCTTCAACGCGGGGCGCTTTGATTCCGGCGCCAAGGCGGCGGGCCTGGCGGTTTGCTATGCCGATGCCATCGAAGGGGCCGGGCTGGATTTCGATCTGGTATTTGGACCTGCCTACAAAGGCATTCCGCTGGCGACCGCACTGGCTTGCGAGTACGCCGGCCGCGGCCGCGACCTGCCGCTGGCGTTCAACCGCAAGGAGGCCAAGGCCCATGGCGAGGGAGGCACATTGATTGGTGCTCCCCTGGAAGGACGTCGGGTGCTGATCGTGGACGACGTGATCACGGCCGGCACCGCCATTCGCGAAGCCTTGGAGATCATCCGCCAGGCCGGCGGCACACCGACGGCGATCGTGGTGGCATTGGATCGCCAGGAGATTGCCTCGGAACAGGACCGGCGCTCGGCGGCCGAGTCGGTCTCGGCCGAGGCGGCCATCCCGGTGGTGTCAGTGGCGAACCTGGGCGACCTGCTTGCATTTGCAGCCGGAAACCCCGAACTTGTCGGCTTCCGCGACCCGCTGCTCGCCTACCGGGCGCGCTACGGGATTCAAACATCGGGCTGACAGCAGGGGGCTGCCATGATGCCGAAGCAAACCAGGCTGGCGATGCTGGGCATCGCCGCGTTGACGATGCTGGCGCTGCCGGCGGCCGCCCAGAAGCAGGCCGATCCGCAGGCAGCCGCCAAGAAGAAGCTTTATTGCTGGAACCAGAACGGACAGCGCATCTGCAGCGACACGTTGCCGGCCGATGCGATCAACCAGGCTCGCGACGAATTCAGCGCGCGCAGCGGCACCCGCAGCGCCGAGGTCGGGCGTGCGATGTCGGCCGAGGAGCGGGCTGCCGCGGCGGCCGAGCAAGCACAGCGCCAGGCTGACCAGGCCGCCGAGGAGACGCGCAAACGCACCGACCAGGCCATGCTGCTGTCGTTCCAGTCGGAAGATGAGTTGCGTCGGGTCTTCACCGAGCGCACCAACATCATCGAGAACAACGTCCACACTGCCCGCTATAACGTAACCAGTCTGCGTGAGGGTCTGGTCACCTTGTTGCGTGCGGCGGGCGACCGCGACCTGGGCGGGCAGAAAATCTCCGACAAGATGGCGGCCGATATCCAGCAGCGTCACCGTGAACTGCTGTGGCAGCAACGCCTGCAGGCCAACTTCGAACAACAGCGCGTGGACCTGGAAGTGGAGATCGAGCAGATCCTGCAGCGATTCCGGGCGGTCAAGGGCACGCCGGCGACCGCAGGCTGAGCCGCAGGTTCTGAGCGGTCGGGGCGGCTGTCGGCCGCCCCACCGTCATTGAATGGCTCAGAACGTCAGCTGGGTTTCCGGCGACAACGCCTGGAGTTGGTCACGGAACAGCGCGCGGATGCGATCCAGGGCGGCGGTGTTCTCCGCTTCAAACCGCAACACCAGCACCGGTGTGGTGTTGGAAGCGCGGATCAGCCCCCAGCCGTCGCTGAAATCGGCGCGCAGGCCATCGATGGTGGCAATGCGCGCACCTTCGAACGGCGATCCTTCCACGCCTTGCACGGATGCAACGAAACGCGCGACGAGCTCGTGCGGCGAGCCTGCGACGGGCACCTTGATCTCAGGGGTGGAGATGCTGTCGGGCAACTCGGCGAGCACTTCCGAAGGCGTCTCATCGCGTTGTGCCAGGATTTCCAGCAGGCGCGCGGCCGCATACAGGCCGTCGTCGAAGCCGTACCAACGCTCCTTGAAGAAGAAGTGGCCGCTCATTTCCCCCGCCAGCTCGGCATCGGTCTCGCGCATCTTGGACTTGATGAGCGAGTGGCCGGTCTTCCACATCATCGGGCTGCCGCCGTGGCGCAGCACGAAGTCCGATAGCTTCCCGGTGCATTTGACGTCGTAGATAATCATGGCGCCCGGGTTTCGCTGCAGCACATCGGCAGCAAACAGCATCAACAGCCGATCGGGGAACACCATCGTGCCTTCGCGCGTCACCACGCCCAGGCGATCACCGTCGCCATCGAATGCCAGGCCGATATCGGCGTCGAAGCGCTGGACCATCTGCACTAGGTCTTCGAGATTTTGCGGCTCGCTCGGGTCTGGATGATGGTTCGGGAACGTGCCATCCACATCGCAATAAAGGGGGATGACTTCGGCGCCGATCGCTTCCAGCAACCGCGGAGCGATCTCCCCGGCCACGCCGTTTCCTGCGTCGGCAACCACTTTCAAGGGGCGGTCCAGCTGCACATCGTCGGCGATTCGCTGGATGTAATCTTCGCTGACGTCCTGCTGGGTCAACCCGCCCGCTTCGACGGCGCTGTGCAGGCGGCCTTCGTTGATGCGCTGGTACAGATCGGTGATCGCGTCACCGGCCAAGGTTTCGCCACCGATGACGATCTTGAAGCCGTTGTAGTCCGGCGGATTGTGGCTGCCGGTCACGGCCACGCAACTGCCCACCCGCAAATGGTAAGCGGCGAAATACACCACCGGCGTCGGCGCCAGGCCGATGTCCGTGACGTGACAACCGGCCCGCCGCAACCCCTCGATCAGGCTGGCCGACAGTTCCGGGCCGGAGAGCCGTCCGTCGCGGCCGACCACCACGTCCCGCAGGCCTTGCGCCTGCATGGCACTGCCGATCGCATGGCCAATCAGCTCGGCCACCGCCGGGTTGAGTTCCTTGCCCACCACGCCGCGGATGTCGTACGCGCGGAACATGTCGGGTGATACCGAAGGACCGGCGAGGATCGGGCGGGGCGCGACGGGCACCTCTTCCGGCTGTGCCAGCGCCGCGGCCGCGGCATCGCGTTGCAGGCTCTCGCTCAAGGTGGGGGAATCATCTGTCGCCTGTGTGGCCGCACGTCGCTGCGGCATGCGCACCCGACCCTTGGCGGCAAGCAGCAACAGCGGCACCAATGCCAACAGCAGGACGGTCACCACCAGGCACGGGATCGCTCCCAGGCCCAAGGGGCCCGCTTCGACTTCAGCGACGGCCGCGGCTACGCGCAGGCCGGTCTTTCCGAGCGGTCGCGAGAGCGATTCGGCGGCGGCGCCCAGCGCCACGTCGCCCTTCTCCACGATGCTGTAGCTGCCTTGCCGCAGGGCCAGGTAACTGTCATCGGGCAACGGCGCGGTCTCGAAAGGAGCGGTGAGACGCGACAACGGGAGGCGCACATACACCACGGCGGGACGACCTGCCAAAGATGCCGCCGCGGCCAGGCCGAGGCGGGACTGGCCGCCATCGCGCACCGCCAGTCCTTGGGTTTGCGTGGCAGCCAACCCCGCCTCCAACAGAGCAAGGCGCGAATATCCGAACGCTGCCACGTCCGTGTAGGCTTCGGCCAGGTCCGCCGGCCACACGTTGACGTCTTCGGCACCAGGGAGATGTTCGCGCAGCACGCCGGCGACCCGCGCGGCATCGCCGCTGCCGAGGGCGGCGACCACGTCTTCCTGCTTCAAAACGCTATCCAGACGGGCACGCTCCTGCGTGAGCGCCTGCTCAACCGCCTGCAAGGCCTGGTCGCGCACCTGTGCGAGCTTGGCGTCGGCGGCCTGGTGCTGCCACTGGGTGTAACCACTCCAGCCGAACCAACCCGCCAGCAACAGCAAGGCCAGCACCAACAAAGGCGCCGACCGGCGCAAGCCGGCCGTAGCCCGCTCGCTTTCGTTTGTCCCGCTCATCTTGACAGCCCCCTGTCAGCGCACGCCGGTGTGGCCAAATCCACCCGTACCCCGCGCACTGTCGACGAAAGTATCCACCACCTGCAACGCCACGCGCACGATGGGCAGGACGACGAGCTGGGCGATACGGTCACCGGGGTGGATGGTGAACGCCTCGCGGCCCCGGTTCCAGACACTGATCATCAACGGCCCCTGGTAATCGGCGTCGATCAATCCGGTGCCGTTGCCAAGCACGATTCCATGACGGTGCCCCAGCCCCGAGCGCGGCAGCACGACGGCACACAAGCCCGGATCGGCGAGATGAATGGCCACCCCGCTCGGCAGCAGCGCGGTATCGCCCGGCTCCAGGGTCAGCGGCGTCTCGGTCGCTGCGCGCAGGTCCATGCCGGCGCTGGCATCGGTGGCATAGGCCGGAAGCGGCCACTCGTCGCCAAAGCGCGGGTCGAGCAGCTTCAATTCGAGGGTCTGGTGGACGGGGCTCATGCCTGCAATCTCTCCTTGATCAGGTCCAGCAGGCGCTCGGCCAGGTCGGCCTTGCTGCTGCTGGGGAAGATACGCTCGCCTCCCTGCCAGTAGGCAGTGGCAGCATTGTCATCGCTCTCGAAACCACCACCGCTGATGCCGACCTGATTGGCGATGATCAGGTCCAGCCGCTTGGCGGCCAGCTTGCCACGTGCGTACTTCTCCACATCGTGGGTTTCGGCGGCGAAGCCGACCACCAGCTTGAGGGCCCCGGTCTGGGCCGCCACCTCGGCCAGGATGTCTGGTGTACGGACCAGCTCCAGGGTCAGGGTTTCGCCGGTCTTCTTGATCTTCTGGGGCACCGCGCGCTTGGGCGTGTAGTCCGATACCGCGGCCGCCCCGATGTAGATGTCGGCGGGGAAGGCCGACAGGACGGCATCGCGCATCTGCGCCGCCGATCGCACGTCTACCCGGGCCACGCCGGCCGGGGCCGGCAGATGCACCGGCCCAGCCACGAGCACGACGTCCGCCCCTTGGCGCGCCGCCGCTGCGGCCAGCGCGAACCCCATCTTTCCGCTGCTGCGGTTGCCGACATAACGGACCGGGTCCAGGTCTTCATAGGTAGGACCGGCACTGATGACCACGCGCAGGCCTTTCAGACCGCCCTCTGGCGCGCTGCCCGATGCGGTCGGCCTGGCCGTGGTGTTCGAGCCTGCCAACGCGGCGACCAGGTCCAACGGCTCGACCAGGCGCCCCGGACCGGACTCTCCCTCGGCCAGCGGCCCATCGGCCGGACCGACGATCGTTACGCCCCGGGCGCGCAAGGTCTCTACGTTCGACTGGGTGGCCGGATGCAGCCACATCCGATGGTTCATGGCCGGGGCTACGGTCACCGGCGCCGTCGTGGCCAGGCACAACGTCGTCACCAGATCGTCGGCCAGGCCGTGAGCCAGATGCGCGAGCAGGTTGGCCGTCGCCGGCGCGACCAGCACCCGGTCCGCCCAACGCGCCAATTCCAGGTGCCCCATCGCCTGCTCGGCCGCGCTGTCCCACAACGAGGTGCGCGCCGGATGGCCCGACAGCGCCTGGAAACCAAGCGGCGTCACGAACTGCTGTGCGCCGGCCGTCATCGCGACCTGGACCTCGGCACCGGCATCGCGCAAACGGCGCACCAGGTCGAGCGACTTGTAGGCGGCGATACCGCCACCCACGCAGAGAAGCACTCGTTGTCCCTGCAGGGAGCGCGGCGGGGAAGCGGCAGTCACGTCAGATAATTCCTACGAATGCGTGGAGTATTAGATTAACCGAAGGGCTGTCCCGGCCTGATGCCGACCGGCGATGAGGCGTTGCATCTTAGCCATATGCACATTACCGATTGGCCCACCGCCGAACGTCCACGCGAGAAATTGCTCAGCCGCGGCGCGGACATGCTCACCGACGCGGAATTGCTGGCCATCTTCATCGGCTCGGGGTTGCCGGGTCGTGATGCGGTCCAAACCTCGCGCGACCTGCTGCAAGGGCACGGCCCGTTGCGCGAGCTGCTGGATCGGGATCCCGGCGACCTGGCCCGGCTGCCGGGTCTGGGCCCCGCGCGTGCCTGCAAGCTGTCTGCGGCGCTGGAGCTCGGCCGACGGCACCTGCAGGCGGATCTTGAGCGCGGAACATTGCTGAGCGATCCGGCCGCGGCCGGGCAGTACTTTTCGCTCCGGTTGCGCCAACGTCGACAGGAAGTCTTCGCCGCGCTGTTCCTGGACAACCGCCACCGCGCCCTCGCCTTCGAGGAACTGTTCTCGGGCACGATCGACCGTGCCGAAGTGCATCCCCGCGAAATCCTGCGCCGCGCCCTGGCCCATAACGCGGCCGCGGTCATCGTTGGCCACAACCACCCCTCGGGCAACCCCGAGCCGTCCCAGGCCGACCGGAACCTCACCCGCCGGCTGAAGGACGCGCTGGAGTTGCTGGACATCCGACTGCTCGATCATTTCGTGATCGGGGATGGCGCGCCGGTGTCCCTGGCCGCCCGGGGGTGGGTCTGAACGCGTTGCGGGCATCTCGGGCCGGTGCCTGGCGCCGTCCAGGGTCCCGGGCGGGCCTTCCGCGGGGCCAGCGGCCGGTCCGCGCTTTTGGCGGGCGCCCTCACCTGAACGAGCGTAGCGATCCCCGGCGGCGGCTCGGGTAAAATCTCCCGCTTTATTGCATCCGCAGAGCCTCTCGTGAAATCCCAACTCCGCGCCCTGATCGGTCAAGGCATAGAAGCCCTGCGCGCCAATGGCACTTTGCCCGTCGACAGCTTGCCGCCGGACTTCGTGGTCGAACGGCCCAAGACCCGTGAACATGGCGATTTCGCCACCAACGCGGCCATGCTGCTGGCGAAAGCCGCGCGCACCAATCCACGCGTGTTCGCGCAGGCCCTCGTCGATGCGTTGCCGCCCAGCGAGGATGTCACCCGCGTCGAGATCGCCGGACCCGGGTTCATCAATTTCCACCTGGGTGCCGGCGCGTACCAGCGTGAAGCGGTGAGCGTGTTGAAGCAGGGACACGACTATGGCCGCAGCCTGGTGGGCAACGGTCGAAGTGTGGGTGTCGAGTACGTGTCGGCCAATCCCACCGGTCCATTGCACGTTGGGCACGGTCGCGCGGCGGCCATTGGCGACAGCCTCGCGCGCCTGCTTGATGCCAACGGCTGGAACGTCAAGCGCGAGTTCTACTACAACGACGCTGGCGTGCAGATTGAAAACCTGGCCCGGTCGGTACAGGCGCGTGCGCTGGGCCTGGTCCCGGACAACGAGGGTTGGCCCGAGGACGGTTACCGCGGCGAGTACATCGCCGACGTTGCCAAGGCGTACCTGGCCGGTGAAACGGTCGACCTGGAAGGCCATCTGGTCGTCGGCACGAAGGACCCGCAAGACTTCGACTCGATCCGCCGCTTCGCGGTGGCCTACCTGCGCAACGAACAGAACCACGACCTGGCGGCGTTCCGGGTGGATTTCGACATCTACTTCCTGGAAAGCTCGCTCTACCGCGAAGGCAAGGTCGAAGAAGCGGTCCAGAAGTTGATCGCGTCCGGGCACACCTACGAGGAAGGCGGCGCGTTGTGGCTGAAGTCCACCGACTTCGGCGACGACAAGGACCGGGTGATGCGCAAGTCCGACGGCACCTATACCTATTTCGTGCCGGACGTGGCCTACCACCTGACCAAATGGCAGCGGGGTTACGAGCGGGCGATCACGGAGTTGGGAGCCGACCATCATGGTTCGCTGGCGCGCGTGCGCGCCGGTTTGCAGGCGATGGAACTCGGCATTCCAAAGGGTTGGCCGGAGTATGTGCTGCACCAGATGGTCACGGTGATGCGCGATGGCCAGGAAGTGAAGCTGGGCAAGCGCGCCGGCGGCTACGTCACGTTGCGCGACCTGATCGAGGAAACCAGTGCCGACGCGGTGCGCTGGTTCCTGATCGCCCGCAAACCCGATTCCCAGCTCACCTTCGACATCGACCTGGCCCGGCAGCAGAGCAACGACAACCCGGTGTTCTACGTGCAGTACGCACACGCACGGGTCTGCAGCCTGTTGCGCCAGGCGCAGGAGAAAGGCTTCAAGCACGAACTGTCGGCCGGCACCGCCGGTCTGGGCCAACTGCAGGACGAGACTTCGCTGTGGTTGATGACCGAAATGTCCCGTTACCCTGAGGTGGTCGAGGCGGCCGGCGAAGCGCTGGAGCCGCACCAGATCGCGCAGTATCTGCGTGAATTGGCGCACGCCTTCCACACGTGGTATCACGGGACGCCGGTGCTGGTCGAAGATGCCGCCGAACGCGACGCCAAGCTCGCGCTCGCCCAGGCGACCCGCCAAGTCCTCGCCAATGGCCTGGAAATCCTGGGCGTTGGCGCGCCGGAAAAAATGTAAGAGCGCAAGCGCTCTCGGCAGTCCAACGGAGAAGTAGTAAATGGCAGCACGACGCGGTAAGAGCCAGGCCAGGCGCAATACCGGCAATGGAACGCCGGGCTGGGTCTGGCTGGTCGCCGGCGCAGCAATCGCAGCGGTGGTGTTCCTGGCGGCCCCGGGCCTGTTCAAGAAAGATGGCGACGGCTTCCTGCGCGTGGGCCCGCATCCCAATCCCGATGCCCAGCCGGCGCCGGTGGTCGACGCCGACGTGGATGCGCCACCGGAGCTGCCGGGCCCGGCGACCCATGCCAAGCCGGGCGAAGCCGGCGCAACCCAATACGATTTCTATACGTTGCTGCCGGGCAAGGAAGTGCAGATGTCCGATGCCGAGCTCGCCGCGAGCGCCCGCGCCGAGGAAGCGGCACGGGCGCGTGCTGCGCTGGAAGGCAAAGCCGTCCCGCCGGCTGCCCCGAGCGCTACGCCGCTTGCGACGCCAGCCACGTCGGGCGCCGTAGCGAGCGCCCCCCTGGCGCAGCCTTCGCCGTTGGCCGAAGGCCCGCGCGCGCTGCCCGATCCCCAAACCGCGCCCGTGCAGCGGCCCAACACTCCATTAGCCACCGCCCCGGCGATGAGCACCGCCGCTGCTGCGACGGCGCCCCCCGTCACCGCCGCCAAGCCGACGCCGGGCGACAACGCGCGCTACATCCTGCAAGCGGGCTCGTTCGGTGCGTCCGGCGATGCCGAATCGACCAAGGCCAAGCTCGCGATGTTGGGGTTGAGCGCCCGGGTGGAGTCTGCGCAGATCGCTGGCAAGACCGTTTACCGCGTCCGCATGGGCCCCTATGGGACCGCCGGGGAGTTGGCAGAGGCCAAGCAGAAGCTCAGCGGCAGTGGTGTGCCGGCGATCGCGATCAAGGCTCAGTAAACGCCCACGGGTGGCACTGCACGTTTCCGAAGCGCCCGGCTTGTCGCCGGGCTCTTTGCATTGCGCCGGGCGCGGGCACGGCACATCCGCATCGATCGATGCGAAAATCAACGTCCCCGTTTCGTTGGATTCGCCATGACCCAGACCGCTCTGATCACTGGGGCCACCTCCGGCTTCGGCCTGGCTGCCGCCCGTCGCTTCTTGTTGGCTGGCTGGCGCGTCGCGGTCACCGGGCGGCGTGGCGATCGCCTGCAACCGTTGGTGGACGAGTTCGGCGCTGACCGCGTGCACGCGATGGCGTTCGACATCCGCGACGAAGCGGCCCTTGATGCGGCCCTCGCCGGCTTGCCCGTGCAGTTCCAATATCCGGACGTGCTGGTCAACAACGCCGGTCTGGCGCAGGGCACTGCGCCTGCCCAGTCGGCCACGCTGCAGGACTGGCACACGATGATCGACACCAACGTAACCGCACTGGTGAACATCACCCACCGCCTGCTGCCGCGCCTGATCGAACGCCGGGGCGCGATCATCAATATCAGCTCGATCGCTGCGACGTATCCCTACCCGGGCGGCAATACGTACGGCGGCACCAAGGCCTTCGTCAGCCAGTTCTCGCTGGGTCTGCGCGCTGACCTGCAAGGCACGGGCGTGCGGGTAACCTCCATCGAACCAGGCATGGCCGAGACCGAGTTCACCCTGGTGCGCACACACGGAGACCAGACCGCGTCGGACAAACTCTACGCCGGCGCCAACCCCATGACGGCCGAAGACATCGCCGAGTCGATCTTTTACGTCGCGACCCTGCCGCCGCACCTCAACATCAATCGGCTTGAGATCATGCCGGTGACCCAGTCATTCGCCGGGTTCCAGGTCGCGCGCGACTGACGGCTGCAACGCGCGCCCAGCGGCATGAGATGCGCGTGCTCTTAGTCATCGGGCACGGGCCTCGTTGCCGATACGCCGTGGTCAGTTCACCAACGGGAAATCTTCGATCAGGTCGAGCACGCCGTTGATGACGAACTGCACGCCCAGGCAGACCAGCAGGAAGCCCATCAGGCGCGCAAATGCCTCTACGCCGCTCTGGCCGATCAATCTGATGATGGTGCCGGCGCTGCGCAGGCACAGCAGCA
>DASWQJ010000222.1:0-24500 GCA_036403795.1 Stenotrophomonas sp.
AGCCCACCACGCCGTAGACGACCTGGACACCGGTTTCCTGCAACTTGTCGGCCAGGCCCAGGTTGGCTTCTTCGTCGAAGCGCGCGCGCAACTCGACCACCACCGTGACGTCCTTGCCATTGCGCGCCGCCAAGATCAGCGCATCGACGATCGCCGAGTCCTTGCCGGTGCGATACAAAGTCTGCTTGATGGCCAGCACATTCGGATCGACGGCGGCCTGCCGCAGCAGATCGAGCACGCCGGTAAATGCATCGAAGGGGTGATGCAGCAGCACGTCGCCCTTGCTGGCGATCTCGAAGATGCTTTCGCTCTCGCGCATCGTGCGCGGATTGAACGGCAAGTACTTGAGCTCCGGGCGCTGCACCAGGTCGTACACCTGGACCACGCGGCTCAGGTTGACGGGACCTGCGATGCGATAGACCGCGTTGTCGGGCAGGCTGAAGTTCTGCAGCAAGGTGCGCACGATCGGCTTGGGCATGTCGTCGGCGATCTCCAGCCGCACCGCGGGCCGGTAGCCCCGGTCGACCAGTTCATCGCGCAACGCCAGTGCCAGGTTTTCCACTTCCTCCTCGTCCACCACCAACTCGGAGTTGCGGGTGACACGGAACTGGTAGGCACCCTTGACCTCCATGCCCGGGAACATTTCGTCGACGAACGCCGAGAGCACCGAGGACAGGAACACGAAGCTCTGCGTGCCCGCTGCCGACAGGCTGGGCGGCAACTGGATGATGCGCGGCAACGAGCGCGGCGCGCGCACGATCGCCAGATGGCTGGCACGCCCGAAGGCATCGGCGCCTTCGAGCACCACCACGATGTTGAGCGTCTTGTTGAGGATCTTGGGGAACGGATGCGCCGGGTCCAGCCCCAGCGGCGACAGCACCGGCATGATCTCGTTGCGGAAATAGGCGCGCAGCCAACGCCGTTGGCGCGAGGTCCACGAATTGCGTCCCAGCACGCCCACGCCTGCCTCCAGCATCGCCGGACGCAGCACGTCGTTCCAGCAGTGGTACTGCTGTTCGACGAGTTTGGCGGCCCGGTCGTGCACGGCGTTGAGGATGGTGGTCGGGCTCATCCCGTCCGGTGCCGGCGGCAGCCCGAACTCCTGCGCATGACGTACCGTGGCGGCGCGAATCTCGAAGAATTCGTCCAGATTGGTGCAGCTGATGGACAAAAACCGCAGCCGCTCGAGCAGCGGGACCTGTTCGTCCATCGCCTGCGCCAGCACGCGGAAGTTGAAGTCCAGCTGCGAAAGTTCGCGATTCAGGTATAGCGCCGGATCGCGCAACGGATCAGGCGGCGCCAACTCGGCAGAGGATACGGAAAGGGCGACTTTTTTGGTGCTGGCCATGGCAGGTTTCAGGCGTTGTTGAAGCGGTGGGAGATCGCGTTGCAGCGGTGGCGCCGCGCCATGGCACAGCACAAAACCGGGCACGCGAGGACATTCATATCACGCCAGCCGCGAAGCAGATGCATCGGTGTCGCGCTCCACCACGCGCGCTGCACCGAAGTGGCACGAGAACTGACTACCCTTGCCGACCTCGCTCTCGATCTCCAGTCGTGCCTGGTGCAAACCGAGCACGTGCTTGACGATCGACAAGCCCAGGCCAGTGCCGCCGCTTTCGCGAGAGCGGCTGCTGGAAACCCGGTAAAAACGCTCGGTGATGCGCGGCAGGTGCGAGGCGGGAATGCCGTAACCGGTATCGCGCACCGCCAGCACCGCGCCGCCGTCGGCCTCGCGTGCGAAACGGATGCTGACCTTGCCGCCTGCCGGCGTATAGCGCACGGCATTGGTCACCAGGTTGGAGAAGGCGCTGTGGAGTTCCTTGTTGGAACCCAGCAAATCACAGCCGGCCTCGTCGTGGATCTCGATCGTGTGGCGGCCGTGGCTGTGCGCCTCCGCTTCGCGTCGCAGAGTGGACAGCATCGGTGCCATCGCCACGATGTCTTCGCCAATCTCGTCCTGCGATTCCAGTCGCGACAAGGTGAGCAGGTCTTCGACCAGCTGGGCCATGCGCTGGGATTGTTTGCGCATCTCCACCAGCATCGGTCCGGAGCCTGGAAAGTCTTCCGGGTCGAGCATGTCCAGGTATCCGTGCACCACGGTCAGCGGCGTGCGCAGCTCATGCGACACATTGGCCACGAAGTCGCGCCGCACCTGCTCCAGGCGCAGCAGCTTGCTGACATCGCGCGCCACCAGCAGCCAGTAGTCCTCGGAGTACGGGATCAGGCGCAGGTTCAAGCGCAGGTTGGGATCGACCGGCGAAGGCGCGTCGAGCATCGGTTCGGCATTGCGTCCGGCCGCCAGCCAATGCGCCAGCGGAAGCGGTTGCAGACGCTCGACCACCGGCACGCCCAGGTCGCCCGGGTGATGCAGGCCGAGCAGTCCACCGGCGGCCTCGTTGAACCACTGCACGCGCTGGCTGTTGCGATCCACCACGACCACCGCATCGGGCAGGGCGGCCGCGGCGGCGCGATAGGTGCGCAGCATTTCGACCAGGCGTCGCTTGCGGGTGCGCATTTCCACCTGGCTGCGATTGAGCAGGCGATCCAGTTCGTTCCAGGCACCGGTGCCGGCGGCCGGCTCCCAGCGCTGGCGCGCGGTGAGCCCGCGCAGTACGCGGCGCAAGCGCCAGTAATCCCACGCCAGTGCCACCAACGCGGCCAAGGCCAGCGCCATCCAGGCGTGCCCCACCGACACGCCGATCAGCAGGGCCGCCAGCAGCCACAGCGCCACCGTGCCCAAGGTCTTCAGCCAGGCCGAGCGGATGTGTTGAGGCATGGAGGACACCGGCGACCGGGAGCGCGCGCGAACGGTCAGGTCGCGGCGGAGAAGCGGTAGCCGGACCCGCGCACGGTCTGCACCATGTTCTCCAGGCCGAACGGCTCCAGCGTCTTGCGCAGGCGGCGGATGTGCACATCGATGGTGCGTTCTTCGACATACACGCTGCCGCCCCACACGTGGTCCAGCAACTGGGTGCGGCTGTAGACGCGCTCGGGGTGAGTCATGAAGAAGTGCAGCAAGCGGTATTCGGTCGGGCCGATCGGCACGGGTGCGTCGCCGGCAAACACGCGATGGGCGGCCCCGTCGATGCGCAACGCGCCGACGCCGACGCTGCCGTCTTCGTCATCGTCGCGCGCCCGGCGCATCACCGCGCGGATCCGCGCCAGCAGCTCGCGGGCCGAGAAAGGCTTGACCACGTAGTCGTCCACGCCGGCCTCCAGGCCGCCGACGCGATCGTTCTCCTCACCGCGCGCGGTGAGCATGATGATCGGGATCTCGCGGGTGAGGGCTTCCTTGCGCCAGCGCCGGGCCAGGTCCAGGCCGCTGGTGCCGGGCAGCATCCAGTCGAGCAGGATCAGGTCGGGCACGCGGTCGGCGATGGCGGTCTGTGCCTCGCGGGCGTCGCCGGCATGGACGGGCTCGAATTCGCCCTTGCGCAAGGCGAACGCGACCATATCGCGGATGGCGGGTTCGTCGTCAACGATCAAGATGCGTTTCTGCACGCGGCTACCGTGGGGGATGAACGGATGGGCGCCAGTAGACTACGGTTTTATGACTGCCCGGTGACAGTGTCGTCGTCAGCGGGACAGCTCGGGGTCGCGCACGCCCTGCCGGCGCATTTCCAGCACGGTGGGGGTGATGGTGGCGATGCGGGCGTCCACCCGGGCACGGGTCACATAGTCCAGGTCCTGGCGCTTGAGGGCGTTCAGCTGGATCAGGGCTTGCTCGGCACGACCATTAAGGAACGCGGCTTCGGCATAGGCTTCGCTGGCGCGGTGCGCATCGCCTGCCAGTTCGCACGCCCGGGCGAAGGTGGTTTGGTACAGCGGGTCGTCCGGCGCGCTGCGTCCCAACGGTTGCAGGATCTGCTGCGAGCGCCGGCCGGCCGCAGCGCTGGCCTGCTCATTGAGCAGCCCGGCATAGGTCAGGATCACTGCGCGGTTGCCCGGCTGCTGTTTCAGCAATGCTTCGAAGCGCTGGTTGGCCTGGTCGGCCTGGCCGGCCCGGGTCTGCGCTTCGCTCAACGCCAGGGCCACCCACAGGTTGTCCGGATGGTCTTCCTGCAGAGCGGCCAGCTCATGCACCACCGCGGCCGGGCTGTCGCTGTTGCGCATCCGCGCCAGCGACAGGCCGTAACGCTGGGCATCGCTGAGCCCGCGCGCGTTGCCGCGGCGCAGGTCCTCGTATTCGCGGATGGCAGCTGCAGGCGTGTTGGCACTGAGCACGCGCAGGCGTTCCTTGGCCCAGGCGAACTGGCCGGTAGGGCCGCGCCCGCCGACGTCCCACGGCACCTTGAAGGCGTAGGGAAGCAATGGGTTGCCATTGCTGCCCAGCGGCTCGGAGAGCGAGGGGTCCGACGGATTCACCCGCATCTGCTCGGTCGCACCGGGCACGCTGGTGGTCAGCAGCACGGTGTCCTTTTTCATCTGCTCGGCGCGCGCCTTGGCCTCCACGATACGGGTGGTGGTGACCGGGTGGGTCTGCAGGTAATCCGGTGCGCTGAAGCCGCCTTCGTTGCCGCGCATGGCCAGCGACATGCGCTGGAAAAAGCCGGCCATCGCATCGACGTCGTAGCCGCTGCGCGACAAGGTGCGGATGCCCAGCCGATCGGCTTCGGACTCGTTCGAGCGCGTGTAGTTGATCTGCCGTTGCGCCAGCAATCCCATCGCACTGGTGATGCTGGCCATCGTGGCATCGCCGCTGGAGTTGCCGCCGGCGCTTTGCGCCGCGACCACCGCTGCCAACATGCCCAGCAGGATCGGGATGCGGTCGCGCTGGGCCCGCTCCACGCCGCGCAGCACGTGCTGCTGGGTGACGTGGGCAATTTCGTGCGCCAGCACCGCGGCCACTTCGTCTTCGGTCTCGGCGGTGAGCACCAGCCCCGCATTCACCGCCACGTAGCCCCCCAGGGTGGCGAAGGCGTTGATCTGCCGCTCGCGCAGCATGAAAAAGGTGAACGGTTGGCGGGGCTGGTCGCTATTGGCGCCCAGCCGGCCGCCCAGGCCCTGCAGCCAGTCGTCGATCAACGGGTCCTGCAGCACATAGCCGTAGTTGCGCAGCTCGGCCAGCATCATCTTGCCGTACTCGGCCTGGCGGGCCGGGGTCAGCAGTTCGCCGGCCGATGAGCCGATATCGGGCAACTGGTCCTGCGCTGGCGCCACCCCGGCGGCGATCCCCAGGGTGAGGGCAGTGGCGAGCAGCAACTTGCGCAAGCGTGGGCTCCGGAGCCGCAGGGGCGTTCTGAACGCGGGGTGGGTCACAGTGTTGCGGTGGCCGGGTCGAAATTCCAGCCGGCCGTTACCATATGTCAGACAACTGAACCCACACGGAGTTTCCCGTGACCATCACCGCCACCACGTCCCAGCCGACCGGCACCGCGCCCCGTATCCGCCTGTACTCGACCGCCATCTGTCCGTATTGCGTGGCGGCCAAGAACTTCCTCAAGAGCAAGGGCCAGCAATGGGAGGAAGTGCGCATCGACCTGGACCCGGCCGAGCGCGACAAGATGGTGTCCCTGGCCCGGCGGACCAGCGTGCCGCAGATCTTCGTGGGCGATGTGCACGTGGGCGGCTACGACGACATGATGGCGCTGCACCGCGCCGGCAAGCTCGAGCCGCTGCTGGCTGGACAGGCGGAGGACCCGGCATGAGCGGCAATGGCAATGAGGGCGGTGAGGACCGGCTGCGTGAATTCACCGAATTCCGCCAGCGCATGAACCAACGCATCCTGGCCGAGCCCAACCAGGTAGTGCGGCGCTTTTTCGCCCTGGACACCCAGACCTACCAGGCCGGCGCCCTGGATGTGAAGACCAAGGAGCTGCTGGGCCTGGTCGCCTCGATGGTGCTGCGTTGCGACGACTGCATCAGCTACCACGTGGCCCAGTGCAAGGAGGCCGGGGTGACGCGCGAGGAGTTCTTCGAGACGTTCTCGGTGGGCCTGGTGGTGGGCGGCTCGATCGTGATCCCGCACCTGCGTCGTGCGGTGGACTTTCTTGACCAGTTGGAGAGTGGGGCGCCGGCGCCCACCGAACACACCCACGGCTGAACCAGCCGATGGTGCGGGCGCGGCTGACCGGTGTCGCCGCACCTGGCCAAACGGCCCGTGGATGAACGCGGGCCGGGCATCTGGAACCAGGTCGGTTTGGGGGGCAGGGGCCCGATCGGGCATAATTCCGGTTCTGACATCCCCCAGCGCAGGGTCCCTTTCGGCGACCGGCGCGCTTTCGTTTCCCACGTTTGGAACCCCAACGACATGACGCAGACAATCACGGTCATCCGCGGCGACGGCATCGGCCCGGAGATCATGGACGCGACCTTGCAGGTGCTCGATACGCTGCAGGCCGGCCTGACCTATGAATTTGCCGACGCAGGCCTGGTTGCGCTGGAAAAGCACGGCGACCTGCTGCCGGCTTCCACCCTGGAGTCGATCCGCAAGAACAAGGTCGCGCTCAAGAGCCCGCTGACCACGCCGGTGGGCGAGGGCTTCAGCTCGATCAACGTGGCCATGCGCCGCCACTTCGACCTGTACGCCAACGTGCGGCCGGCCAAGTCGTTCCCGAACACCAAGTCGCGCTTCGCCGATGGCGTTGACCTGATCACGGTGCGCGAGAACACCGAGGGCGCCTACCTGAGCGAAGGCCAGACGGTGTCGGAAGACGGCGAGACCGCGTTCTCGGGCACGCGCATCACCCGCAAGGGTTCGGACCGCATCGTGCGTTACGCCTTCGAGCTGGCCAAAAAGACCGGCCGCAAGAAGATCACCGCCGTGCACAAGGCCAACATCATCAAGTCGACCTCGGGCCTGTTCCTGAAGGTGGCGCGCGATGTGGCCGCGGAATATCCGGAAATCGAATTCCAGGAAATGATCGTCGACAACGCCTGCATGCAGTTGGTGATGCGTCCGGAGCAGTTCGACATCATCGTGACCACCAACCTGTTCGGCGACATCATCTCGGACCTGTGCGCCGGCCTGGTGGGCGGCCTGGGCCTGGCCCCGGGCGCCAACATCGGCACCGAGGCGGCGATCTTCGAAGCCGTGCACGGCTCGGCCCCGGACATCGCTGGCCAGGGCAAGGCCAACCCCTGCGCCCTGCTGCTGGGTGCAGCGCAGATGCTGGACCACCTCGGCCAGCCCGAGAACGCCGAGCGCCTGCGCAATGCGATCGTGGCCACGCTGGAAGCCAAGGATTCGCTCACCCCGGATCTGGGCGGCACCGGCAACACCACCAGCTTCGCCCAGGCGATCGCCAGCCGGCTGTAATGGCGGCACGCGGGCAGCAACGAGAAAGGGCGCCTTGCGGCGCCCTTTTTTGTGAAAACGGGGTCAGGTTCAGTTAAAAGCGGGGCTAAGAAACGTCAGGCTGGGTTCGCTTTGGCAAACTCAACCTGACACCACGTAGCCTCGCTTTTAACTGAACCTGACCCCGTTTTGCTGATCAGTTACGCGACTGCAGCTTGGACAGCAGGCGCAGGAACTCCAGGTACAGCCACACCAGCGTGACCATCAGGCCGAACGCGCCGTACCACTCCATGTACTTGGGTGCGCCCTGCTCGACACCGGTTTCGATGAAGTCGAAGTCCAGCACCAGGTTGAGCGCGGCGATCACCACCACGAACAGGCTGAAGCCGATGCCGATCAGGCCCGAGTCGTGGATGAAGGGGATGCGGATGCCGAAAAAGCCCAGGGCCATCGTGGCCAGGTACACCAGCGCGATGCCGCCGGTGGCCGCGACCACGCCCAGCTTGAAGTTCTCGGTGGCCTTGATCAGCCCGCTGCGATAGGCGAAGAGCAGCGCAAACAGCGTGCCGAAGGTCAGCAGCACCGCCTGGAACACGATGCCGTTGAAACGCGCCTCGAAGATGGCCGAGATCGCGCCCAGGAAGAAGCCTTCCACCAGCGCATACAGCGGAGCGGTGACCGGCGACCAGGTCTTTTTGAAGGTGGTGATCAGCGCCAGCACCAAGCCGCCCAGCACGCCGCCCCACAGATAGACCTGCGCCTGCGGCAGCACTTCGCCGTCGGGGGTGAGGGTCTGGCTCCAGGCAAAGGCGGCGGTGATGAGGGTCAGCAGCAACAAGAAGCCGGTCTTGTTGATGGTGCCGGACAGGGTCATGGCGTCGCCGTCGCGGCGCACCACGCTGCCGCTGGCCAGGTCCAGGAAGGTGGATTCCTGAAGGGTAGGGTTGCCGCTACGTAACATGAGCGATCTCCTTGTCGAATGAGTGGGTGGCCTTCGTGGCCGGAGGCCTCCAGCATAGCCGAAGCGTGAAATCGGCTCTTGGGATCGGCTGTCCGGATCGGGGCTGCGGATCGGCGCTGGTCGCGATTGACCCGGCGACGCCCAGCCCGGACAATGGCGCACCCCGCCGCCGCAACGGCGCTGGGGCCGTTTACCGTTCGGGGTATAGCGCAGTCTGGTAGCGCGCCTGCTTTGGGAGCAGGATGTCGGGGGTTCGAATCCCTCTACCCCGACCACTCGGTCCGACGGGTTGGCACCTGCAAGTCACCGGGCGCCCGTAGCTCAACCGGATAGAGCACCGGCCTTCTAAGCCGGCGGTTACAGGTTCGAGTCCTGTCGGGCGCACCATGAATCCATGATCAGTCGAACGGTCGGCGAATGGCGCGGCGATGCGCTATCTGTCTGAAAGAGGCCGCACTCGCAGGCATCTTCACCGAGGTCGAGGCGGGCCTGAGCGCGGAACGCACGGCGACGCCGACACTGACATTCCAGCCCACGCGACTGCACACCTTGCTGGCGTGGATCATCCGGTTGACTCGGCGGCCAGTGCATTGAACCGGCAGATCTTCGCGCCGCTGTCCTTCTGCCAGGCACTCAACTTGGCGCTCAATGCACAGCCCTGCACATGCCGACGGCATACCGCTCAAGCCGACAGCCCCGGCGCACACCAAGCTGCCCCAGCCATGACTTCGTCTTCGTATTCCGAAAACCGCTGCAGGCTGAAGGAATCCAGCCGCAAGGTCTGCGTCGCCGTAGAAAACGCCAGCGTGGCCAGCACCCGCTCGGGATGCCGTGCCCACGGCGGCACGTAGTGGGGTGCGGCGATCAGTCCGCTGTCTCGCAGGTCGGTCAGCGTTACCAGGTCACCCAGGGCCACGCGCCCACAGAACAGCAAACGCAAGGTATCGCCGCGATTCTCGTGTAGCGCTCGCTTGATGAAGGCGGTCACCAGCAACAGTCCTTCCAGATAAGCCCCATCCTTGGTGAAGCACACACCACCGCGTACGTCACCGCCCCGAAAGATACGCGCGGCGCTGCGATAGCTGTCTTCTTCGGATTGCCCGGCGGCCAGGAACGCGCGGAACACCTCGATGAAATCCGCCCCTGCCAGGCCCTCCTGCAGACGCAGGACACGGAGCGCGAGACGGCGAAGACGATTGATGTCCATCGCACCGGTGATGATTTCGGAAAACGTGGCAAGGCCTTCCTGGGTGCGGGTGGTGCGTGGGGCACCCGTGCCCAGGCAACGCAGCCAAGGTTGGCGACGTCCGTTCAACATCGTCGCCGAATGGATGTAAGCCTCGTGCTTGACCAGTTGGTCGAGATCCAGTTCGGAGAACATGGCATCGGCCCGAATGCGGATGACCTTGCTGCCGGCCGCCGCCTTGGAGGCGAGCTGGGGATCCAGCACAACCTGCACCGAATCGTCTGTAAAAAAAGGTCCTATGCGTTCGCGCAGGCGCTCGGCAAACTCGGATGCGTGAATGTCATACGGCACTTCGGGCACATACCGCGAATCGATCAACTGATCGGTGATGTCGAGCATGTGCTGGGCCGACTGCACGGTCGTGGATTCCTGCGATCGGTAATGCGTAGCAGGATGTCCATAGAGCAGCATCGAGCATTCGGTAAACCGCGGTGTGCCCACGTTGCAGAGCATGAGCGCGGCCACTTTGTAACTCCAGGCCGTCTTGAACAGCCAATCGCCGACCGGGTGACCGCGATCGAGCTGGCGCAGGATGTCGTCGAGTGCTGCAATGGTCGCGGCGTGGTCCACCGGCTGGGCGGGTGGCGCCGGCATTTCAGGATTGCCCGTGCGCCAACTTTGAAGGAACCGCGCCTCCATCTCCACGGGCCAGGCCAAGCCCGACAGCACGCGGATCTTGCCGCCCAGTTTGGCGATCTGCGCATCGAGCTCGAGTAGAGCGGAAAGGGCAGGATCGGCATTGATCGGATCGGCGGCGCTTGGTTCGGCTACTTGCATGAGATTTCCATCCCAAGGTTCAAGCAAGGAAGCCGTCGCGCGGGTCGTGATGGCGGTTGCTGCGAGCGGCTGTTCGCCCGAAACACGACCGGCTTGTAGGGGCATCCGGGAGGCCTAGCCTTGCATGGGGATTTGGGCGTTTCAATGGGCCCTTGGCCCAACCCCGACAGGCGCTGTGCTGGGTCGTAGGGTGTCCATGATAAAGCCGTCGCCCGGCGCCACCAGGCAAGCGACGCTTAGTGCTGATCGAGCCCTGGGAACCGCACGATGAATTGGCAGCCTTTGTTGAGCCCCTCGCTGCGCGCCTGCACGCTGCCGCCGTGCAGCTCGACAATCTTTTTGACCAGCGCCAATCCCAGGCCCAGGCCGAGCTTCGTGCCCTTCAGGCGTGGCAACGTGAATAGTTCAAACAGGCGTTCGAGGCGCTCGGGCTCAATGCCGACGCCTTCGTCGGCCACCCGCACGATCACCTCGGCTCCCTCGAAGGTGGCCACCACCCAGATGCGCCCAGGTGCCGGTGTGTAGCGTAGGGCGTTGGCGATCAGATTGACGAACACCTGCTGCATCCGCATGCGATCGACGTGCATGTCCACCTCGTCGGAGGGGACAAGGACGCTGATAGGGCGATCGTCTTGTTCCATCTGTCGGCGCGCGACCGACGTGGACGTCTCAAGCAGCTCGCGCACGTTGCAGCGCGTGCGCTCCAGGCTGAATCCCTCGGAGGTCACCTTGCTGTGCTGCATGAGGTCTTCGATAAGGCGCGCACCCAGCGCCACGTTGCTGGCGATGGCGTCGAGCGGCGCGGTCGCCTGCGGTTGGGACGACAGGCGGCTCTGCAGCGCGTGGGTGGCCAGGCTGATCGCGGTGAGCGGGTTGCGCAGCTCGTGGGCGAGCACGGCGATGGCGGCCGTGGTGCTCTCGTGGGTCTGGGCAGACGCGCTGCTGCGCGCGCGGGTACTTTCCAGCTGCATCTTGAACTCAGTAAGGTCGCGGAACAGCTTGAGGTACGTGCACTGTTCGTTCTCCGAGCCCAGGTGGGCGGTAACGCCGGACGCCCAGAAGCGAGAGCGATCGGCGCGTGCCATCCATCGATCATCCGATGCAGTGCCGCGTTGGATCGCTTCTTCGCGTTCGTGCTCGGGGATGCCGCGCGCAACGTCGCGCCGTGAAAAGAAGCGCGAGATGTTCGAGTCCAATAGCGATTCCGGCGCCGTGCCCAGGATGGTGGCGGCGCCCGGGTTGGCCCACGTCACCTCGCCACGACCGTCCAGCAACAAGGCGGCATACTCGGATGAACGCATGGCGAACTTCCAGAGCATTTGTTGCACAGTGGCTTCATTCAGCGCCCCAGGACGTCCATCCATTGTTCGCGCTCCTTGATGAGCGGCAAGTGTGCGCGTGTGCCCGCTGGTGCCCGTGAAGGCACGCGCGAAGACAGCGAGGTAGGCAAACCGTCGGCGTGGCGGGAAAGTGCTGGAGCGCCTCGGCCGAGTGCACTGGGTTAAGCAGCTCCGGTCACCGTCACGAGGCCGTCGCAAGATCGGCCTTTGGCCGTGCATTCGCCTCGACGTTGCCAATCTACGATACACATTTGATGGGGTAGGGGCCCCCGCAGGGCTGACCTGCCGCATGACCCCGTGACTTCAGGCAGATGCCCGGGCGGGCTCGCCGTGGTGCCATCTACCGGAAGGCCGACGCCACGACGGAAGGCCCACCCACTGCAACGGAGGCTCCACCATGCATGCTTCGCGATCCATCCTGTGGCTGGCACTGCTCGCGGCTACCCCGGCACTAGCCCAGCAGAGCGTCAGCAAGATTTCCGACGATGTGACGACGCAGGCCGGGCAGACGTACGGCGCGCTGTCCACGGTCAGTGGCGACATCCACGTGACCGGCGGCGTGCAGGCCAAGGGCGTCCACACCGTCAGCGGCGACATCAAGCTCGATGCGGCGGCCAGCGTTGAAGACGTGGCGACCACCAGTGGCGACGTCAAAGTGGCGGACAACGGCAAGACCGGCCCGCTCAAGAGTGTCAGCGGCAATCTCACGCTCGGCCACAACACGGTGGTGAGCGGCGCTGTCACTACGGTAAGCGGCAATATCTTCGCCGACCGTGGCAGCAAGATCGCCGGTGATGTCACTGCGGTCAGCGGTGCCATTGGATTGGTGCAGACGCAAGTTGAGGGTGGCATCACCTTTGCCAGCAGCGATGTCACCGTCGGCGTGGGTTCGCATGTCAAAGGCGATGTGCGCCTCAAAAAGCCGACTTTCAGCCATCTCGATCGACCGCCCCGCATCGTGATCGGGCCGGATGCGATCGTCGACGGCGCGATGACCTTCGAGATGCCCGTGCAGCTGTATGTGCACAGCACGGCCAAGACCGGCAAGATCACCGGCGCCGATGCGATCTCGTTCTCGACGCCCACGCCGCCCAAGGATTGATGCCGTCCTCAAGCGCCGCGGCTGCGCCCGCCAAGCCGGGCGGGCGTCGCTGGTCAGCGAGGCGCAGTCGCATCAAAGGGTAGGGCGCGGCCCCTGGGCCGCTCCCGAATCACCAGACCAGGTCGTCCGGCACCACGAACTGCGCGTAGTACGCATCATCTTCCGAGTTGCTGGCCGACGGCTCGGCATCCGGCGCCTGGCCATGATCGAGCACGATCATCGAAGCGTCGCGCTCGCGCACCTTGTCGGCGGCCGGGCGCGGCAGCAACTCGTAGCGCTCGTCCAGGCGCGCGATGACCAACACGCCTGCCGACAGCTTCTTGCGTAGGTCCTCGTTGACCAGCAGGGTGCGGATCGCGCCATCGGCGGTGAAGCGGTACTCGCTTTCGCCCGAGCGCGGCACCTTGCGGTCCTGGATGATCTGGCGCGCCTGCGCACGCAGCTCGGCCACGCGCGCCTGGGTTTTGCGTTCGGCTTCGATGGCGCGGTCGCGCTCGGTTTTTTCGGCGCGCGCGCGTTCGGCTTCCAATTGGATCTCGTTGGGGGCCACCGGCCCCTTGGCGTGGCGAGCCTTGTTCTGCTCGCGCGCGACCTCGGCCAATTTGGACTTCTTCACCAGTCCGGCCTTGAGCAGCTGTTCCTGCAGGGGATTGCCCTTCGCCATGTCACGGTTTCTTACAGGGGATTTACGGCCCATGATACCGGCCGTCCCCGTTGCCTGCTGCCGCCCCCGTTAATGGAAACCTTGAAGTATCTCGCCGGCTATCCCGAGCCCCTGCAGGCCCGGATTCGCGAGCTGATCGCGCAGGGCAGGCTGGGCGACCTGCTGGCCGGCAAATACAGCCAGCTCCATGCCGTGCGCAACGACGGCCAGTTGTATGCCTACGTGCAGGATCTCAAGGAGCGCCACCTGCGGCGATCGGTGCCTTTGGGCAAGGTGCTCTACGACGGCAAGCTGCAGGTGATGAAGCACGCGTTGGGAACCCACACGGCCATCTCGCGGCTGCACGGCGGCAAGCTCAAGGCCAGTCGCGAGATCCGCATCGCGTCGGTGTTCCGGGACGCCCCGGCCGAGTTCCTCAAGATGATCGTGGTGCACGAACTGGCGCACTTGAAGGAAGCCGACCACAACAAGGCGTTCTACCAGTTGTGCATGCACATGGCGCCCGACTACCACCAACTGGAATTCGATCTGCGTTTGTATCTGACCCACCTTGAAGCCCCCTCGCCATGACCTGCCGGGGCTGGCCCGCGAAGCGGCTGCGCTCCACGGTGCCGTGTCCTGCATCCCAGCATGAAGGCTTCAGCCTCCCGCTATTGCTAGCGCACAGTGAAAAGCACGCGGAAATTGAACGGTGCGTTCACGATGCCCGCGCCTAGACTGCAGGCTCTTCCTGCGGAACGGTAGCGATGGCGCAACGCCATGATGTGATCGTCATCGGCTCATCGTCCGGGGGCATTCCCGTACTGATGGAGCTGGCAGCGCAATTGCCGGCCGATTTTCCGGCATGCATCCTGGTGGTGCAGCACATCGGCGCACAGCCGAGCGAGCTGGCCCATCTGCTGCAGCGGCGGAGCGCGATGGAAGTGAAGTTTGCCGAATCCGGATTGCCCCTGCGTCCGGGTGTCATGTATGTGGCGCCGCCGGACCGTCACTTGCTGGTGGAGGACGGGGTCCTCTGCCTGACCCACGATCCGAAGGAAAACTACACGCGCCCGGCGATCGATCCCCTGTTCCGGTCGGCCGCCATCGCGCACGGGCCGGCCGTGATCGGCGTTGTGCTGAGTGGCTTGCTCGACGACGGCACCGCAGGATTGCAGGCCATCAAGGCGTGCGGCGGCGTGGCCGTCGTGCAAGATCCTGAGGACGCCCAGGAGCCCAGCATGCCCCATAGCGCGCGCGACAACGTGTCGGTGGATGTGGTGGTGCCTGGCGCCGAGTTGGCTCAGGCGCTGCAAGCATTGGTAGGGGTGTCTACGATCGCCTCGTCCAACACGCCAGAGCGGCTGTTACAGGAACATCGGCTTACGCGTGGCGAGGTGGAGATGCCCATGGAAACGCTCGATCAACTCGGTAGGCCCTCCAAGATCTCCTGCCCCGAATGCGGTGGCGTGCTGTGGGAACTCGCCGACACCCAACCACAGCGTTATCGCTGCCATACCGGCCATGGCTACACGCTGCGCGCACTCGATCAGGCCCAAGTGGCGCGAATGGACGAGGCGATCTGGACGGCGCTACGCGCATTGCAGGAACGCGAAATGTTGCTGCGTTCGGTCGTGGAGGCGCATCGCCGTCAAGGCGTGAGTGAAGAAGTGGCTCGCGTCGAGAACGAAGCGGCGCACTTGGCCAGGCACGCCGTGCAACTGCAACGGTTGATCGCAGGGTGAGCCCGTGCAAGCTTTCCTCGCCATTGCGTGCCTGGATGGGCTCGCCGATACTGCCGCCACTCCAGCCTCCTCGCCGCCCGTGATGACCGAACAGCCCACGCGCCCAGCGAAGACCAGGAAGGACATGGCGGGTCATGACGCTCCGACGTCGAGCGATAAGCCCTATCCCTCGCTCATGGTCGTCGGCATCGGTGCGTCCGCCGGTGGACTGGAGGCATTCACGGCGTTCTTCACGGCGCTTGGCGACGTCCCCGGCATGGCATTCGTGCTGGTCTCGCACCTGCCGTCCGATCACGTCAGCCTGCTGCCGGAGCTGATCGGCCGCAGCACTCCGCTGGTGGTGACCGAGGCGGCTGATGCCGCCCAGGTGGAGGACGGGCATGTCTACATCATTCCTTCCGATGCGACGTTGACCATTGTCGATGGCGCGCTGCAGCTCAGCAAACCCGCGCCGCCGCGCCAGTACCGTTTTCCCATCGACAGCTTTTTCGCATCGCTGGCCCAGGACCAGGGCGACAACGCCGTGGCCATCGTGCTGTCCGGGGCAGGCAGCGATGGGGCGCGTGGGCTGTCCGCGGTGAAGGAGGCGGGCGGCTTGACGTTAGCGCAAGCCGGCGCCGACCACTATGCAATCAGCGGCATGCCGGCAAGTGCGGTCGCCACCGGGCTGGTCGACAATGTGCTGCCAGTCACCGAAATGCCTGCGCGACTGCGCGCGCACGCCGAACACCTGGCCTTCGCAAGACGCCAGAAAGGCCCCGATGGCGCGCGCCAGGACATGAGCGCCCACCTGCAGACCATCTCCGGTTTGCTGCGGACCGGGGTGGGCCACGACTTCAGCCAGTACAAGGAAAAGACCCTGGTCCGTCGCATCCAGCGGCGCATGCAGGTGGTCCAGGTCGATGGCGTGGAAGGCTACATCGAGTATTTGAAGCAGAACCCGCGCGAGCTCGACAGCCTGTTCCGTGAACTGCTGATCGGCGTCACCGAGTTCTTCCGCGATCCAGAGGCCTTCGAGGCTTTCCAGAACCTGGCCGTGCCGGCGCTGCTGGCCGACCGGAATGCCGCCGACATCATTCGCGTCTGGGTACCGGCCTGTGCCACGGGGGAAGAGGCCTATTCGATCGCCATCACCCTGGCCGAAGCGTTGGGCCAGCGCCGCGGGGGGCCGAAGGTCCAGATCTTCGCCACCGACATCGACGATCGCGCCATCAACGCCGCGCGTTCCGGGCGCTTTCAAGCGCCATTGGCGGGCGTGTCGGCCGAACGGCTGGAGCGCTGGTTCATCCAGGACGGCGAGCACTACGTGGTCGTCAAGCCGATCCGCGAGATGGTGGTGTTTTCTCCCCACAGCGCCATCAAGGACCCGCCGTTCTCGCGTCTGGACCTGATCTCCTGTCGAAACCTGCTGATCTACATGAATTCCGATCTGCAGGAACAGCTCATCCGCACCTTCCACTATGCACTGCGACCCGGCGGCGTGTTGTTGCTGGGGCCCTCGGAAAGCCTGGGGCGCAACACCGCGCTGTTCTCGGTGCTGGACAAGAAGCATCGCCTGTATACCCGCCGGGTGGACGGTCGCTCCAACTTGCCGATCGCTGCGCCCAAGCGCCTGGCCGGCATGGAAGCGACCACCCGCATCATCACGGCGCGGCAGGGTGGCCTGGAAGATCCCATTGATCGCAACGCGCGCCGCGTGCTGGAAAAATATGCGCCGGCCTATGTAGTGATCGATTCGAATCACGACATTCTGCGGTTCTCCGGCGACACCGGCCGTTACCTCGGGCCTTCTTCGGGGGCCGCCAGCCTCAATCTGTTCGGCCTGCTCAACAAGGGATTGCGTGGCCCGGCGCGTACCGCCGTACAGCAGGCCATCATTCGACAGAACACCGTCATCCAGGAAGGCCAGGTGAGCGGCGCCAACGGAGAGCGGGTGCCGGTGCGGCTGATCGCCGAGCCCATCTTCGACCAAGAAGAAGGCATCACCGATCGTCGCGCCACCACCCAGCTCTGCATGCTGGTTTTCAGGGAACTCGCAGCGCCGGTCCATGCATTGAGCGAGGGCTCTCCCAACGGTCGACGCCTGCGTGGCGAAGCGGGCCGGATGCGCGAGCTGGAGCTGGACCTGGCGACCACGCGCGAGCAATTGCACACCGCCATCGACGAGCTGGAAACGGCCAACGAGGAAATGAAATCGGCCAACGAGGAATACCAGTCCGTCAACGAGGAGTTGCAGTCCTCCAACGAAGAGCTGGAGACCTCCAAGGAAGAAATGCAGTCCATCAATGAGGAACTGCAGACCGTCAACGTCGAGCTCAACAGCAAGAACGAGGCGCTGGCGAGGTTGAACAGCGACTTGCACAACTTGCTCGAAAGCACGCAGATCGCGACGCTGTTCCTGGACTCCTCTTTGCACGTGAGCGGTTTCACGCCGGCCATCAGCGATCTGTTCCACCTGCGCGAAGGCGACCACGGCCGGCCCATCACCGAGATCACCGCACGCATTCCCTATCCCCAGCTCAAGCATGACGTCAAGCAGGTGCTGCGTACCCTGGCCATGGTCGAGCGGGTGCTGCACGGGGGGGTGAACGAAGCGGTTTACCTGCTGCGCATGCGCCCCTATCGAACTACCGACAACGTGATCGACGGCGTGGTGCTCACTTTCATCGACATCACCGAGCGCCAGCAGCATGAGTACGCGCGGGCTCGGCTGGCCTCGATTGTCGAGTCCTCGCAGGACGCGATCATCAGCCACGGCCAGGACGGGGTGATTCACAGCTGGAATGCCGGCGCCGAGGCCATGTTCGGGTATCCGGCCGCGTGGGCGATCGGAAAGTCGATGGCCATCCTGCTGCCCAACGCGCCGGACAACGCCCTGGACAAACTGCTCGCCGCGTCGGGGGCACAGAACGTGGGCGAAGAGTTGCTGATGACCTGGGGTCGCCAGGACGGCAAGGAAGTGGCGGTCTCGGTGCGAACCTCTCCGCTGCTCGATGCCAACGGCGCCACGGTGGGCGCATCGACCATTGCCCGCGACATCACTGAGCGCAGGCGTGCGGCGTGGGAGCTACGCCAGAGCGAGCGACGTCTGGCCGCCATCATCGAACAAGTCACCGTCGGCTTGGCCCAGATGGACCTCAAGGGCACGGTGGAGATGGTCAACCCGCGCTATTGCGAGATTCTCGATCGTCCCGCGGCCCAGTTGGTGGGCATGGGCCTGGGCACGCTGATCCATCCGCAGGACCAGCCCGTCTACGATCGACAGTTTGGCGAGCTGGTGGCCGGCGGCCCGCCTTACCAGCTTGAACACCGGTTCCTGCGCCCCGACGGCAAGCTGGTATGGGTCAATAGCCACGTTTCCCTCGTGCAGGACGAAGCAGGCGCGCCGCTGCATGCCGTGGCGCTGACCCTGGATATCACCCAGCGCAAGCTCGCCTCCCAGGAGAGCGAGTTGCTGATGGGGGAGCTCAATCATCGGGTCAAGAACACGCTGGCCACCGTGCAGGCCATCGCGATCCAGACGCTGCGGCATACCACGGGTACCAGCCAGTTCAACGAAGCTTTCATGTCACGCCTGGCCGCGCTATCCAGTACGCACGATCTGTTGGCGCGCAACAATTGGCATGGCGTCAACCTGCTCAGCATCGCCCAGGCCGAATTGGCGCCTTACCGCGACGTGTCGGCGGACTCCGTGCAGATCGCCGGCGACGATCTTCACCTCACCGCCAAGGTAGGGCTGGCACTGAGCCTGGCGCTGCACGAATTGGCGACGAACGCGACCAAGTACGGTGCGTTTTCCACCTCAGGTGGCCGGGTGAAGCTGACCTGGGCGTCCGAAAAGCGCGATGGGCGCTGCTGGCTGGCGCTGGATTGGGAAGAATCGGGCGGGCCGACCGTTTCCCCGCCGAGCCAACGCGGCTTCGGTACGCGTCTGATCTCCGAAGGGGTCGCCTACGAGCTGGGTGGACGGGTGGTGCTGGAGTTTCCTCCCACCGGTGCGGTATGCCGCATGGCGATCCCGTTGGGGCCCGCATGAGCGGCCTCCCGTCCCGGGCACCCGTCTTGCTGGTGGCCGAAGATGAAATGGTGCTGGCCATGACCTTGGCCGACTTCCTGGAAGCTGAGGGGTTCCAAGTGCGCACTGCGGCCCGGGTGGCCGATGCCATCGGCATCGTGAGCCGCGAAGCCGTGGATGCCGCCCTGCTCGACATCAATTTGAACAACGAAAAGGTCTACCCCGTTTGCGAGTTGCTACGCGAGCGGCGCGTGCCTTTCATCTTTACTTCCGCCTATGACGCCTCGTGTACCGCTCAGGACATGGGCGAACACGCGCACCTGCAGAAGCCTTACTCCTTCGATGCATTGCGCGCGCTGCTTGCCAAGGTGCTCGAAGGCCGATCGTAAGCCCGATCGCAGCGTTCTCGGCAGCTAGCAAACTTGGGCCGTCCGGCCGCGCCGCAGCAGAACCTGCGGGGCGGTCGTATCTCGTGCGCATTGGCAAGGGTTGCCCCGCTCATTGGCTGATGCACGCGCGGCAGAAACCCCACTGGCCCCCCGGCCTGGTGCGTCTTGAGCGCTTCAAAACGAAATATAACGCAACTATCGAGCACCATTCCGAATCGAAATGTCTACACAGCGCGGCCTATTTGCGTTAAGAATCCAATGCGCGCCGCCGTGGCGCCCTGTCGCTGACCAAGGATTTCGACCATGAGGCCTGTGCCTACTTCGTCTGTACAACGGCGTCTTCCGCGCCTGCTGCTCGCGGTTGCGCTGGCTGCCTCGACCGCGCCGGCCGGGGCCATCCAGCCACACGATGCCCTGCAGCCCACCGGGCGTTTCAGCGTCTACGGCGCCGGCGCTGCGCAGACACCCCCCATGGGCTTCAATCCCTGGAACGCCTTCCGCACTGAAGTGGATCAGGCAAAGATCCTGGCCGTGGCAGACACCATCCAGCGCCGGGGCTTGCAGGCCGCAGGCTATCGATACATCAACGTGGACGACGGTTGGTGGCTGCGCCGCAAGCCGGAGGGCGAGATCCAGATCCGCACCGCGATGTTCCCGATCGCCCAGGGGCAGGGCACCCAGACCAGCTTCCGCGCGTGGACCGATCGCCTGCATGCGATGGGATTCAAGGCCGGCCTGTATACCGACGCGGGCCGCAATGCCTGCTCGCAGGCGTTTGATCGCACCAGTCCCAACTTGCCAGTGGGAGGCGTAGCCGAACGCGAGATCGGATTGCAGGGCTACGAATATAGCGATCTCAAAACCATGTTCCAGGATTGGGGCTTCGACTACCTCAAGGTCGATGCCTGCGGCCTGGCCGATTACGCAGCCGATAGCGAGCCCGTGCGCGAGGACCACTACCGTGCCCTGCGTCCGCTCATCGTGCGCGAAGACAAGGTGCGCACTGACGCCGATGCCTTGGAGACCCGCTACGAGCGCATTGGTCGTTTGCTGGCGCAGTTGAATCCAGACAATGACTTCGTGCTGTCGATCTGCCCGTGGGGGCAGGCCGGCGTGCGCGATTGGGGCGGTCGCCACGGCAATTCGTGGCGCACCAGTGCCGACATCGAGTCCACGTGGGAAAGCATGCTGCACAACTTCGACACCGCCACGCGGCGCGAATTGTATGCCGGCCCCGGCCGCTGGAACGATCCCGACATGCTGGCGGTCGGTCTGGGTGACTTCGACGCCAAGCATCTCGAGCAGGCGCGGACGCACTATTCGATGTGGGCGATCCTGGCCGCGCCCTTGTTGTTGGGTTTCGATCTGGTGCACGCTCCGGATTCGTTGATCGAGTTGTTGTCCAATCCTGAAGTGATCGCCGTCGACCAGGATGCCGCGGGCAACCAAGGCGTATTGGTGGCCGACGCCGAAGGCGTGCAGGTGCTGGTCAAGCCGTTGTCCGCGCATGGCGAGCGCGCCGTATTGCTGCTCAATCGCGGTGAGCATGCCGCCATCGCACGCGTGGACCCGGAACAGATGAAGCTGCAGCGCGGCACGTCATTTCGTGTACGCGATTTGTGGCAGCGACGCGATCTGTCTTCGACCGACCAGGTGCTGGAGTTCAAACTGCAGCCTCGCCAATCGATCCTGCTCAAGGTGGTCGGCACGCCGGTCGACCCCGACGCTCGACTGCTGAGCGAGATGACCGGCCGCATCCATGTGGCGGCCGATGGCAATCCGACCTATAGCTCCGCGCTCACCGACGTCACGGGCATGCCGCGCGCCGATGCCACGCCCTACGGCAAGGCGTTGCACGTGGCAGGCACACGCTATCCCTATGGCATCGGCGCGCTCGCCAATTCGCGCCTGGAAGTACTGGCCAATGGCGAGTTCTCGCGATTCACCACTCGCGCCGGTGTGCAGGATGACGACACCGCCCCGGCATCGGTGGTCTTCAAGGTGTATGGCGACGGCAAGCTGCTGTTCGAAGCCAAGCCGCATCGCACAGGCGCGGCCGCGGTCAGCATTGATGTGCCCGTTTCCGGCGTCAAAGTGCTGGAGCTGGTCGCCGCTTCGTCCGACGCCGCCGCCGACAAGCTGCCGCCGGTGGTGGCCTGGGCCGATCCTCGCCTGCACTGAGCGCGGCCAACCCGCGCACAGCACCGGCCCGTTGGCGGTGCTGTGCGCGTGCCCGGAACTGCATCGGTGCGTCACTGCGGCCTTGGTACGCTTTGCCCTCATGGCCCAACGACAGCGGTCGCGGGTCAACCCGAGGGCAAGCCCATGATCACCTGCGTCGTCGACTACACCATCGATCCGAAAAAGATCGAGGCCTTCGAAGCGTTTGCCCAGCGTTGGATGGCGCTGGTGGAACAGCACGGTGGCCAGCACCACGGCTACTTCCTGCCGGCCGAAGGGGCGAGCGACAAGGCGCTGGCGTTGTTCAGTTTCCCCAGCCTGGCCGCCTACGCGCGTTACCGCGAACGCTTCGGAAAGGATCCGGATTTCGTCGAAGCCGATCGCATCCGCGATGACAGTGGCTGCGTGCTGCGCTACGAACGCAGCTTCATGCGGCCGTTGTTGCCTGCCGAAACCGGCCCCGGCAAGCCCTGGCTGGCGCCGGGCAGCCCCGCGCCGGACCACGTAGTAGGCACGTCGAGCCGGTTGCGCTAGGGTGCCCGGATGCAAGAAGGTTTTCCGATGATTGAGGGCCGGTACCGGATATCGGTACTGGCGCATTTCATTGCCTGCGAGAACGGTTGGAGAGGCAATGCCTATCTTTACCGGGACCAGGCAACCACGGCGGAGGAGGTCCTCTTCGTGCCCGACCTGTGCCTCAATCAGGACGAGGCGCTGGCCCTGGCGATGCAGCGCGGGCGTGATCGGGCAGGGGAGAAGTCCCGTGGACGATGACCGCGCTGGCGCGGGAAGCTTGCAATCCTGACGCTTGTCCTGAAAAATAGCGGACTTGCTTCGGCGCCGGGCCTCACTGGCCAGGATCGTCGGAAAAAGCTTTCAGTGGTGGCTGTAGCTCAGTTGGTTAGAGTTCTGGATTGTGATTCCAGTGGTCGGGGGTTCGAGTCCCCTCAGCCACCCCACTGATCGACCTGCGCCTCGCAGGCAGTTGCATCGAGGAAATCGCGCATTTATACTGTGCGACCAGTTTCACGGGCCGTTAGCTCAGTTGGTAGAGCAGTTGACTCTTAATCAATAGGTCCAAGGTTCGAATCCTTGACGGCCCACCAGACAAAGGGACTTGGCATTGCCAGGTCCCTTTTTCTTTGCCTGGCGTTTCTTTCTCTCCGATTTTTGCGCACGCGGCGGCCGAACGCCTGCAGGCCGGCCCACGTTCCGGCTCACAGCCCCCTGTCTCCCTCGCTAAAGCCACGCTCGACGCCCTCCGCTCCGGCTCGACGGACGGCGTCTGCCCTGCCGAGCTGCCCTGCGGGCGCCACGCCGCCTTTTTCTTTACCCGGCAGCCTGCAACAATGCCTGCGTACGGCCCGGGCATCGCCCGTCGCGCCGGGCGGCCCCTCGCGAAAGTGGCGGAATTGGTAGACGCACCAGATTTAGGTTCTGACGCCGCAAGGCGTGGGGGTTCGAGTCCCCCCTTTCGCACCATCGGGTAGCCGCCCGATATCCTGCCGTGGGGCCCGCTCCGGGCCGCTGGTAGCGGCCGCCGTTATCGGCGAAACTAACGGGCTCGGGCGGTTGGGCCGCCTTTGCCCCAATCCGCAAACCCTATATGTGCCGGCCCGGGGTGGTCGGTGGCAGGAGTCCATATGCAAGCTTCGATCGAATCCACCGGCAATCTGGAACGCCGTCTGACTTTCACCCTGCCCGAGGATCGCCTGCAAACGCACATCGGCGGCCGCCTGCGCGAAATCGCGCGCACCGCGCGCATCAAGGGTTTCCGTCCCGGCAAGGTGCCGGCCAAGGTGATCGAACAGCGCTACGGGCCGCAGGTGCGCGCCGAGGCGATGGATGGCCTGCTGCGCGAAACCTTCGACTCCGCCGTGCGTGAGCATTCGCTGCGCCTGGCGGGCAATCCGCGCATCGACCGGAACGGCGCGAGCGAATTCGACTTCGTGGCCACCTTCGAAGTGGTGCCGGACTTCGGCGAGATCGACGTGACCAAGCTCAACGTCATCCGCCACACGGCCGAGGTGACCGACGCCGACATCGACCAGATGATCGAAAACCTGCGTCTCCAGCGTCGTACCTGGCAGCCGGTCGAGCGCGGCGCCCAGGCCGCCGACCTGGTGGCGCTGGAGACCTGGTCGCAGGCCGGCGATGAGCGCCTGCCGGCCGAGGGCGTGGAGCGCGGCTCCAGCGTGCTGGGTTCGGGCGTGATGTTCGACCAGATCGAAAAGGGCCTGGAAGGCCTGGCCAAGGGTGAGGAAAAGACCTTGTCGGTTGATTTCCCGGCCGATTGGCGCGTGCCGCAGCTGGCGGGCAAGACCGTCCAGGTACACGTCAAGGTGCTCGAGGTTTCCGAGCCGGTGCTGCCGGAAGTCAACAAGGAGTTCGTCAAGAGCTTCGGCGTGAAGAGCGGCGATGAAGCCCAGTTCCGGGGCGACATCCGCACCAACCTGGAGCGCGAGCTCAAGGGCGCACTGATGAACCGCCTGCGTCGCGAAGTGGGCGAGCAGCTGATCGTGGCCTATGGCCATGTGGAACTGCCGCCGCGCTTGGTCGAGAACGAGGCCCGTTCGATGCTCGCCCAGCAGATCGAGCAGCTGCGCCGTGGCGGCCGCGATCCCGGCCAGCCGCCGGCCGACGCCCACCAGGGGTTCCTGGATGCCGCCTCCAAGCGCGTCCGGGTGGGCCTGCTCGTGGGTGAAGTGGCCAGCACCCACCAACTGCGCCTGGACCCGAAGCGAGTGAACGAGACCCTGCGTCTCATTGCTTCGACCTACGAAGAACCCGAACAGGTCATTGAGATGTACCGCAACGATCCCCAGTTGATGGGAGGACTGCAGAATCGAGTGATGGAAGAG
>DASWQJ010000223.1:0-2633 GCA_036403795.1 Stenotrophomonas sp.
CGACTGCGCATGACCTGGACGCTGTCGCAAATGGCGCCGCCAGACCAACTGCCGATGCCGGTGGAGGGCGTGCGCCCGCGCCAGGTCGCCGCCACCTTTGGCGCACCGCGCGACCGCGACCGCCAGCATGCCGGCGTGGACATCTTCGCCCCGCGCGGCACACCGGTGCGCGCGACCACCCTGGGCATCGTGGCGTCGATCCGGGACACCGGCCTGGGCGGCCGCCAGGTCTGGGTCCTTGGACCTGGACTGCAACGGCACTATTACGCGCATCTGCAGGATTGGGCGCCCGGGCTGTCCCAAGGCGACCTCGTCGCCCCCGGCACCCTGCTGGGATACGTCGGCAACACCGGCAACGCACGCACCACGCCGCCGCATCTGCACTACGGCGTGTATGGACGGCAAGGCGCCCGCGATCCACTCCCACTGCTGCGGGCCGGCCACTGAGCCGCCAGGCCCGGCTGGAACAGTCCGTCATGACCAGCCCTCTCGTGCCGGCCCGGCGGCGGTCCTATCTTGGACTCACCCCACTTTCCCGACGCGACCATGTCCCGGCAACGCTATCGAATCACCGTCACGCCCATCGAGACCGATGGCCGACCCTGCAGCGGACGCTGCACCATCGAATTCGAGCAGCGCTCCGCTGACAACTGGATGCGCGATCTGGAAGCACTGCAACGTCAACGCGATCTGAGCGGCGATGCCTGTGCGGCATTCACCGTGGCCACCGGTCTGCTGAAATCGCTTGCGCTGCGTCCCGGCGACGAGCAGCAACGCATGATCGCGGCGCTGCAGCCGCAACTGGATGCCTTGCTGGATCGCGTGGCGACCCTGGCGCCCGCGCGTCCGTCCGCGCACTGAGCGGCATTCCCCCCAAGGCGAAGCGGCGCCCGCTACACTCCAGCTTTGCGCCCTGGGGACCGTGCAATGAAAAACTGGCTATTGCTGTGCGCCGCGATGTGCCTGTCCAGCTGTCAATGCCACCGCGAACCCGACGCGCCTGCACGAACCGCGACGGAAACTGCGTCGCCGTCGGCAAAAAAACAACCGCCCGCCCCCGAGACCGATCCGGCCTACCTCGCAGCGCAGGAAGCCGCGCGCGCGCAATCGGCCGCCTATACCCAAGCGGCCTCCACGGTGCACCGTTACCTGGCCGCCTTGCCCCGCGGCTCGCAAGGCGACGCCGACACGCTATGGACGGGCGGGCGCCCTTCGCCGGTACCCGACGATGCCAACCTGCGCAGCGTGCAGAACCTGCGCAGCCTGCGCGTGGAAAACGACACGCCCGTCGCGCTGGACCGGGAAAGCCCGCCGCGCGCGATCGAAGTACCGGTTCGCCTGCTGGTGCGCACCGACGAGGGCAATCGGCGCTTTACCGGCTGGTATCGGCTGCGTCCGCGCGTGGACGGCAGCGGCTGGGAGATCACCTCTGCCTCGCTGCAGCCGGCCCTGGACTGAGTACTAACCGCAGGTTCACCGCGGACGGATATGTTGAGCAGACCCTCACCCCGGTTCACTCCGACATGAAAATGCGACTGTCCCACGCCGTGCTTGCCGTCGCGCTCTGCGCAGGCCTGGCCACTGCATCCGTCTGCGCTGCGCCGGCGGTCCACGGCAACCAGATCAGTGTCGAACCCGGCGATGTCCAGCAATATCTAAGCAGCAGCTTTCCGCAGACCCACGACGCCTTGGGCGGCCTGCTGGAACTGACCGTCAGCCAGCCGAAACTGTCCGTGCCGCCGGGCAGCCGCCTCAATCTCAACTTCGATCTGGCCATGTCCACGGCCGGCAGCGCGCCGGTCCCCGTGGGCAATGTGGCGCTCAGCAGTGCCTTGCGCTACGACACGGCCCGCCAGGGTTTCTTCCTGGACCAACCGAGCGTGGACGGATTCAAACCCGCGCGCGCCGGCGGTGACCTGGATACGCGAACGCGCGAGCTGCTCAACGTGTGGCTGGTCGACTATGCGCGCAAGGAACCGATCTACCGGATCGACCCGGCGATCGCCTCGTTGATGGGCGCTTTGCAGGTGCAGTCGGCCACGGTGGAGAACGGCCGGCTGGTGGTGCACTTCAATCAGGACGTCGAGTCGCTGGTACCCGCGGCTTTGTTGCAAGGGCACTGACCCGTTCGGGGGCGTCCAGCGGCGCGGGCCCTGGGGCCCACGCCCGCTGGCCCGGGGGCTGCGTCCAGCAGGATTGGCCGAAAGATCGGCCGGGAGACCGGGCCAAATCGCTAGTTCGCTGGACAGCGCCTCAGCGCTTGGGCTGCAACATCGTGCCGGTGCACTTCTTCGAGCCGCAGCGGCATTCCCAGATCTTCTTCAGCCGCGGCGTATGGCGCTCGCCCAACGTGATGCCGTAGTTGTAGGTCAGCTCTTCGCCGGGGCGGATGTTGCGGATGGCCTCGATGAACACCTTGTCCTTCAGCCGGTCGTCGCCGTCGGCCTCTTCGATGACGGCCTCGCAATTGGGCACGCAGCTGTGGTTGATCCAGCGCGCATCGTTGCCGTCGTAATTCGCGTCGATGACGTAATCATCGTTCAACGTGAACAGGAAGGTGTGGCCACTTTCCACGTCGCCCGTGTCGTCGGCATCAACTTCCTTGTGGCTACGCCGGCGCCCTTTGTATTCGA
>DASWQJ010000224.1:0-5061 GCA_036403795.1 Stenotrophomonas sp.
GCGACACACCATCCCGACAGGACGGGGCCCGCACCGTAAGCCACTACAACCAACCGCCAAACACCCTCCGCGCCCTCAACAAAAAAACCCAACTCGCAAGCCGCGATCTAAACGCGCCCAGCAAAAGGGAGAAGACCGATATAAATAACGCCCGAACCGCAGCTGCATGCGCGCGCAAAAAAAAGAAGCCCGGCCATAGGCCGGGCTCCTTGGGTCGCGACACGGGAGAGAGGTCGTGTCGCGCTTTGCTGCGCCGGTGTTACCAGCTGAAACGCGGACCGGCCTGCCAGGTAACGTCACCATTGTCGCTGTACATCTTGACGTCGCCGCTCAGCGCCCAGTTCTTGGTGAAGTTGTACTGGCCGCCCAGGCGACCGTAGAACTGCCCTTCCGGGTTGAAGCTGTCGCGCTTGGCGTAATCCTCGTAGCCGGCCAGCACGTAGGCCGAGAAACGCGGGCCGAACGAATTGTTCAGGCCGACCTCGGCGCTCCAGCCGTTGAAATCCTTCTCCAGATGCTCCGGATCCCAGTTCTGGTAGGCCACGTTGGCCACCAGGTCGGTGTTCTTGTTGAGCTCGTAGAAGTAGCCGGCACCCAGGTTCCACTGGTTGCTGTCCACATCGCCCGGACCATCGAACTTCTGCTTGGCGTAGCCGCCGAAGACGCGGAAGCTCGGATAGAAGACGTACGAAGCCTTCAGGCCCCAGCCGTCGGCATCGGTGTCGGCTTCGGTAGCGACGTAATCGCCTTCGACGTAGTTGTAGTTGAGGTTTTCCGCAGCGGAGGCGGCAAACGGGAGGGCAGCCAGAAGGCCAAGGGCCAGCAAGGAGATCTTCATAACGGGTACCTGTTGCTTATGGGTATGTCCCGGCGCTGAGGCAAAGCCGTTCGCAGCCGAGATGCAAATTTTCCGTTATGGCGCGCAATCACTCCTGAACCAGACACCTGCTCTCAGATGAATCGACGATGCAGTTCAGCGGCGATTTCTTGTGTCGGCTACGACGAACGGAGCACGCGCGCGTATTCGTTTCAACAACAGATAGCAGCTGTCGTTGAACACGATCCTCGAATGAGTAGAAAATTCTTACGACGTGCTCGGGCCTTATTGGCCGCCGGGAAATCCCAGTTGTCGCCAGGCCTCGAACACCACGATCGCCACGCTGTTGGACAGGTTGAGGCTGCGATTGGACGGTTGCATCGGCAGGCGCAGGCGCTGGGCGGGTGGCACGCGTCCAAGCACCTCGTCGGGTAGCCCGCGGGTCTCGGGGCCGAACAGGAACGCATCGCCATCGGCGAAGGCGGGCTGGTCGTAGCGCACGCTGTTGCGGGTGCTGAGTGCGAACAGGCGGCGGGGCGCGATGGCCTGCAAGGCGCTGTCGAAGTCGGCGTGGACTTGCACGCGGGCGTACTCGTGGTAGTCCAGGCCGGCGCGCTTGAGCTGCTTGTCCGACAGATCGAAGCCGAGCGGTTCGATCAGGTGCAGTCGCGCGCCGGTGTTGGCACAGAGCCGGATCACATTGCCCGTGTTGGGCGGGATCTCGGGCTGGTAGAGCAGTACGTCGAAAACAGGAGCTGCGGTCATCGGTGAAGTTTACCGGCGACCGCACTGGCCCGACCGGGCCAGGCGGATCAGAAACCGGCGAGCGGGTTGAAGGCGCCGACCAGCGCTTCCAGCTGGCTCGGGCCCGGCTGCAGGGTGGGAACCGGCAGATAGACGATGACCTGGCCGATCACCGCAGCGACCGTGGTGGCGCGATCGGAAGCGCTGGCGCTGCGGTGGCCGGTCAACTCGGCGCGCTGCTCGGCAGACGGGCGGACCTGCACCGAAGCCAGGGTAAAGGCGCGGTCGGCGGAAGGCTGGTTGCCCTGCTGCTCGACGATCTGGGCGACGGTCGGGCGCACCTGCACGGCGGCCAGGGTCGGGATGCTGCTGGTGAGTTCGTAGTCGCGCTGGGCCAGTTGCTCGGCCGACGGACGGGCCTGCACGGTTTCCAGCGAAGTGATGGCGGCGGCGTTGGCGGTCATCGAACCGAAGACCGAACCGGCGGCGAGGGCGAGGGCGACGCTGAGAGACTTAGTGTTCATGACGGGGCCTGTTGGAGTGTTGGCGAGCGGTGGTGTGGTAGTAAGGTAGTACACCAAATCGGAACGGTCAAGCAGAAGTTTCGATTTTTCTATTTCATTAAGCGGACAGTCAGGTTTATTCGGATCGTTCGTTGCTGCACCCAGTACGAAGCAGGTCGCGTGCCAAGTGCAAATCATTGAATATCAATGGTATTTGTCGACTTGGAGTGTCCGCTGTCCGGACACTTCAGGCTGGCGAGGTGTCCGCTGGGCTGTCCGAGGGCGTCGTCGGCCCCGCCTTGGCGGGTCTGCCTCTCTTCTCTTTCATGGCGATCCGGAGGGCCATGCCCCCGACGCGTTGCCAAAACACAAAGCTCGGGCACAATCCTTCACACGAACTCCAAGGATTTGCCCATGCGCGCCCTGTACGCCTCTGCTTTGATCGCCTGCCTCGCCACTGCCTGCACCTGGGTGCCGATCGAACCGGACGGCAAGGCGGTGCGGGTCATTCCGGCGGGTCAGTCGACGGCCGGCTGCGAGGCCAAAGGCGAGGTCGTGGTGTCGGTGAAGAACAAGGTCGCCTTCTACAACCGCAACCCGCTGCGGGTGCAGGAAGAGCTGGAAACGCTGGCCCGCAACGAGGCCCCCAGTGCCGGTGCCAACGCCGTCCAGGCGACGGGACAGCCGGCCGACGGCAGCCAGCGGTTCAACACTTTCCGGTGCCCGGCACGCTGAATCGTTTGGTTGCCGGACGATTGCCCCGCTTGTAAAGATGCGGTGAAGGCTGGCAGGGGCTAGAATGGCGCCCCCTCGGCCGAGTCCTGGCGCTACTTCGATGCTCTTCAAGAATGTCTCGATCGCGGGACTGGCGCATATCGATGCGCCGCACACCCTGACGTCGCAAGAAATCAACGCGCGACTGCAGCCCACCTACGATCGCCTGGGCATCAAGACCGATGTGCTGGGCGACATCGCGGGCATCCACGCCCGTCGCCTGTGGGACAACGACGTGCAGGCTTCCGACGCTGCCACCGCTGCCGCCCGCAAGGCACTCGACGATGCCGGCATCACGGCAGACGAGGTCGGCCTGCTGATCAACACCTCGGTCAGCCGTGACTACCTGGAGCCGTCCACCGCCAGCATCGTCTCGGGCAACCTGGGCGTTGGCGAAAAGTGCATGACCTTCGACGTCGCCAATGCGTGCCTGGCCTTCATCAACGGCATGGACATCGCTGCGCGCATGCTAGAGCGGGGCGAAATCGACTATGCGTTGGTCGTCGACGGCGAGACCGCCAACCTGGTGTACGAGAAGACGCTGGAGCGGATGATGTCGCCCACCGTCACCGAACAGGAGTTCCGCGACGAGCTGGCCGCCTTGACCCTGGGTTGCGGTGCCGCCGCCATGGTGATGGCGCGCACCGAACTGGTGCCCGACGCGCCGCGGTACCGCGGTGGCGTGACGCGCTCGGCCACGCAGTTCAACAAACTGTGCCGGGGCAACCTGGACCGCATGGTCACTGACACCCGCATGCTGCTGATCGAGGGCATCAAGCTGGCGCAGAAGACCTTCGTGGCCGCCAAGCTGGCGCTGGGCTGGGCAGTGGACGAGCTGGACCAGTTCGTCATCCACCAGGTCAGCCGCCCGCACACGGCCGCGTTCGTGAAGTCCTTTGGCATTGATCCGGCCAAGGTGATGACGATCTTTGGCGAGCACGGCAACATCGGTCCGGCCTCGGTGCCGATCGTGCTGAGCAAGCTGAAGGAACTGGGCCGACTGAAGAAAGGCGATCGCATCGCGCTGCTCGGCATTGGTTCGGGCCTGAACTGCTCGATGGCCGAAGTGGTGTGGTGAGCCGACGCGCGCCGGGTTCGGCGCGCGTGGCTTGATGGATTGATCCAGACGCCCGCGCCCACGCGGGCGTCTTGTTTTAGACAAGAGGAACCCGATGAGCCTTGCGCCCACCGCCTTGCCCGGCTATCCCGCCCACCCGAAACGGTTCGAAGTCCGCCCGGGCCTGACGATGTCCTACCTGGACGAAGGCCCCCGCGACGGCGAGGTGGTGGTGATGCTGCACGGCAATCCGTCGTGGAGCTATTACTGGCGAAATCTGGTGGCCGGGCTGAGCGATCCGGCGACGGGCAAGGCTTATCGCTGCATCGTCCCCGACCACATCGGCATGGGCCTGTCCGACAAACCGGACGACGGCCGGTACGCCTATACCTTGCAATCGCGCGTGGACGACGTGGCAGCCTTGCTGGCGCATCTGGACATCACCGGGCCGATCACGCTGGCGGTGCACGACTGGGGCGGCATGATCGGCTTTGGCTGGGCGCTGACCCATGCCGCGCAGGTCAAGCGCTTGGTGATCACCAACACTGCCGCCTTCCCGATGCCGGCGGCCAAGCGCATGCCCTGGCAGATCGGCCTGGGTCGCGACTGGAAGGTGGGCGAGTGGCTGGTGCGCGGCCTTAACGCTTTCTCGGCGGGGGCCTCCTGGCTGGGCGTGGAGCGGCGCATGCCTGCCGATGTGCGTCGCGCCTACGTGGCGCCCTACGACAGCTGGGATC
The DNA here is from genome assembly GCA_036403795.1 of Stenotrophomonas sp. Classification (GTDB taxonomy): domain Bacteria; phylum Pseudomonadota; class Gammaproteobacteria; order Xanthomonadales; family Xanthomonadaceae; genus Stenotrophomonas_A. The sequence goes on from DASWQJ010000224.1 coordinate 4,633, forward strand.
ACCGGATCGCCACGATCCGCTTCATGCAGGACATCCCCTTGTCGCCGGCCGATCGCGCCTGGCCGCTGCTGGAAGCGGCCGGCCGCGCGCTGCCGGACTTTGCGGATCGCCCGGCCTTCATCGCCTGGGGCCTGAAGGATTTCGTTTTCGATCGCCACTTCCTGGCGGTTTTTCGCGCGGCCTTGCCGCGTGCGGAGGTGACCGCCTTTGAAGACGCCGGACACTACGTGCTGGAGGACAAGGCGCAGGTGCTGGTCCCGGCGATCCGGGACTTCCTGGGCCGGCATCCGCTGTAAGCGGTGACGCCGGCGGCGGTGCGCAGGGCGACCCGGCTAAAGGGCTTCGCCTGCCCTGCCGACGGCAACGCTCATGCAGCGCCGATGGCTTCGGGGGGAAGCGGGTTGCGCTCGGCGTCGGGCACGCCGGCCC
>DASWQJ010000225.1:0-11858 GCA_036403795.1 Stenotrophomonas sp.
ACCAGGATCCCGTCCACCGTCGCATCGGCGATCCAGTTCGAGACAATGGCCCGAAGCCGATAGCGATCGTCTGGTGCCAGCGCCCGATCATGCAAGATGTGGCCGGCCTCCGCGAGCGCGGCGGCCAGGTAATCGCCGGACTTGTCGTCGGCCAGGGTCCGGCTGTCGGAGACGGTCAACACGCACAATCGCAGGGCAATCAGGTCGGCGGCTACGTTCATGGTGCCAGCCTAGCCGCCCACGGCACGCGCGTACAGCGCGTGCCAGGGATCAGGCGGTCCGCCACCCGCGCTGCTTCGCCAGGCCTTCCAGCAGTGCGGAAAAATCTTTCGCGAACCGCCCCATGTCGAACAGGCTCGTGTGCTCGCGTTGGGTTGCCAACCGCTCGCGCAGGGCCGCCAATCGCGGCCGATCGCGGCCCAGCGCCACTGCGGTCGCCACGAAGGTTGCGTCATCGTCCACATTGAGCTCATCCATGCCCAGGTGATGGTTGAGGCTGCCTGCCACGCGCGATGCGAACGCCAGGCCCGGTGTCGTCAGGACCGGGCACCCCGCCCACAAAGCATCCGAAGCCGTGGTGTGCGCGTTGTAGGGATGCGTATCCAGGAACAGGTCCGCGTGGCGATAGCGAGAGAGGTATTGCGCGTGCGGCAACTTGGGCATGAACACCAGCCGCTGCGGGTCGATTCCCGCACCGCTTGCGGCCGCCCGCAAGCGTTCGTCCGCCCGTCCCGGCCCCGACAGCAGCCACAGCACGCTGCCCCGCACGCCACGCAGCACGTCGAGCAAGCGCGTAAAGCTGCGCGGATTGAGCTTGTAGCTGTTGTTGAAACAGCAGAACACCACGCTTTCGTCGGGCAGGCCGCACTCGGTACGCGAAGGGGGTTCGCCGATCGTGCGGGTGTCGTCCGATGGCTGGAAGGCGCCCGGCATCCGCAGCACCCGTTCGCTGTAGTGCGCGGCCAGCGATTCCGGCAAGGCGAAGTGGTCGCCGATCACATAGTCGATCCACGGCGCTCCCGACGTGCCGGGGTAGGCCAGCCAGTTCATCAGCACCGGCGCCGGGCGCATGGCCAGCACCTCGGGCGCGCCGCCGCCGCCCCACCCACGCAGGTCGAACAGGATGTCGATCCGCTGATCGGCGATGCGCTGGGCGATCTGCGCATGGTGCGTGCCGGAAACCGAATGCAACGTCGTGGCTGTGGCGAGGCGCCGACGGATGTCACTCCCATCGTCTGCATTGAGGGCAAACAGATGCACCGACGTCGAACCCAGCGTACGCAACTGCTCGAACAACGACACCGTCAGCAAACCGGTGGGATGGGCGCCAAATCCATTGGATAGAAAACCCAGTCGCAACGGTCCATCCGCGCGAGGCGCCAGGGGCCACGACGAGGATCCGGCCAACGGAGCGGCACGCAGGCGCGCGCAGGCCAACTGCTCTGCCGGACCGGCATCCTCGCTCAAGAACGAAAAAGGCTCCACGCCCGGGCGCCCTTGCGCGACGGCGTGGCGTACCTGTCGCGACAATGCATCCACCCCATTCCAATCGCATAACCGCCGCTGCCAGTTAAGGCGCTGGGCCGCAACGTACGGCTCATCGGGCAACAGGCGATGCGCGCACGCATAGGCCTGGGCTGCGGATTCGGCCTGGCCATCGTCCTCCAGCGCATGGCCCAGCCACAGGGCAATCCCGGGGTGTTGCGGAGCCAATGCCGCGGCCCGGCCAAGCAGCGAGACGGCTTGCGGATAATGGCGTTGCATCCATTCCAGTCGGCCCAGCCGTGCCAGGGTTTCAGGATGCTCGGCGCGTAACGACCCCGCCTGTCCAAGCGCCTGCCTGGCTTCCTCCAGCCCGCCGGCGCCCATCGCCGCGTCGGCCAGCATCAGCCAGGACACGAAATCCGTCGGTTGCCGCCGCACCGTCTCGCGCAGTTGCTGCAATTGCTGCAGCAGCGGCGATGCCGCAGCGGTGCTGCTCACGGCTCGCTCAACCGCGCCAGTTCGTCGACCTGGTGTTCGTGCAACAAGCGGCCGACCAGCGTTTCCATCTCGCCCTCAATGATGTTCGGCAAGTCGTAAAGCGTCAGCCCCTCGATACGATGGTCGGTGATGCGTCCCTGGGGGAAGTTGTAGGTCCGGATGCGCTGGCTGCGATCACCGCTTCCGACCTGCAGGCGGCGACTCTCGGCCTGTGCGGCCGCTTGCCGGCTGCGTTCGGCATCCAGCAACTGCGCCTTGAGTCGCTTCATCGCCTTGTCGCGGTTGGCATGTTGGCTGCGTTCGGTCTGGCACTCCACCACCACGCCGGTGGGAACGTGGGTGATGCGGATGGCCGACTCGGTTTTATTGACGTGCTGTCCGCCGGCGCCGGAAGAGCGGAACGTGTCGACCTTCAAGTCCGCCGGATTGATCACGACATCCTCGACATCCTCGGCTTCGGGAATGATCGCCACCGTCGCGGCCGACGTGTGGATGCGACCTTGGGATTCGGTGGCCGGCACCCGCTGTACGCGATGGGTGCCGGATTCAAATTTCAGGCGCGAATACGCACCACGTCCCACGATTCTCGCCACCACTTCTTTGTAACCGCCGTGCTCGCCGGGGCTGTCCGATTCGACCTCGACCTTCCACCCCTGTCGTTCGGCGTAACGTGCATACATGCGGAACAGATCGCCGGCGAAAATGGCCGCTTCGTCGCCGCCGGTGCCTGCGCGCACTTCCAGGAAAAGATTGCCCTCGTCGCGTGGGTCTCGCGGCACCAGCAGCAGGGCCAACCGTTCGTCCAGGCTCGCCAGGCGCGCTTGCGCCGCAGCGATCTCTTCATTGGCCATCTCCCGCAACTCGGGGTCGGCGCGCATGCCCTCGGCAGCGGCGAGATCGGCGTTTGCGCGCGCCTCGTCGGCCATCGCGCTGGCGACCGGTTCCAGTTGCGCGAACTCGCGCGAAAAATTGCGGAAGCGTTCGTTGTCGGCGACCACTTCGGGATCGGACAGCAGGCGTTCGAGTTCTTCGCGGCGCTCGGCCAGCGCTTCCAACTTACGGCGCAGGGTCGGCGTCATGGTGACTCACGATAGGGTGGGAATAGCCTGGCTTCTCGGGGAAAAGCCGTTCAGCGGCCCGTGCCAGCTCGGCGTCCCCGCTGAGGGCGGCTTCGCGCAGGGCGGCAGTAGGCGGGTGCAGCAGGCGGTTGGTCAGCCCGTGGGCCAGTTGCTCCAGCACTTCATCGGCGGCACGGCCATTGGCCAGCTGCTGGCGTGCCTTGGCCAGCAACTCCTCGCGGGTGCTCTCACCATAGGCACGCAACCGTTTGAGCGGCGCATGGTGGCTGCTGGCTTGCTGGGTTTCCAGGTAACGCGCCACCTGCAGCTCGATGATCGCCTCCGCTGCACCGGCCGCTTCACGCCGACTGCGGCGGTTGTCCTCCACCGCACGCTCCAGGTCATCGACGGTGTACAGGTAGGCATCGTCCAACTCCGCCACGCCTGGATCGACGTCCCTTGGGACGGCCAGGTCGAACAGCAGCATCGGCTTTCGCCGCCGGGCCCGCAGCGCATCTTCCACCTGCCGTCGACTCACTACCGGCTCTCGACTGGCAGTGGCCGAAAACACCACGTCCGCCTCGGCGAGATGACGAGGAAGTTCATCCAGCGGCAGTGCGTAGCCGCCATGTTGGCTGGCCAGCGCCTGCGCGTGGGCCAGGGTGCGGTTGGCGATCAGCAGCCTCCGTACCTTGCCCTCACTGAGGTGGCGCGCGGCCAGTTCGATGGTCTCGCCGGCGCCGATCAGCAGCACCGTTGATTCATCGAGCCGGGCAAACGATTCGCGGGCCACGCGCACGGCCGCCGAGGCCACCGAGACGGGGTTTGCGCCAATGCGCGTGTCGGTGCGCGCTCGCTTGGCCACTGAAAAAGTTTGCTGGAACAGTCGATCCAGTCGATGGCCCAGGGCGCCATGGGCACGCGCTACGGCCCAGGCGTCCTTCACCTGGCCCAGGATCTGCGGCTCGCCCAACACCATGGAGTCCAGCCCGGTCGCCACGCGAAACAAGTGGCGTACCGCGTCGCCATCGCTGTGCTGATACAGGTAGGCCTGCAGGCCGGGCGCGTGCGAATCCAGCCAGTCGGTCAACACCTGCGCCTCATCGGCCACCGCGTAGAGCTCGGTGCGATTGCAGGTGGACAACAATGCGGCCTCGGAGACGCGCGGAAGCGCACGCAACGATTCAAGCGCGCGCGGCACTGCCTCACCATCGAACGCCGCGCGTTCGCGCAGCCCGACCGGTGCGGTCTGGTGGTTCAATCCGAGTACCCACAACGTCATTCGTTCAGTTGCTTGCGATAAGCTGCTGGCCATTCAGGGCCCCCATTTTACGGCCCGGCTGCCCACGATGCCCGTCTGCTTCCGAGTCCTGAGCGTTCTTCTGTTGTCGTCATTGGCCATCCTGGCCCAGGCGCGCGCGCCGGCGGCACCGCAGGGGGGCTCGCTGGAGCCTGTCCTGGCGGGTGAATTCGCGCTCCAGGCGGGCGAACTTGACGACGCGGCGCGCTGGTATCTGCAGGCGGCCCAGGCCGAAGCCGGGGACGCCGGGCTGGCCGAGCGCGCTGCGCGGATCGCCATGCTGGCCGATGACGATGCCCGGGCCGCGCAGGCCCTGGCACTGTGGCGGGAACGGGCACCGCAATCGCTTGCGATGCGTAGCACCGAGGCCAGTCTGGCCTTGCGCAAGAACGACCGCCGGACGGCCAAACGACAATTGCAGGTGCTTTTGCGCGACCCGGACCCGCGAGGTTGGCGGTTTGCCCTGGTCGCCCTGGCCAGCGCGGCGCGCGAGCCCGATGCCGTGGAAGAGGTGCTCGGCGCACTGGTCCGGGATGGCGCCATTCCCGATCAATTGGAAGCCTGGCAGGATTTCGGCCGGCTGGCCCTTCGGATGGAGCGGCCCGCCCTGGCCAAGCAGATTGTCGACGAAGTGGTCCGGCGCTTTCCCCAAGAGCCGCGTGTCGCGCTGTTGCACGCCAACCAACTGCAGCAGGCCGGGCGCCACGACGAGGCCGTGTCCTTGTTGAAAGGCGTCGAATCGCGTGCCTCCAGCGATGTCGAGCTACGGGGCGCACTGGCTTACACCTATGACGCCATGGGCGATGCCGCTGCGGCCGCACGCGTGCTGGCCACTGGCCCCCAGGACACCCAGAGTTACGGACTGCGCGCCTCGATGCTGGCCAAGCAGGGCAATGAAGAAGGCCTGGGCGCCTTGTATGCCGAGCTCAAGACCGACGCCGCCTCGCCGGATCCGCAGCGCCGCCTGCTGCTGGGCAAGATCGCCGAGTACCTCAAGCGTTACCAGGAAGCGGTCGACTGGTACCACAGCGTGCCCGGTGGCCCCGAACGGAGCGAGGCGCGCCTTCGGGAAGCCACTGCGCTGTTCGAACTGGGCCGCAAGCCGGCGGCCTACGACGCGGTCCACGCATTGCAGGCCGATGCCCAGGCCGAGGACGAAGCGCGCCGCGACGGCTATGTATTGGAGGCCGAGCTGCGGCAGCGTGACGGCGATGGCGCCGGAGAGCTGGACGCCTTTGCCCGTGGCTTGGCGGCCTACCCGGACGACGGAGCCCTGCTGTACGCGCGCGGGCTGGCGTGGGAACGGCGCGACGACATTGCCCGCGCGGAAGCGGACCTGCGCAAGATTCTCGTCTCCGAACCTGAAAATGTCGCCGCGCTCAACGCGCTGGGTTACACCCTTGCGGACCGCACCACGCGCTATCGCGAGGCCTTGGCCCTGATAGACCGGGCCCGCACCGCCGAACCGGAAAACCCGGCCATCATCGACAGCTATGGCTGGGTGCTCTACCGGTTGGGACGCCAGCGCGATGCGCTGGTCCAGTTGCGCCGGGCCTGGGGGATGGTCAAGGACCCGGAAATTGCGGCTCATCTGGGCGAAGTGCTATGGGCCAACGGGCAAAAAGACGAGGCCCGGCATTACTTCGACGAGGCCCGCAAGCTGGATCCGGAAAACCGCGCCTTGCTGCGCGCTACGGAGAAGTACGACCTATGAGTTCTCGTTTGTGGAGGCTGCCGCTACTGGCGGCGGCGTTTGTCCTGTCGGCCTGCGTCAGTACCGCGCCGCGGCCAGGACCGAGGCCTCCGTTGGTCGTAGGTCCCCAGGCGCTGCAGGCCGAGGCCGATCGCCAGGATTGGCTCCTGGCCCGTGACAATTGGGCATTCCAGGGCCGGGTGGCGATCAGTCAAGGAAGCCATGGCGGCAGCGGGCGGATCGATTGGCAGCAGACCGGGCGGGACTACCGCGTCCAGCTCAGCGCCCCGGTGACCCGCCAAAGTTGGCGGCTCAGTGGGGAAGGCGCCACCGGGCGCGCCTTGCTGGAGGGTGTGGACGGCGGGCCGCGTGCTGGAGACGATCCCCAGCAATTGCTGCGCGATGCCACCGGCTGGAACATTCCGGTGGAAGGCTTGCCCGCCTGGGTGCGCGGCCTGGTGGATGCCGGCGCGCCTGGTGTGACCTTGGATGCCCAGGGGCGTCCCGGCGCGCTGGAGCAGGAGGGCTGGCGGGTCGACTATCTGGACTGGTTTCCGCCCGCGCAGGACCGACCGGCGCTGCCGCGGCGGATCGAAGCCCGGAAGGGCGAAGCCAAGGTGCGCCTGATCGTCGACAGTTGGGATTTTCCCTCGCCATGAACGGCGCGCCAGGGGGGCAGGGCTGGTCGGCCTGGCCGGCACCGGCCAAGCTGAACCTGTTCCTGCGCATCACCGGTCGGCGCCCCGACGGCTATCACAACCTTCAAACGGTGTTCCGCCTGCTGGACTGGGGGGACACGGTGTACCTGCGCGTTCGTGACGACAGGGGTCCAATTAGCAGGGTAGGTCCTTCCGCCCCCGGCGTGGCACCGGCCGACGACCTGATGGTCCGTGTGGCGAATTTGCTCAAACAGGCTGCTAAGTGTCCGCAATCTGCCGACATCAGCGTCGATAAGCTGATTCCGGCAGGCGGTGGTTTTGGCGGAGGTTCCTCGAACGCGGCTTCGGTTTTGGTGGGTCTGAATGCCTTGTGGGGGCTCGAGTGGAGCGTCGACGATCTGGCTGCACTGGGCGCCGAACTGGGTGCGGACGTGCCCGTATTCGTCCGCGGCCATGACGCTTGGGGCGAAGGCATCGGTGAACAGTTGCAGCCGCTGGAGCTGCCACCGGCTTGGTATGTACTGGTGGATCCGGGCATTCACGTCCCCACCGCCGCACTTTTTCACTCGCCGCATTTGACGCGGGATGCCGCGCCCGTGAAAATAGCGGACTTCGTTTCCGGATCCCTGCTCGGCAACGCGTTCGAACCGGTCCTGCGCCGCCAAGAACCTGCCATCGAGGCGGTGTTCGGGGCATTGTCGCTGATCGGTTTGCCGCACCTCACCGGGTCGGGAAGTGGCTGCTTCGTCGAGTTTGGTACGCGCGCTGCCGCAGAGCAGGCGCTGTGCCGATTGCCGAAGGGGTTGCGGGCTTGGGTAGCGGGCGGGACTTCACGGTCTCTCCTGCTCGAGGCACTGGCGGCGAACAAGTTTTAACGCAGGGGCGTCGCCAAGAGGCCCAAGGCACCAGGTTTTGATCCTGGCATTCGTAGGTTCGAATCCTACCGCCCCTGCCATTCGTCGCGGCTGCGCCCGCGATGACCCGTCCCGCTTCGCCGTCGCCCGAGATCAAATCCATGCAAGACGAACGCAATTTGCTGGTGTTTTCCGGCAATGCCAACAAGCCGCTCGCGCAGAACATCTGCAAGGAGCTGGGCGTGCGCATGGGCAAGGCACTGGTCTCGCGCTTCTCCGATGGCGAGGTGCAGGTCGAGATCGAAGAAAGTGTGCGTCGCCAGGAAGTGTTCGTCGTCCAGCCGACTTGCGCCCCCAGCGCGGAAAACCTGATGGAGTTGCTGGTGCTGATCGACGCGCTCAAGCGCGCCAGCGCCGCCAGCGTGACGGCGGTGATGCCGTACTTCGGCTACTCGCGCCAAGACCGCCGCATGCGGTCCTCGCGCGTGCCGATCACTGCCAAGGTGGCGGCGAAAATGATCAATGCCATCGGTGCGGATCGGGTGCTGACGGTGGACCTGCACGCCGACCAGATCCAGGGTTTCTTCGACGTACCGGTAGACAACGTCTATGCCTCGCCGCTGTTGCTGGCCGACATCTGGCGCGCCTACGGCACTGACAACCTGATCGTTGTGTCCCCGGACGTCGGTGGCGTAGTGCGCGCGCGCGCCGTCGCCAAGCGCCTGGACGATGCGGACCTGGCGATCATCGACAAGCGTCGTCCGCGCGCCAACGTGTCCACGGTGATGAACATCATCGGCGACGTGCACGGCAAGACCTGCGTGCTGGTGGACGATCTGGTCGATACCGCCGGCACGCTCTGCGCGGCCGCCGCGGCGCTCAAGCAACGCGGGGCGGTGAAGGTGGTCGCCTACTGCACGCACCCGGTGTTTTCCGGTCCGGCAGTGGACAACATCAACAACTCGCAGCTCGACGAGATCGTCGTCACCGACACCATTCCGCTGTCGGACCTGGCCCGCGTGTGCACCAAGATTCGCCAGCTGAGCGTTGCCGAGCTGCTTGCCGAAACCATCCGGCGCATCGCATTCGGCGAATCGGTCAGCTCGTTGTACGTGGATTGAGCCGGTAACACGGCTTTCAACGGCTCCCCTGGTCGCGGGGGAGTCACAAGGCCAGCCGCGAGGCGGCCACTTCAACCAAGGTAGTAAATCGAAATGGCTAAGACTCATGAAATCAAGGTTCTGCGTCGCGAGGACGAGGGTAAGGGTGCGAGCCGCCGCCTGCGTCTGACCGGCCAGATCCCGGCGATCGTCTATGGTGGCGAGCTCAAGCCCGTCAGCATCCAGCTCAACCATGAGCAGATCTGGCTGGCCCAGCAGAACGACTGGTTCTACTCGTCGATCCTGGACCTGAGCCTCAACGGCGAAGTGCAGAAAGTGCTGCTGCGTGACATGCAGCGTCACCCGTACAAGCAGCTCGTCATGCACATGGACTTCCAGCGCGTGAACGAGAACGAAAAGCTGCACGTTGCCGTGCCGCTGCACTTCGTCAACGAAGATGCGTCGCCGGCCGGCAAGTCTGCCGAAGTCGTCGTGACCCATGAGCTGAACGACGTGCAGGTGCTCTGCCTGCCGAAGGATCTGCCGGAGTTCATCGAAGTCGACCTGTCGGCTTTGGAAGTCGGCCACGTGATCCACCTGTCGGACATCAAGCTGCCGGAAGGCGTCGAGATCCCGGGCCTGAAGCTGGGCAAGGAGCACGACGTGGCGGTGGTCATCGCCAAGCATGGTCGCGAGGAAGCGGCCGATGCGTCGGGCGAGGAAGCCGGCAAGGACGAGGCCAAGTAATCGCATTGCCAACCCCGCGCCGATTGGCGCGGGGTTGGTCGCGATCGCTCCGGCATGTCTGGACTGCGCCTGATCGTTGGACTGGGTAATCCCGGTCCAGAACATGCTCAAACCCGGCACAACGCCGGGTTTCGTTTCGTCGACGCCCTCGCCGAGGCGGCGGGCGCGCGCTGGAGCCTGGAATCCAAGCTTTTCGGTGAGGCGGCCAAGGCGGAAATCGCCGGGCGTGCTGTCTGGCTGCTAAAGCCCTCCACCTATATGAACCTGAGCGGTAAGTCAGTGACCGCCGCCCTGCGTTTCTGGAAAATCGAGCCGGAGCAGATGCTGGTCGCGCACGACGAACTGGATCTTCCGCCCGGCGTGGCGAAGTTCAAGTTTGACGGTGGCCACGGCGGGCAGAACGGCCTGCGCGATACGATGCAATTGCTGGGTCACGGCAAGTTCCACCGGCTCAGAGTGGGGATCGGCCACCCCGGACACAAAGACAAGGTCGTGCCCTGGGTGTTGGGGCGCGCCGGTCGCGATGACGACGTGCTGATCGCACGGGCCATCGACGACGCCATTGCAGCGCTGCCGCTGGCGGCGGAGGGCAACTTCAGCGAAGCCACCAAACGCCTCAATACCGCCAAGGCATGATGGTTGGGGATTCGGGATTCGCGGCTTGCCGGCGAATCTCCAATCCCGAGACATCATTTCAGGATCAGGATCAGTCATGGGCATCAAATGCGGCATCGTCGGCCTGCCGAACGTCGGCAAGTCGACTCTGTTCAATGCGCTGACCAAGGCGGGAATCGCTGCGGCCAACTTTCCGTTCTGCACCATCGAGCCGAATGTCGGCATCGTGCCCGTACCGGATCTGCGGCTGAACCAGCTCGCGGAAATCGTGAAGCCGCAAAAGCTCATCCCCACCGCGGTCGAGTTCGTGGACATCGCGGGCCTCGTTGCCGGCGCCGCCAGTGGCGAGGGGTTGGGCAACAAGTTTCTGGCGCACATCCGTGAGGTCGACGCCATCACGCATGTCGTGCGCTGCTTCGAGCACGGGGACATCGTCCACGTCGCCGGCAAGGTCGATCCCCTGTCGGACATTGAAACCATCGATACCGAGCTGGCGCTCGCCGACCTGGATAGCGTCGAAAAGGCCCTCAATCGGGCCGAGCGCGCGGCCAAGGGTGGCGACAAGGAGGCCGCGGCGCGCAAGCCGGTGCTGGCCAAGTTGCAGGCTGCGCTGGCCGAAGGCAAGGCTGGGCGCGCTGCCGGCCTGGACGAGGAGGAGAAGGCCCTCGTCCGCGACCTGTTCCTGCTGACGCTCAAGCCGGTGATGTACATCGCCAACGTGCTGGAGGATGGCTTCGAGAACAATCCGCACCTGGACGCGGTGCGCCAGCACGCGGTGGCCGAAGGGGCAGAGGTCGTCCCGGTCTCTGCCGCCATCGAGGAAGAGCTCGCCCAGTTGGAAGACGTTGACCGCGATGCGTTCCTGGCCGACCTGGGCCTGGACGAGCCGGGCCTGAATCGAGTCATTCGTGCCGCCTACAAGCTGCTGGGGCTGCAGACCTACTTCACGGCGGGCGTCAAAGAGGTTCGTGCCTGGACAGTCAGGAAGGGCGCGACCGCCCCCCAGGCGGCGGCGGTCATCCATACCGATTTCGAGCGCGGCTTCATTCGTGCCGAGACCGTTTCCTATGACGATTTCCTCAAGTACAAGGGCGAGTCGGGCGCCCGGGATGCCGGGCGCCTGCGCCTGGAAGGCAAGGAATACCGCGTGCAGGAAGGCGATGTCCTGCACTTCCGTTTCAACGTCTGAGGACGGGGTCTCGCGCGGGGCTGGCAACAGGCAAGAATTTGTAAATTCCTGTTGACAGCGCGCCGGCCCAAGCCCAGAATTGCGGGCTCTTCACACGGGACTGAATCGGCTTTGCAGCCACTTCGACCCGGGTGAATTCGGAGGGATACCCAAGCGGCCAACGGGGGCAGACTGTAAATCTGCTGGCTTACGCCTTCGGTGGTTCGAATCCACCTCCCTCCACCAGTTTCAAGTTGTGGCAGTTCATCCCGTTGCGGGAGTAGTTCAATGGTAGAACTTCAGCCTTCCAAGCTGATTGTGCGGGTTCGATTCCCGTCTCCCGCTCCATTGATCTGGAAACGTGTCACAATAGAAAACTTGCTCACGTAGCTCAGTCGGTAGAGCACCTCCTTGGTAAGGAGGAGGTCGATGGTTCGATTCCATTCGTGAGCACCATCAATACAGCGTCAGTTCTTTCAACGCGTCACACCTTTCAACGCACACCGAGAAGAAGCAGCCATGGCCAAGGGTAAGTTCGAGCGCACCAAGCCGCACGTCAACGTCGGCACCATCGGTCACGTCGACCACGGCAAGACCACGCTGACCGCTGCGCTGACCAAGATTGGCGCAGAGCGCTTCGGTGGCGAGTTCAAGGCATATGACGCGATTGACGCAGCGCCG
>DASWQJ010000226.1:0-32830 GCA_036403795.1 Stenotrophomonas sp.
TACAAGACCCACGCCAAGATGTTGCTGGTGGTCCGCCGCGAAGGACGCAAGCTGCGCCGTTACGTGCACCTGGGCACCGGCAACTATCACAGCGGCACCGCACGCGCGTACACCGACCTGAGCCTGATCACCGCCGATCCGGATATTGGCATCGATGTGCACCAGCTGTTCCAGCAGCTGTCCGGCCTGGCGCCGAAGATGAAACTCAAGCGGTTGTTGCAATCACCGTTCACCCTGCACCCCGGCGTGCTGGACCGTATCGATCGCGAGACCCGGCTGGCGCGCGAAGGTCGCCCCGGGCGCATCATCGCCAAGATGAACGCGCTCAATGAGCCGCAGGTGATCCGTGCGCTGTACCAGGCCTCCCAGGCCGGGGTGCAGATCGACCTGATCGTGCGCGGTGCCTGTACGTTGCGCCCCGGCGTGCCCGGCGTGTCGGACAACATCCGGGTGCTGTCGATCGTGGGCCGTTTCCTGGAGCACAGCCGGGTGTATTGGTTTGGCAACGATGGCGATCCGGAGCTGTTCTGCGCCAGCGCCGATTGGCTGGAACGCAACCTGCTGCGGCGCGTGGAAACCTGTTTTCCGATCCTGGACCGGGAAGTGGCGGCACGCGTCTACCGCGAAGCGCTGCGCAACTACCTCGAAGACAACTGCAACGCGTGGGAGCTTGGGGCCGACGGCGTCTACCGCAAGCTTGCCCCCGCCCCAGGGCACCCGCCGCACTCGGCGCAGCAGTCGCTGCTCGACGGGGTGTAGTCGCCTCTCGGCAAGCCATCGCCATGCGCTCGTGGCGTCGGCACTGCCTGCCCCGGGCCGCCCGGCAACCGTTTTCGAGTAGCGGGCAATCTCGTGCAGGTATCGGGCAACCGTGGTCGAATTGGCCGGCCGGCAGATCCAATGCGGTGCGCCGGTTCGGCGCCCTGACTTGCGCTCGGCCATGGCAGCCTTCACGCCGGCATTACAGGTGAGCTTGCCTTTCGGCAAATCGACGCTAATTACTGCGCCGGCACCGCCCCCACGCTAACATTCGCGCATGCCCAATCCTTCCCCTACCTCCCCGCCGTTGCAGGACGGTGAACTGCTGGCGGCCATCGACATGGGCTCCAACAGCTTCCACATGATCATCGCTCGCTACACCCTCGGGCAGCTGCGCGTGGTGGACCGGTTGCGTGAGACCGTGCGCATGGCCGATGGCCTGGATGGCAAGGGCGGGCTGTCGGCCGAAGCACGCGATCGCGCCCTCGAATGCCTGGCCCGCTTCGGCCAGCGCATCCGCGAGATCCCGCCGCAACGGGTGCGCGCACTGACCACCAATACCGTGCGCCAATTGCGCTCGCCCCAGACTTTCCTGGCGCCGGCGGAAATCGCGCTCGGCCATCCGATCGAAGTCGTCAGCGGTCGTGAAGAGGCGCGCCTGATCTACCTGGGCGTGGCCCACGCACAACCGCCCAAGCCCGACCATCGCCGCCTGGTGATCGACATCGGCGGCGGCTCGACGGAGTTCATCATCGGCCGCGGCTTCCAGACCCTGGAGCGCGAAAGCCTGCAGGCCGGCTGCATTGCCAGTACGCGGCGGTTCTTCCCGGGCGGCAAGCTGTCCAAGAAACGATGGAAAGATGCGCTGACCGAGATCGGTGCCGAGTTCCAGCAGTTCGCTACGCTTTACCGCGCCCTGGGTTGGCACGAAGCGATCGGCTCGTCGGGCACCCATAAGTCGATCGGCGAGATCTGCGCCGCGATGAAACTCACCAAGGGCGCCATCACCGCGCAGGCACTGCCCGTGCTGCGCGAGGAATTGCTCAAGGCCAAGCGCATCGAGGACATCGAGCTGCCCGGCCTGTCGGCGGACCGTCGCCCGATCATTGCCGGCGGGATCCTGATCCTGGAAGCCGCTTTCCAGGCGCTGGGGCTGGAGAAGCTCATGGTCAGCAAGGCTGCGATGCGCGAGGGCATTCTCTACGACATGCTCGGCCGCGCCGGCGCCGATGACCCGCGCGATGGATCAGTGGCCGCGCTGGTGCAGCGCTACGGCATCGATGAAAGCCAGGCAGAACGCGTGCAGGCGACAGCGCAACGCTTACTCACGCAAGTGGCCCAGGCATGGGCCCTGGATGGCGACGACGCACGGGGACTCGGCTGGGCGGCGCGCTTGCACGAGCTGGGCTTGATGATTGCCCACAGCCAATACCACGTGCACGGTAGCTACGTGCTCGAAAACTCCGATATCGCCGGCTTCTCTCGCCAGGAACAGCAGGTGCTCGCGGCGCTGGTGCGCACGCATCGCCGCAACGTCCCCAAGAACGCGTTCGAGGCCCTGCCGGACCGCCTGCTGCTGCCGACCCGTCGCCGGGCCGCCCTGCTGCGCCTGGCGGTGTTGCTGCATCGGGCACATGAGTCCGATCCGATCCCCACCCTGGAATTGACCGCCGAGGGCGATCGTCTGTCGCTGGTGCTTTCGCAGGACTGGCTGGAGTCGCGACCGCTGTTGCGCGCCGACTTGATCGGCGAAGTGGAAGGGATGGCCGGATTGGGTATCGCGTTCAAGCCGTTCGTCGCGTAGCCGCCGCCCCGAAGGCAGGCAGCCAGCCGGCCATCGACCACCGTCATCTGCTTGGCATATCCCTGCAACGTGGCTGCCACCGCCTCGCGCGACAGTGGCCACCACGGAGGGTTGCCCATGCGCTATGCCATCGTCACCGAGACCTATCCGCCGGAGGTCAACGGCGTCGCGCTGACCGTGCACGGGTTGGAGACTGGCCTGCGTTCGCGCGGGCACCAGGTCGAGGTCGTGCGGCCCCGCCAAGTGACCGACTCGCCCGCCGACTCGGCGCCGGTCGATGCGTTGCTCGTACGCGGCGCCTCACTGCCGCGTTATCCGGGGCTGCGCTTCGGCCTGCCTGCCACCCAGCGCCTGACCCGGCACTGGGGCGAGCAGCGCCCCGATGCGATCTACATTGCCACCGAAGGCCCGCTAGGGTGGTCGGCGATGCGCGCCGCACGCCGCCTGGGCATTCCGGTGGCCAGCGGATTCCACACTCGCTTCGACGAATACCTGCCCGAATACGGCGCCGCCTGGCTGCAAGGCGCGGCGCTGCGCTGGATGCGCCGATTCCACAACCAGGCCGCCGCCACGCTGGTGCCGACCCACGAATTGCAGCAATTCCTGGCCGACAGCGGCTTCGAGCGCGTGCGCCTGCTGGCCCGCGCAGTCGACAGCCTGCAGTTCGATCCGCGCCGCCGCGATCCGGCGTTGCGCGAGCAATGGGGCATCGACGGCCACGGTTTCGCCGCCATCTACGTGGGTCGAATCGCCGGCGAGAAGAACCTGCCCTTGGCGGTGCGCGCCTTTCGCCAATTGCAACAGGTGCGGCCGAAGGCACGTTTCGTCTGGGTCGGCGATGGCCCGATGCGCGAGCGCCTGCAGCAGGAAAACCCGGACTTCATTTTCTGCGGCATCCAGCGCGGCGATGCACTGGCCCGCCACTTCGCCAGCGGCGATCTGTTCCTGTTCCCCAGCCGTAGCGAGACCTTCGGCAATGTCACGCTGGAAGCCATGGCCAGCGGCGTGGCCACGGTCGCCTTCGACTACGGCGCCGCGCGCCAATACCTGCGCCACGGGATCACCGGAGCGGCGGTGAACGAGGAGGTGGAATTCGTTCAAGCGGCCGTGCGCCTGGCGACCGACGACGAGGGACGTCGCCGCATCGGCGCCGCCGCGAGCGAGTCGATGAAACAATTGCATCCGGACCGGGTGGTGGCCGATTTCGACGCCACGCTGCAATCGTTGATTCCTGCGGAGAGACGCTATGCCGTCGATGCGGCTTGAGGCGTTGCGCGGTCGAGAGACCCGTTGGTGCAGGCATGCCAACGTGTGGTGCCGCCGCCATCGGGTGCGCCGGTTCTTCGCCTCCACCAGCCGCCTGGGCGACGGCGTGTTCTGGTACGCCCTGATGGGCTTGCTGGTGCTCGTGGATGGCCTGGCCGGGCTGCGCGCGTCGGTCCACATGGCCATCACCGGCGTGCTGGCCTTGACGCTGTACAAGTCGCTCAAGCGCTGGACGCGACGCCCGCGTCCGTTCGCCGCGGACCTGCGTATCCGCGCCTGGATCCGCCCGCTGGACGAGTTCAGTTTTCCTTCCGGCCACACCCTGCACGCGGTGTCCTTCAGCATCGTGGCACTGGCGTACTACCCCTGGCTCGCCACGCTGCTTGTCCCGTTCTCGGCCTGCGTGGCCCTCTCGCGCGTCGTGCTGGGATTGCACTATCCCAGCGATGTATTGGCGGCCACCGCCATCGGTGCAACCCTGGCCAGCCTGTCACTGTGGTTCCTGCCGGTGGCCACGCTGCTGCCCTTGTGAATCCTGCCGGCTCGCCGTTGCAGGCCTGGCCTACAATGGCCCGATGACGACCCTCTTCGTTTCCGACCTGCACCTGGATCCGGCGCGTCCGGCCATCACCGACCTGTTCCTGGATTTCGTACGGGGTGAAGCCCGGCAGGCCGATGCGCTCTACATCCTGGGCGACCTGTTTGAAGCATGGATCGGAGATGACACGCCCTCGCCCGCCGCCGACGCGGTGGCGGCTGCGCTGCGGGAACTGTCCGACAGCGGCGTTCCGGTGTACTTCATGGCCGGCAACCGGGACTTCCTGGTCGGCGAGGACTATGCCCACCGTGCAGGCCTGCGCATCCTGCCCGATCCGTGCGTGATCGATCTCTACGGCCGTCCCGCGCTGCTCATGCACGGCGACCTGCTATGCACCGACGACGTGGCCTACCAGCAATTCCGCGCGCAGACGCGGGATCCGGCTTTCATCGCGCAGTTCCTGTCGCAACCGCTCGCCGCGCGCGTCGCGTTCGCGCAGCAGGCCCGCGCCGCCAGCCAGGCCCGTCAGTCCGAATTGAAGGAAGGCGATCGCGCGCAGTTCGAGACCGTCACCGACGTCGCGCCGACAGAAGTGGAAGCCACGTTTGCCCGCTACGGGGTGGACCGCCTCATCCACGGCCACACGCATCGACCCGCCATCCATTCGCTGCAGGTCGGCGAAATG
Organism: Stenotrophomonas sp.; assembly: GCA_036403795.1. Taxonomy (GTDB): domain Bacteria; phylum Pseudomonadota; class Gammaproteobacteria; order Xanthomonadales; family Xanthomonadaceae; genus Stenotrophomonas_A. Next base: position 5,053 of record DASWQJ010000226.1, read on the forward strand.
CCTTGCACCCGGGTGGTGCTCGGCGATTGGTACGAACAGGGTTCGGTGCTGCGCGTGGATGCGGACGGCATGCAGCTGGAAACACTGGCCCGCTGAGCGGGCATGCAACCTGACCAGGCCAAGCCCTGCCGGCAGCTCGCCGACGGCGTGCGGCGCTTCGACCTCACCACCGGCGATCACTACGCCGTTGGATCCATCCCGTGGCCACCAGATCAGGCCGTGGCCGGCGGACGTCGCAAAGCCGCACTCTGCTCCACCAGGTTCGCCAGCTCTTCTTCGTCGAAGCCGGCCAGCAGCCGCGCCTCCATGTTGAAAGGTCCATGCAGGTAGCCGCCCGCGTACTCGCGCAACAACTCCTTGAAACGCGCGCGCGGCTCGATGCCGGCACGCTCGCAATACCAGCGATACCAGCGGGAACCGGCCGCCACGTGTGAGACCTCTTCGCGCAGGATGATCTCCAGCACTTCCACCGTGTCAGCGTCGCCGAGCGAACGCAACTTGACGATCATGCCCGGCGTGACATCGAGCCCTCGCGCTTCCAGCACGCGCGGCACCAGCGCCATGCGCGCCAAACCGTCGTGGGCCGTCTTCTCGCACATCTCCCACAGGCCGTTGTGCGCGTCGAAGTCGCCGTACTCGAAGCCGTAGTCGCGCAGGCGTGCCTGCAGTAGTTGGAAATGCCTGGACTCATCGGCGGCAACCGACACCCAGTCCGCATGGAACTCGCGCGGCGGCTCGCGGAAGCGGTACACCGCGTCCCAGGCCAGATCGATGGCATTGAGTTCGATGTGCGCGATGGCATGCAGGAAGGCGGCGCGTCCTTCGGCAGTGCCCAGTCCGCGTCGCGGCAGGTCGCGCGGATGCACGAGCTGCGGCCTCGGCGGTCGGCCTGGCATGCAAATGGTTTGAGGTGCGGTCGCGTCCAGCGGCAACCCGAGCTCGCCCCGGGCGAATGCAGCGGCGTACCGCTGCGTCAGCGCGACCTTCTCATTCGGATCGGCGGCAGCGAGACACTGCTGCGCCGCCTGCAAAAGATCGTCGGGCAAGGCCTGGGCCATGGGCATCGCGCCCGGGCTCAGGCGCGGCGCTTGTGCTTGGCTTCATCCGAACGCAACTGCTGGATGCGCTCGAAGTAGCCAGGCTCGATACCCGTGGTGTAGTGGCCGTTGAAGCACGAAGAGTCGAAGTGCGTCAGTGCCGGGTTGCCTTCGCGCACCGCGCTCTCCAGGTCTTCCAGGTCCTGGTAGATCAGCCAGTCCACGCCCAGGAACTCCTGTACGTCCTGCTCGGTGCGGTTGTGGGCGATCAACTCTTCGGCAGCCGGCATGTCGATGCCGTAGATGTTGGGGTAACGCACCGGCGGGGCGGCCGAGGCCAGGTACACCTTGCGCGCACCGGCCTCGCGCACCATCTGCACGATCTGCCGGCTGGTGGTGCCGCGCACGATCGAGTCGTCCACCAGCAGCACCACGCGGTTGCGGAATTCCAGGTGGATCGGATTGAGCTTGCGGCGCACCGATTTCACCCGCTCGCCCTGCCCCGGCATGATGAAGGTACGGCCCACGTAGCGGTTCTTGACGAAGCCTTCCCGGTACTTCACGCCGAGCACGTTGGACATCTCCAGCGCGGCATCGCGCGAGGTATCCGGGATCGGGATGATCGTGTCGATGTCGTGGTCCGGACGCAGTCTCAGGATCTTCTCGCCCAGCTTCTGTCCCATGCGCATGCGCGCCTTGTGCACCGAGACGTTGTCGATCATCGAGTCCGGCCGTGCGAAATACACGTACTCGAAGATGCACGGTGTGTGCTCGGTGTGCGGTGCGCACACTTCGGAAAACAGCTCGCCGCGCGCAGTGATCACCAGGGCCTCGCCGGGCAGCACGTCACGTACGCGCTGGAACCCGAGGATGTCCAACGCGGACGACTCGGAGGCCACGATGTATTCGTCGCCCTCGGGTTGGCTGCGCTTGCCCAGTACCAGCGGACGGATGCCGTGCGGATCGCGGAAGGCGACCAGGCCGAGGCCCAGTACCACGCTCACCACCGCATAGCCGCCCTTGCAGCGCCGATGCACGCCAGCCACGGCGCGAATCGCCGCTTCCGGCGACAGCGTGCGCTGCGCATCCAGCTCGAAGGCGAAGATGTTCAGCAGCACTTCGCTGTCCGACTCGGTGTTGACGTTGCGGCGATCGGCCTCGAACACCTGCTGGCGCAACGCCTCGGTGTTGATGAGGTTGCCGTTGTGGGCCAACGCGATGCCGTAGGGCGAGTTCACGTAGAACGGCTGTGCCTCGTCCGTGCCCTCGGATCCGGCCGTGGGGTAGCGGCAATGGGCGATGCCCACCCGCCCTTCCAGCAGTGCCATGCGGTTGTCGTCGAAGACGTCCCGCACCAGGCCATTGCCCTTCTGCACGCGTAGGCGCGTGCCATCGGCAGTCGCAATGCCCGCCGCGTCCTGGCCACGATGTTGGAGGACGGTCAGGCCGTCATAGAGCTGCGCGGCGACGTTTTCGTTGCCGACAATACCGACGATGCCACACATGTTCCGCGTTCTCCGCTGGGGCTTGCGCCCTCAATGTGAAGGTGGCCTTGCCTGGCCGTGGGGGTCGACCCGTCGCGGGTCGTGTTCGCCGTCGTTGAGCGGCACCTGTTCGATATTGGCGGGCAACGCAGCGGGTGATCCGCCGGGCTCCGCGCCCTGGCCCGCGTGGCCTTCCGCCGCGGGCAGTGCGACGGGCCTTCCCGTCGCCGAAGATTCCCTATTATCGCCCGGCAGCGCCAACTTGCCCAACTCGCCGATCTCCGGCGCGGGGACCTCCCAGTCAGGCAACTGCGCACGCATCCATTCAGCGCCCGGCTGCAACCACGGCAACATCTGCGACTGGCGCCACGATGGCTCCTGCGGCAGCGAGCTGTAGCCCATCAACAACACCAGCACACAAGCCACCACCACGCCGCGAACCAACCCGAGCGCGAAACCGAACATCCGGTCCACCCCGCCCAGCCGCACCGCGTTGACCGCCGCGCGCAACGCCCAACCCAGCAGCGCGATCGCCGCGAACACCACGATGAACACACCGCCGTAGCCGCCCAGGTATTGGGCCAGCGACGGCGTTTGCCCGTGCGACAGCCACAAGGCCGCCGCATGACCGAACAGGAACGACAACCAGACCGCGAGCAACCAGGACAACGTCCCGACCACGATCCCGATGAAGCCGCGAAACAAGCCGAGCAACGCCGACAACCCGATCACGCCCAACAGGACCAGATCGATCACGCGCCGGGCTCCGCGCACCCAGCCGTGCGACTACCGGGCGCCTGGTTCGCACCCTGGATGGGTGCCCGCATCGATGGTTTCAAGGATGCGGCCGCACCATGCCCGAAATGCCGACCTTACCGGCCACTTGTGCCTTGAGCTGTTCAGCATCGGCGCGGTTGGCGACCGGTCCGACGCGCACACGGTTGAGCGTGCCCTTGTCGGTGCGGACCTGCTCGACGAAGGCGTTGAAACCGGCACCGCGCACTTTGTCGCGCAACGCATTGGCATCTTCGGGACGACCAAAGGCGCCCAGCTGCACCGCAAAGCCCACGCCGCTGGCTGCCGGCGCGCTCGGCGCCACCGGCTTGGCGACCGCCGGGACCTGCGGCTTGGGCGCGGCCGTGGGAGTCGCCGCGACCGGCGCAGCGGGTTTGGGAGCCGGCGCGCTGGGCTTGGGCGCGGCCGCCACGGCCTTGGCCGGCTCCGGCGGCAACTGCTCGGTGCGGGTCACCGCTGCCGGCGGGGCCGCCATCGGCGTGGCCACGGCCGGAGCGGGCGCCGGGGCCGGGGCGGGAGCCGCGGCATCGGCATCCAGCGTCACCACTTGCGCGTTGACGTCGCTGCGCACCTTCACCGCTTGCAATCGAACCGATTCGGCCTGCGCCTGGTCTACATAGGGCCCGATGCGCACGCGCCAAGCCGGGCGTCCATTGATCTCGGTCTTCTGGATGAAGCCAGGCAGCTGCGATTGTTTGAGGCGCGCAATCACCGCATCGGCGTCCGCTTCGCTGGCGTAGGCGCCGAAATTGACCGCGTAGTTGCCCGCTGCCGCCGCCGGAGGCAGCGCGACACCATCGGTGCTGGCCGGCGAAGTCGCCGGCGGATCCTTCACCGTGGCCGGCGCGGGCGCCCCATTGTTCATGCCCACCGCGCCACCGGCAGGTGCGTTGCCCGGGGTGACAAGCGGCAGTTCCCGCGTCTCGAACTGGCCATCGGCCGGCGCAGGCGGCGCCTGCAGCGGCACATCGGCCACGCCAGAGTCGGGCGCAGGGCCCTTGACCAGCATCGGCAGGAAGATCACGGCAAGTGCCACCAGGACGGCGGCACCGATGAGGCGCTGTTTCAGGGCTGTATCCACGAGGTCATTGAGCGGCGTGGCGGAGGCGGTGCCGATTATAAGGCCCGTCCCGCCCCGCCGCCCTCAAGCAACTGAATGAAGCGACTTCAAAGCGTCGGTGACGGTGTGAAACGAACCGAATACCAGCACCCGATCTCCCGGCTGGGCCCGGGACAAAGTCTGCGCCAAGGCCTGCGCGACATTCTCCGCCAGGTCCGCCGATCCGGCGCTCGTGCCCGCCAGGCGCTGGCGTAGCGCTTCTGCCGACTGCCCGCGAGCGCCCTCCAGACCCGCCAGCTGCCAATGCGCCACCTCGCCCGCCAGTTCGGCCACCACCGCAGCGCTGTCCTTGTCGGCGAGCGCCGCATAGACGGCGTGGGTGGTGCCGGGCACGGGACGGGCGCGCAGGGCGTTGGCCAACTCGCGGGCCGCCTGCGGGTTGTGCCCCACGTCAAGCAGCACTTCCACCCCGCCGACCTGCAGCGCCTGGAGCCTGCCGGCCACATGGGCGCCTGCCACGCCTTCGGCCCAGGCCTGGCGCGGCACCGGCTTGCGAAGCGCACGCAATGCCGCGATCGCCGCGCCGGCATTGGCCAGCTGCACCGGTGCCTGCAACGCCGGCATCGGCAGTTCAAGGCGCACCGAGACGTCGCGCCAGCGCCAACGCGCGGCATCGATCGGCTCACAGAAATAATCGCTGCCGTAGCGGATCGCGTTGGCACCGACCCCATAGGCGCGCCGCAGCACGCTGGACGGCGGATCGATCTCGCCCAGCACCAAGGGCTTCCAGGCGCGCGCGATCCCGGCCTTCTCCTCGCCGATGCTTTCGCGGTCCGTACCCAGCCAGTCGGTATGGTCGATGTCCACGGTAGTGATCACCGCCACATCCGCGTCGACCAGGTTGACGGCATCCAGGCGCCCTCCCAGCCCCACTTCGAGAACGGCCAGATCCAACCTGGCTCGGGCAAACAACCAAAGCGCGCCGAGCGTGCCGTACTCGAAATAGGTCAGCGGTGTATCGCCGCGCACCGCCTCCACTGCGGAAAAAGCGGCCACCAACGCGTCGTCATCGGCATCGCGCCCATCGATACGCACACGCTCGTTGTAGGCCAGCAGGTGCGGCGAGGTATAGGCCCCCACGTTCCAGCCGGCGGCGCGCGCGATGGCCTCGATGAAGGCGACCGTCGACCCCTTGCCGTTGGTGCCGCCGACCACGATGGTCTTCCTGGCAGGCGCTCGCAGCGCCATCCGGCCTGCGACCGCACGTACGCGGTCCAGGCCCATTTCGATGGTTTTCGGATGCTGCCGCTCGATATAGACGAGCCAGTCGGCGAGGGAGACAGGAAGGGTCACGGTAGGCGACGGCGAGACATTGGGCGCGCCATTATCCCGGTTTCATGCACGCCGCGCCGGCCGATCAGCGCCTTGCGCCGGCGCGTCCGGCTGCCTTGGCTACGTACATCGCCCGGTCGGCCGCGCCCATCCAGTCGTCCAGTCCGCGATGGTGGGCGGCAAGTTGGGCGGCGCCGATGCTCAGGCTGATCTGCAGTTCCGGATATCGAGCCATCTGCAGTGCGGCCATGGCCTCGCGCAGTCGTTGTGCGGTGGCCTCGCCTTCGGACAGGGAGGCTGGCAGCAGCAACGTGAATTCGTCACCGCCGATGCGCGCCGGAAATCCGCTGGCCCCCGCCTGCTCGCGCAGCAACCCGGCGATCTCGCGAAGCACCTCATCGCCCGCCCCGTGGCCATGGCGGTCATTGATCGACTTGAACTGGTCCACGTCGATCAGCAGCAGCACGGCTTGCGCGCCACTGGCACGTGCCGAGGCAATCAGGTCGCTGGCGCGCGCGTGGAAAAACCGGCGATTGGGCAGGTCTACCCCGGCATCGGTAAGGTTCAGGCGATCCAGTTCGCGGTTCTGCAACGCGATGCGCCGGGTCAACTGGTAGGTGACGTGGCTGAGCACCAGCAAGTAGACGAACAGCGAACCCAGCGCCAGGGCCGTGGTGCGCAACGAACTGGCCGGCTGCCACGGGAAGCCCAGCAGCCACCAGGTCAACACAAAACCCGCCACGCCGGCCACGGCCGCGCGCAACAGCAGCGGCCAACTCCCCGCGGCCATGCGATCGGCGGCCAGGATGCTCAGCAAGGCCGCCGCCGGTATCAGATCGACCTGCGACACCGCGATCCAGAAGCCGGCCAATACCGCATCCACCACCAGGTGGCGGAACTCGCTCGCCATGGGGTCTTGCGATCGCCGCGACCACCAGTAGGCCAGGTGGGGCCATACCAGCACGTTGAGGCCCACCAATATCCAGAACGGCCACGCCACGCCCTGCTCCAGCAGCCGCGAGCCGTAGGGCAGGACTAGCAACAGCAGGCCGAGCACGCGCATCGCATACACGCGCCGCACGAACGCATCGGCGCGCGCCTGGAGATCGGACTGGAGATAACGAGAGGGCATGGGGGCAATGAACGCGCGCAAGGCAAGCCAACGACCTGCCCAGCCTATCGCCGCGCGAAGGCGTCCGCGAGCGTGGTTTTGAACGATCTCAAGCATCGGAGGACTACATCGACGGCCATCACAGCGCGCGGTGCTTGGCCTCGCCGAAGAAGGGCGTGTGGTGGCTGCAGTCATTCAGGCGCACCACCTCGAGATGATCGACATCCTCGCCCTCCAGCAGGTTGAGCGTGGTGGGCGCCTGCCGGAAGGTCCACAACCGCGACAGCGGCACGCCCAGCACTTTGCACAACAGGACGCGATTGACGGCATCGTGGGCGACCACCAGCAAGGTGTCTTCCGGCCCCAGGCCTTCGGTGGCCTGGACCAGGCCGCGCCACGAACGCTCGAGCACCTGGCGCAGCGATTCGCCACCGGGCATCAAAACCGTGTCGGGTTCGTCGCGCCACGCTTGCAGGCGTGCCGGATCCTTGTCGTGGATCTCGCTGGCCAGCAAGCCCTCCCATTCACCGTGGGCGATTTCCTGAAGGTCGGCATCGAGCTGCAACATCGCCTCGCGCTCGGGACCCAGCGCATAGCGTGCGGTGGCCTGCGCGCGTGACAGCGGCGAAGCGACCGCCCGGTCGATGGTCACGTCTTTGAGCCTTTCGCCCAGCGCCTGCGCCTGGGACTGGCCGACCGGTGAAAGCGGGATGTCGATCTGGCCCTGGTAACGGCCTTCGGCGTTCCACGGCGTCTCACCGTGTCGGGCAAGCAGAATGCGCATGCAAGATGTTTCCTGGGGGGAGGACGCGCGGTGGCACACCGGCGGAGCGGCATCATAACCGCTCCCCCGGCCCGAACCGGGGCCTGGCATGCCACCGGCCGCCCCCCGGCTTCCGGCACCCCGCAGCGACCATCTGGCGCCGCAACACGGGCCTTGGGCCACTGCGCCTTATAATTCGCGCCCTCTCTCCCCCACAGGTCGGCACCAATGACGCAAATGATGAAAGCGCTGGTCAAGCGCGAAGCAGCCAAGGGCATCTGGCTGGAAGAAGTCCCGGTGCCGGTGCCGGGCCCCAACGAGGTGCTGATCAAGCTGGAAAAGACCGCGATCTGCGGCACCGACCTGCACATCTACCTGTGGGACGAATGGAGCCAGCGCACGATCCAGCCGGGGCTGACCATCGGCCACGAATTCGTCGGCCGGATCGCCGAAGTGGGTTCGGCCGTCACCAGCTACCAGGTCGGCCAGCGCGTGTCGGCCGAAGGCCACATCGTGTGCGGCCAGTGCCGCAACTGCCGTGGCGGACGCCAGCACCTGTGCCCGAACACCGTCGGCATCGGCGTCAACCGCAACGGCGCTTTTGCCGAATACATCGTGATGCCGGCCTCCAACCTGTGGCCCATCCCCGACCAGATTCCCAGTGAGCTGGCCGCCTTCTTCGACCCTTACGGCAACGCAGCCCATTGCGCGCTGGAATTCGACGTGGTCGGCGAAGACGTGCTGATCACCGGCGCCGGTCCCATCGGCATCATCGCCGCCGGTATCTGCAAGCACATCGGCGCGCGCAATGTCGTGGTCACCGACGTCAACGACTTCCGCCTCAAGCTGGCCGCCGACATGGGTGCCACGCGCGTGGTCAACGTCGCCAACACCTCGCTCAAGGACGTAATGAAGGACCTGCACATGGAGGGCTTCGACGTCGGGCTGGAGATGAGCGGCAATCCGCGCGCGTTCAACGACATGCTTGATTGCATGTACCACGGCGGCAAGATCGCCATGCTCGGCATCATGCCGCGCGGTGCCGGCGCGGACTGGGACAAGATCATCTTCAAGGGCCTGACCGTGCAGGGCATCTACGGCCGCAAGATGTACGAGACCTGGTACAAGATGACCCAGCTGGTGCTCTCCGGCTTCCCGCTGGGCAAGGTGCTTACCCACCAGTTGCCCATCGAGGATTTCCAGAAGGGCTTTGACCTGATGGAAGAAGGCAAGGCCGGCAAGGTCGTGTTGAGCTGGCACTGACCACACTACTGCTGAAACAGAAAAAGGCGCCCTCGCGGCGCCTTTTTCCTTCCTGCACCGCCTGCCTTACGGCCAGCTGACGGTGGCGACCACGGCCACGCGGCTGTCGGAGTTCTGCTTGCCGAAATCGTACTCGGCGCTGCTGTCCGTGTCGTAGTACCCCGCCGTCACATTGAGCGGACCCCAGTCCTTGCCTACGGTCACGCTGTAGTCGGTGTAGTCCTTGTAATCGATCGCCGAGGCAAACGTGGTGCGACCGACATGCACTCCGACGCTGAAATCGGCCGGCATCGACCAGTCGGCGCCAAACGCGTAATAGAAGCTGTCCTCGTCCAGGCCATACACATCGTTGGTGTAGGCGACCGTCAGGCTGTAGCTATCCAGGAACGTGGTCTTGGTGATCAGCTCGTTGTAGTTCGACGCGCCGGCACCGGGATAGTTGTAACGGTTGACCATCACATCGAAGTTCCAGTCCTCGGCCAGATCGACGTTGTAGCCGACGAAGCCGTCGACTTCCCAGTCCGGGTCGCCCGGTCCGAAATCGACGTTGGACGTCCACGCACCCACATACAGGCCGATGGGCGAGGTATAGGTGATACCGGCCTGGAACGCCGGGTCCTCGTTGGTCTGGGAGATCCCGCGGAAGACATAGTCGTTGGTGACGGCGAACGTGCCGCTGATCGGGAAACTGTCTTCCTCTTCTTCGACGACGACGACCTCGTCCTGGGCATAAGCCAGCATTGGGGATAGCGCGGACAGCGCAAGGACAGCGGCACAACCAAAAGTCAGCGACTTCATGCGGCGAATCTCCTGGTGGGGGGAGGAAACTGCGAGGTCCAACTCGGTTTTACAGATTTTTAACCGAGCTGACGCTGCAGTGCAACACCCGTGTCACGGCGCTGCCCATTCCCCGTCCTGCCAGGCGGCTTCCTGCCTACCCCGCACCTTCGTCGCCCACCCTCAACCTTCCGGAAAAACAGCGTATCGACGCGCAGCCAGATGCAGGCGCTGCCCCGATTGGTAGGCAGCCTCCGCGGCCGGCACCTCCAGCTCCACTTCCCGGTCGCCCTGTTCGAGGCGAGCGCGCAACCGCAATCGCGCCCCGCTGCGCTGGGTCGCCACCACCGTGGCCGGCCAGCCTTCACTCTCCGGCACCAGGTCTTCCGGTCGCACGTACAACGCGACCTGTCCCTGTGCCGGGCTTTGCAGAGGCAGCGAACGGCCCGCCACCTGGACCTGCGCGCCGGTGGCTTGCCCGGGCAACCGATTGACCTCGCCCACGAATCCGTAGACAAACGGGGAGGCGGGGTGGTCGTAGACCGTCGCCGGGCTATCGAGCTGCTCGATCCGCCCCTGGTTGAGGATGGCCACCCGATCGGCCAGCTCCAGCGCCTCCTCCTGGTCATGGGTAACGAATACGGTCGTCAGCCCCGTGCGATCGTGCAGTTCGCGCAGCCAACGGCGCAGGTCACGCCGCACTTGCGCGTCGAGCGCGCCAAACGGCTCGTCCAGCAGCAGCACGCGCGGCTCGATCGCCAGCGCGCGCGCCAGGGCCACGCGTTGCCGCTGGCCACCGGACAACTGCGTCGGATAGCGGCGCTCCAGTTCCTGCAGTTGCACCAGCGAAAGCAGTTCACGCACGCGATCGGCAATGCGTGCCTGCGACCAACGTTCAGCGCCTTTGCGCACGCGCAGACCAAAGGCGACGTTCTCGAACACCGTCATATGGCGGAACAGCGCGTAGTGCTGGAACACAAAGCCGACTCGCCTGGACTGCACGCTCATGCCGGTCGCATCTTCGTTGCCGAACAACACGCGTCCCTCATCGGCGCCCTCCAGGCCGGCAATGATTCGCAGCAACGTGGTCTTGCCCGAACCCGAGGGCCCGAGCAGTGCCAGCAACTCGCCCTGGCGGATGTCCAGGTTGATGCCATCCAGCGCGACAAAACCCTGGTCGAACTGCTTGCGCAATCCTTGGATGCGGATGCCCATGCTCACCTCGATATTCAGTGTCGATGGCTGGCGGCGAGCGATTCGCCATGCCGCCATTCCAGATAGGATTTCAATGCCAGCGTCACCAGCGCACTCAGCGCCAGCAGCGCCGCACATGCGAAAGCAGCGCTGTACGCGTATTCGTTGTAGAGGATCTCCACGTGCAGCGGCAGCGTGTTGGTCCGACCCCTGATGTGGCCGGAGACCACCGAGACGGCGCCAAACTCGCCCATCGCCCGCGCCCCGCACAACAGCACGCCGTACACCAGGCCCCAGCGGATGTTGGGCAGGGTCACCCGCCAGAACATCTGCCAGCCGTTGGCGCCCAGGCTCAGCGCGGCGAGCTCTTCGTCGCTGCCTTGCTGCTCCATCAGCGGCATCAGTTCGCGGGCGATGAAAGGGAAGGTCACGAACGTCGTCGCCAGCACGATGCCCGGGATGGCAAAAATGATCTTTGGCAGCTTCAGCAGGGTTTCGCCCACGATCGGCAACTGCACGTGCCAACCCTCTTCGATCAGCGGCCAGGCCCACCCGTTACGCCCGAAGATCAGCACAAAGATCAGGCCGGCCACCACCGGAGACACCGAGAAGGGCAGGTCGATCAGGCTCACCAGCACGCGTTTTCCACGAAATTGGTGCTTGGCCACAGCCCATGCAGCCGCCACGCCGAATACCAGATTCAGCGGCAGCACGATGGCAGTCACCCAGAGGGTCAGCTTGATCGCCGACAGCGCGTCCGGATCGCTGATCGCTCGCCAGAACACTTGGGCACCGCCGCGCAGCGCCTCGGCGAACACCAGGACCAGCGGCAGCAGCAGGAAGAACAGCAGGAACGCCAGCGCGCCCAGGATCAGCAGCGCGCGTACCCAGCGCGGCTCGGTGGTGGCGGCGGCGACGGTGTCGCGTGACCGGCGAGCCGGCATGGCGGACTCCTGCAGCGGGATGGGCAGTTCGGAGACGACGTGGTTCATCGTGCCCTACTCCCGCCCTTTGCGCTGCAACCAACCCTGCAGGCCGTTGACGGCCAGCAGTACGACAAACGACAGCAGCAGCATCGCCGCCGCGATCGCCGTAGCGCCCGCATAGTCGAACTCTTCCAGCCGGATGGTGATCAACAGCGGCGCGATCTCGGTCACATTGGGCAAGTTGCCAGCGATGAAGATCACCGACCCGTACTCGCCTACCCCCCGGGCGAAGGCCAGCGCAAACCCGGTGAGCACGGCCGGCCACAGCGCCGGCAACACGACCTTGAATACGGTGTGCCAACGACCTGCTCCCAATGTGGCAGCCGCTTCCTCCAGCTCGCGTTCGCTTTCGGCCAGCACGGGCTGCACCACCCGCACCACGAACGGCAAGCCGACAAACACCAAGGCCACCACGATGCCCAGCGGCGCGTAGGCCACTTTGATGCCCAGCGGCTCCAGCCATTGCCCGATCCAGCCGTTGGCGCCGTAAAGCGCCGTCAATGCGATGCCGGCAACCGCCGTCGGCAATGCGAACGGCAGATCGATCATGGCGTCGAAAACACTCTTACCCGGAAATGGATAGCGCACCAGCACCCAGGCCACCCAAGTACCCATGAGGGCATTGAAGGCAGCCGCAGCCAGCGCGGTGCCGAAACTGAGCCTCAGCGCCGCCAGCACCCGCGGCTCGCTCCACACCTGCCATACGCCCGCCCACCCCAACCCGCTGGTCTTGATAAACACGCCCAGCAACGGAATCAACACGATCAACCCCAGCCAGACAAACGTAATCCCCAGGCTCAGACCGAGCCCGGGGATCACACGATGCCGCGGCTTTCGCCGCGGCGGCTGGAGCACCTGGACCGCCATCGGCTATTTGCTCGCCTGGATCTGATCGAACACACCGCCATCTGCGAAATGTTCAGCCTGCGCCTTGTCCCAGGATCCGAACGCGGACTGGATCGTTACCAGTTCCAGCGTGGGAAAGCGCGCTACGTCCACCGGATCGGCAAACTCCGCATGCCGCGGCCGGTAGTAATGCTTGGCGGCAATCTTCTGCCCTTCCGGCGAATACAGATATTTCAGGTAGGCCTCGGCGACCTCTCGCGTGCCGTGCTTGTCGACATTCTTGTCGACCAGCGCAACGGACGGCTCGGCAAGGATGGACAGCTTGGGCACCACGATTTCGAACTTGTCTGGCCCCAGTTCTTCCTGCGCCAGGAATGCCTCGTTTTCCCAGGCCAGCAACACATCGCCGATGCCGCGCTGGACAAACGTGGTGGTAGCACCGCGCGCACCGGTATCGAGCACCGGCACATTGCGGAACAGCGCACGCATGTAGTTGAGCGTGCGTTCGCGATCGCCCTTGAAGATGCGATCCGCATAGGCCCAGGCCGCCAGGTAATTCCAGCGCGCGCCGCCCGAGGTCTTCGGATTTGGCGTCACCACCGATACCCCCGAGCGCAGCAGGTCCGGCCAATCCTTGATGTTCTTCGGATTGCCCTTGCGCACCAGGAACACAATGGTCGAAGTATAGGGAGCGCTGTTGTCCGGCAAGCGCTTGTCCCATCCGGGCTGGATCAGCTTGGCCTTCTGCGCGATCGCATCCACGTCATAGGCCAGTGCCAGGGTCACCACGTCGGCTTCGATACCATCGATTACCGCACGCGCCTGCTTGCCGGACCCCCCATGCGACGTCTCGATGGTGACGGTGTCGCCCTTGGTCTCCTTCCAGTGCTTGGCGAAGGCCGTGTTGTAGTCCTTGTACAGCTCGCGCGTCGGATCGTAGGAGACATTGAGCAGTTGCACGTCGCGCGCCGCCGCCGGGCCCACCAGGACCAAGCCCAGCAGTGCAGTCAGCCAGAACCGACGGCGTCGGAAATTGGGATGTTTCATTGCATTCGTCTCCATGGTCAGAAGGCCACCTGCAGGCGGGAGAACACCGCCTTCTCGTCTTCGCGATCTGCACCGGCGATAGCGCCGCCATCGAATCGCGTCTGTGAATAATTGAAGACCAGTCTGAGGTTGCTGGTCAGGTACCAGTTGACGCCCAACGTCCAGGCTTCGGCTCGTCGTGCCGCGACATCTGCACTGGCGAACAGGGGAAAGGCGGCGTCATCCACTTCAAGCACACCATACCGTCCCACCAATTCCCATGCACCCCAGCCATCACCCTTGCCCACCGGATGCGACGGCCGCGTGACGCCGCGATACCCGGCCTCTTCACCCGTGAGCACGTAGCTGGCGGTGGCCTGCCATGCCTTGTTTTCCAGGTCGGCGCGATTGATGCCAATGGCCACTTCCTGTTGCGAAACGATGTATTCGCCCTGCAGGCCGAAGCCATTGAGGTAGTAATAGCCCTGCGGCGACCAGCGAACATTATCGCCATCGGCCAGCACGGTACTGCGATAGTTGAAGAACTGCACCTGGCCCGGCGTGCGATAACGCGGCAAGTAATTGTTGCCGCTGCCATGCTTCTCGCCGGTGCTCGCGCCCAGGCCGAAGCCGAGCCCGGACCACGCGCCGACATCGTTCTTGAAGGGTTCGAAAAACACCCGCCCCGCGTACTCCAAATCATCGTCCGGATTGCTGGTGACCGCATCGCGCCCATCGACGGTGCCGTTGAAGACACCCACCGCATAGGTGAACGCGCCGGCGGCGACCTCGCCCTGCAGCTGAATGCCGATGTCCCGATTGGGCGCCAGCTCGCTCGGGAGCGCACGCTCCATGTCGGCCAAGGCTGAAGAAGACTGCAGGCGCTCCAGTCCCACTGGTGAGGTGAACTTGCCGGCGCGCAGTGTGTAGGCCGGATTGAAACGCACGTCCAGATAAGCGTCGACGATGCTGGCACTGTCGCCGGCAAATTCCGGTGTCAAGCGGAACGCCACGAGCTTGCCAAGCGAACCTTCGATGATGGGCCGCGCGGTACGGATGAGGAAGGTATCGTTTTGCGGCTGCGCATCGTCATCGACGTAGAACCGCGCATCGCCCTGCAACAAGCCTCGCAGCCGGATCTCGTAGGCACCATCGGCCGACTTGAACGACGCACCCTTCTCGTTGACCGCCACGACCGGGGCTTCCTTCGCCTTGGCCACGCGCTCTTCTTCCTGCAACTCCAGCCTGCGCTCGATCACCCGCAGCCGCTGATCGAGGTCGGCCAAGCCCTCACCGGCGTCGGCAGCCACGGGGGCAGTCCCCAGCCGCCGTTCCAGTGCTTCCAGGCGACGCTGCAGCTCCTGGACGGTTGGCTCCGCCGCCTGCGCCCACATCGGCAGGCCCGCCAAGGCACAGGCCAACGCCAGCCCGGTCCACCGCAATTGGAAGGTAGTGCTCCGAACTGACTGTCGCTTCCGCATTCCCCGTCGCTCCGTCATGGTCGGGCAAAGCCCCCTTTGCCCTGGAGCGACGATGCTGCGACCGCACATGCGGCACAGGAAATGACCAAAGCGGCGTCGCTTATAGCCATTGCGCATGACGGGGGCGGCAGATGGCGGCACCAAGGGTAAAATCTGCGCTTTCCGCCCCGTCTCCCGCCATGACCGATCCCCGCCTGACCCGTCACTACGCCGATGAGCTCGACACCCTGCGCGACCAGGGGCTGTTCAAGTCCGAGCGCATCATCACCAGCCCGCAATCGGCCGAGATCACCCTGGCCGATGGCCGCACGGTGCTGAACTTCTGCGCCAACAACTACCTGGGCCTGGCCGACCATCCAGACATCATCCAGGTCGCCAAGGACGCGCTGGACAGCCACGGCTTCGGCATGGCCTCGGTGCGTTTCATCTGTGGCACCCAGGATCTGCACAAGCAGCTGGAGCAAACGATCTCCGACTTCTTCGGCACCGAGGACACCATCCTCTACGCCGCCTGTTTCGACGCCAACGGTGGCTTGTTCGAGCCGCTGCTGGGCGAGAACGACGCCATCATCTCCGATGCGCTCAACCATGCCTCCATCATCGATGGCGTCCGTCTATGCAAGGCCAAGCGTTTCCGCTATGCCAACTGCGACATGGCCGACCTGGAAGCGCAGTTGCAGGCGGCCGACGCGGCGGGCTGCAAGACCAAGCTGATCACCACCGACGGCGTGTTCTCGATGGACGGCTTCATCGCTCCGCTTGACGAGATCACCGCGCTGGCGCGCAAGTACGACGCGCTGGTCCATATCGACGAGTGCCACGCCACCGGCTTCCTGGGGGCCACCGGTCGCGGCTCGGCCGAGGTCAAGGGCGCGCTCGACGGCATCGACATCTTCACCGGCACGCTGGGCAAGGCCATGGGCGGTGCGCTCGGCGGCTTCACCACCGCGCGCAAGGAAGTGATCGAGCTGCTGCGCCAGCGCTCGCGTCCCTACCTGTTCTCCAACTCGCTGCCGCCGCACGTCGTCGCAGCCGGCATCAAGGCGTTCCAGATGCTGGAAGCCGCCGGTGAACTGCGCGAACAACTGGTCGAGAACACACGTTATTTCCGCGACAGGATGACGGCCCTGGGTTTCGATCTGAAGCCCGGCACGCACCCCATCAGCCCGGTGATGCTTTACGACGCGCCCCTGGCCCAGCGTTTCGCGCAGCGGCTGCTGGAAGAAGGCATCTACGCAATCGGCTTCTTCTTCCCCGTCGTGCCCAAGGGCCAGGCCCGCATTCGCACGCAGATCAGCGCCGCGCACACTCGCGAGCACCTGGACCGTGCGATCGATGCATTCACCCGCATCGGCCACGAGCTGGGCGTGCTGAAAGCCTGAGCTGCCTGCGCGGCGCGGGGCTCAGCCCTCGCCGCGCTTGGGCGCCTTGGCGGGTGCTTCGCCCAAGCCGACCACTTCGGCACGCTTGGATCGCGGGGCAGGCTTGGCCTTGCCGCCGGCAGCCGGGGCAGCGGCCGGCGGCTTGGCGGCGGTGACGACGAGTGCGGGCGGTGTGGCAGCTGCCGAGCCTCGCTGGCGCACGGTGGCTGCCGCGGCCGTCGCGCGCCGCGGGGTGTCGGACGGTCTGCCTGTCGCGGACTTGCGCGCCGCCGTGGCGGCCACGTGCGTTGCAGGCTGACGGCTATCCGATGATGCCCCCTTGGCCACACGGATCCCACGCGCCTTCATCCACGCGTCGAACTCGTCGGCACTCATCCGACGGCCGTGCTGGGTCATGTTGAAACGATAAGCCCCAGTCGCATCACGCCCCTCCGTAGGGGCCGGCTGCGGTGGGCTGGATTGGGACACCGCCTGGTGGCTTGCGCATCCGACCAGCCAGAGCATCATCAGCGCACCGGCCCACGGCCGCACGTCGTTCCCGACTCGGTACTTTCCCCACATGCCTGTCTCTCCCCAGAGAACTCGGCCGAGTGTAGGCAATCCTGCGCGTCGCCCACGTTGACGTACGGATTTCACCAGTGCCGCGCACAGTCGCCATGTGACCGGCCGCCCAGTCCGTGGCCGGACGTCCCCCTCATGCCGCTACCGGGGCGGCGCCCGGGCTAGCTACCTGGCGCTTTCGGCTTGCCCGTCGCCACGCGCACCCCGTTGGCCTTCATCCAGGCATCGAACTGGTCGGCGGTCATCTGCCTGCCGGACTGTGTCATGTGGAATCGCAGGAAACCGCGTCCGTCTCGCGCTTGCGGCGTAAGGGTCACAACTTTGGAGGCCACCGGCGTCGGCACCTCGGCAGCGCGATGGCCTGCACATCCGGCCAACGACAGGATCAAAAGCAACACCGGGCTCCGCGGATACAGGCGCATGACTTCCTTGCTGGCAACAATGGGCAGCGCGGATCTTAGGGCTGGCCGCACTCAACTGCGACGCCGATCCGGCACGAGTGAGCGCTGCTCGGTCTCGCTGAGCACACGCCACTGCCCGCTGGGCAACGCTCCCAACGGCAGTTCGCCGATGGCCACCCGCACCAGCCGCAGCACGCCCACGTCCAGCGCGGCGAGCAGTCGCCGTATCTGACGGTTGCGCCCTTCCTCCAGCACGATTTCCAGCCACGCGTTCCGTTCGCCCTGCCGCAGCAACTGCACACTGGCCACGCAAAGGCGTTCGCCCTCAATCTCTATGCCGTCCCGCAAGCGTTGCAGTTCGCCCGCCGTCGGCAGCCGGTCGATCTGCACGTGATAGGTCTTGTCCGGCCCCTGCGCCGGATCGGTGATGGCCGCGGCCCATTGCGGATCATTGCTGAAGAGAAGCATCCCCTCACTGGCCTTGTCCAGCCTCCCCACCGGCGCAAGCCAGGGCAATCCGGCGCCCTCCAGGCAGCGATAGACCGTCTCGCGCCCCTGTTCGTCGCGGGCGCTGGTCACCAGTCCACGGGGCTTGTTGAGCATGACGCAGATACGCGCCGCACCGCCCACCGGCTGTCCGTCCACCGTGATGCGGTTGGCCGAGTGCGCTGCCTGTTCGATCGGAAATTCCGGATCACGGACCGGCCTGCCGTCCACGGCGACCCGCCCGTCCAGGATCCAACGGGCAGCCTCGGTGCGCGAGCAAATGCCCAGTTTGGACAAGGTGCGTGCCAGCCCGTGCCGCGTCACGGCGCGGGTCGGCGCAGCGGCCGCCGTACGGGCCGCTGGGCGGCGCCGGGAGGTGGCCGGCGGCGGTCGCCGGGGCATCCCGGTCGTTCCGCTTACTTGGCTTCCGGCTTGGTTGCCGTCGCCGCCGGAGCCACCGTTGCCGCCGGTACGGCAGCCGGACGCGCCTTGACCACGCGCACGCCGCGCGCCTTCATCCACTGGTCGAACTCTTCGGCGGTCATGCGCTTGCCGTTCTGGCTCATGTTGAAGCGCCAGGGCGTGTTGTCGAAAGCGGTCTGCGGCTTGTACGCGGCCGGATCATTGGGATTGGCCGCACCGCCGGCCGGCAATGACTTGCTGATGTCCTGGCAGCCTTCCACGCGCAGGCGGAGCAACACGCGCTCTACCGACTGGTCCGTGCCGGAAGGTTGTGCCAGCACGCCGGACGGCATGCCGAGCTGCGCGTTGCGGGTGAAAAACTCGCCCGCGGCCGGTGCAATGACCGTTGCCGGAAGCGGCAACGGGGGCGCCACCAGGCTGCCACCGCAATTGGGCGCCGCGGCACGGGCGGACGGAACGAGAGCGAGGCCGATCAGTCCGGCCATTGCGATACGCAGCATTGGGATGTCCGTAGGTGGGGCGACGCGGCGAGTGTAGGCAGCGTCGCGCGCCCTTACAACCGCAAAGGCTGGATTCAGGTGCCAGGTCACGCGTCCGCCGGGGTGGTTGCGGGGATTCGGCTTCCGGCCGCGCAAAAAAACAAAGCCCGGCAGAAGCCGGGCTTTGTCTGGAACTGTGGACGTCCGATCAGTTCTGGACGTTCAGCTCGGTACGACGGTTCTTCTCGCTCTTACAGGCCGGGAAGGTCTGCGGGGTCTGCTCCAGCGGACGGCTCTCGCCGTAACCGATCGGACCCACCAGACGACCGACGTCGACGCCGTTCTGGGTCAGATAGTTGTACACCGCAGTCGCACGACGCTCGGACAGCTTCTGGTTGTAGTCATCCTTGCCGCACAGATCGGTGTGGCCGGCGACTTCAACGCGCAGATCCGGGTAACGCTTCAGGATCTCGGTGGCTTCGCTCAGGATCGACACTGCATCCGGACGCAGGTTCGACTTGTCGAAGTCGAAGTTCACGCCCTTCAGGTCGATCGACACCGGGACCGGGCAACCGTCCGGACCGATGGTCTGGCCAGGCTGCGAATCCGGGCACTTGTCGTCGCAGTTGTTGACGCCGTCGCCGTCGTCATCCAGGTCGGCGCAGCTCGGAGCAACCGGGGCCGGAGCCACCGCTGCAACCGGCGGCGGACCCAGCGGGATCACAACGCCGACCGAAGCCAGCACGTCGCCGAACCAGTCTTCGCTCGGAGCAGCGATGCTCTGGTCGTCGAAATCGGCGCGGTAGGCCACTTCGGCACGCACGGCAACGCGCTTGTCGAAAGTGGTCTGCAGACCGACGCCGGCCTTGGCGGCAAAGTTGCCGTCCTTGCGCTCGCCCGGGGAATTCGGGTTCGGGTTGGCGTCAAACTCTTCTTCCGCTTCCTGGTAGCCCACACCGAACAGCAGGTACGGGTTCCAGCCACGGCCTTCCTGGATGAAGTGGCGGCGCAGGTCGAACGAGATGCCGTACTGGCTCCAGTTCAGATCCTGGTTGTCGTCGAAGTTCGGGTTCTGATAGTTCAGTTCACCGTCGATCGACCAGTTCGGGCTGACGAACTTGCCCAGGCCCAGAGTGACGAACGGAGCATCATTGGTCGTACGGTCGCCGTCCTGAAAATTGAAACCGGCCGAACCGGTCAGGTACCAGCGATCGTCGAACTCCTGCGCGGAGGCAGCCTGGGCAACAGCCAGACCGCCCAGCAACGCGGCAGTGAGGATTTTCTTGTTCATGAATACAGCTCCTTGTTTCGGGGGTATAAAACCGATAGAGGCATGGTTCAGTACAGATGTCTCGTCACATCCAGACGGCCTTTCCGCACGCCATCGCGGCGCAGATTAAGCTCGCTTAAGTGAAGAACGCGTTAACGGTCACATAACAAGTAACAAATGCCGGACCGGTCGCAAACCCTCGGTCTTCCAACGTATACAGTTTAATGAAGTACGCACCGGGTCGATTTTCAGGCGTCCCCGAGGTAAAAATCGCTGGCGTGCACTTTCACCCTCGCTTCGATTAATCGAAAACCACCCGCCGCACATTGCGCGGCCTATTGCGCGGGTTTCGATCCGCCGCCATCGAGAACAGGAGATCGGATGAAAGCTGTTGCCCTGACCCGCTATTTGCCCATCGATGATCCTCAATCGCTGCTGGACATCGAACTGCCGCCCCCGCCGCCGCCCGCGGGTCGCGACCTGTTGGTGCGCGTGGCTGCGGTATCGGTCAATCCCGTGGACACCAAGCTCCGCGCGCCCAAACCCCAGACCGAAGCCCAGCCGAGGATCCTCGGCTTTGATGCCGCCGGCGTCGTGGAAGCGGTCGGCCCGGAAGTCACCGCCTTTGCGCCAGGCGACGAGGTGTATTACGCGGGCGATGTCACCCGCTCCGGTGCAAACGCACAGCTTCAACTGGTGGATGAACGCATCGCCGGGCGCAAACCGGACACGCTGGACTTCGCCCAGGCCGCCGCGCTGCCTTTGACGGCCATCACCGCTTGGGAACTGCTGTTCGAACGCATGCCCTATCGGTTCGACAATGCCGGCGCGCGTGGACGGCGACTGCTGGTGATTGGCGGCGCGGGCGGGGTCGGTTCCATCGCCATCCAGCTGGCGCGCCTGGCTGGCTTCGAAGTCATCGCAACGGCCTCGCGCGCCGAGACATCGGACTGGTGCCTGCAAATGGGCGCCCACCAGGTGATCGATCATGCCCACCCGCTGGGGCCCCAGCTGAACTTGCTCGGCATCGAGGCAGTGGACGCGGCCATCAACCTGGCCGACACCGATCGCTACTGGCAAGTGCTGGGAGAGTTGCTTGCCCCACAGGGGCACGTCGGCCTCATCGTCGAGCCCACCACAGGATTGAGCATCGGCGACCCCTACACGGCCAAGTGCATCGGCATCCACTGGGAAATGATGTTCGCCCGCCCCCGCTTCCGCACGCACGACATGATCGAGCAGCACCGCATCCTGAGTCGGGTGGCCAGCCTGGTCGATGCGGGCGAGCTGCGTACAACACTGACCGAGGTGCTGGGACCCATCAACGCGGCCAACCTGCGCGAAGCCCATCGCCGGCTCGAGTCGGGTCGTACGATCGGGAAGCTTGCGTTGAGCGGCTGGTAGCCCGCCCACCCATCATCCCGTCCGGGAGCGGATCACCGTCCGGCGGATATACCAGTCACGCAGCCCCGTCCAGGCCGCCGCGCGGCGTGCACGCTCCCGCATTACTGGCGACGGCGCATGTCCGATCGGCGAGATGCGATCGTTGCCTCTCCAGTCGTGCACCACCGGCGCGCGCAGGGGAAACATCACCGCCTCGCGGGTATACAGACGATCGAACTGTGAGATGGCCTGCCCGCCATCGGCCGGCGAGATCCACAGGTTTCGACCCGTCGCGAAATAGCGTTGCCCCGGTAAGGCGATCGACACCAAGGTAGGCACCAGATCGGCGTGGGAGGCGAAGGCTGCGGTATCCGGACGCCCGGGCGGAGCGAACTGGGCCGGTACGCGCAACCATGCAAACACGCGATCCACATCCGGCTGCTCCGTTGGCAAGGTGTACCGATAATGGGTGCGCAGATTGTGGTCGCCGGCCGCAGCCACCAGGGTCCGCTCGCCCAGCCGGCTTTCCCGCACACCTCGCAGGAACACCCCGAACTGGTCGGCCTGGTATTGGTAGGTCGCCAGGGTCTTGCCCAACTGGTCCCGGTCATCCTCCGCTCGCGCGCCCAGCACGCCAGGATCCAGTGGGAACGTGCGATGGGCCACGTCCAACTGGTAGGGCGGGTGGTTGGTGGTCGTCAGCAAGAACAGGAAAAGGCGCTCGCCGCGAGCATCGGCCTCTGCCAATAACTGCGACGCGAACGCAAACAGGTACTCGTCGTAGAGTCCCCACTCCGTGCCGGTCGCCCGAGGAAACCGGTGACGGATGTCGCGGGCGTCATAGACGCGATCGAAGCCTTGGCGGGCGAAAGTGCTACCGATGTTGCGCCAATCCGCCCCCCCGCCGTAGACGAATGCGGTGCGGTAGCCGGCATGCTTGAACGGCAAGGCGGCGGCCGTATCAAAGCGCAGGGTTGCGTGACGGCCCCGGGTCAACGGGGAGATCGGCGAACCCAGCAACAGATTCTCCAGCTCCGGATGTGTTCCGTTCTGACCCGCGTAAAAGCGGTCGAACCGGTAGCCACTGGGCAATTCGCCGCGCAGGCGACCGAGCAGATCGTTGCCAGGCCCATCGGTAGCCAGCAGGTCGGCTCCAAACGATTCCAACAGCGCCAGCACCACGTGCGGAGATTGCGCCGCGGGTCGCGCCTGGCCGGGTGCCTGCGCAAACAACGCCGCCTGCACGCTCGCAGGATCGCCGCCGGGCAGACCTGCTGACCGTGCGGCTGCACCCAGGTTGGCGAAGCCCAGTTTGCGCAGCCCCACCTCGGGGTCCGGCCCGATATCCACATCGGTGGCCCGTTGCCGGGCCGCACGGTACAGCGCCAGCGGCGCGTTGAGGACAAGCGCATTGACGAAAGGATCCCGCGACACCGTCACGTCGCGGCGTACCAAGGGGAAGGTGCCGATGCTGCCCCGAGCCAGCAACACCAGCAGTGCGATCTGGATGGCGATCAGCGCCATCCGTGCGCTTCTGTGTGGAAACGCGGGCCAATAGCGCTCAAGCCACGCCGTGGCACGCGGTACCGACCAGGCCAGGACCAGGGCCACGAGCGCCAGCGCCGCCAGGCCAGAGAGAACCGGATAGTCGTCCCAGACCGTGCCCAGGATCGCTCCGGTGTCATCCTCGAACAGCCCGAACAAGATCGGATCGAAACGGGTCTTGTAGAAGGCGTAGTAGAAGTGCTCGCACAGCGAGGCCAGCACGAACACCAGCAATAATGCGATGCCCATCCAATGGCTCAGCCGCACGGCGGCTTGTCGTCGTCCGCCCATCCACAGCGGCGCCGCCGCACTGGCAACCAACAACGCTCCGATGGCGCCGGTCACCAGGTCGTAGCGCAGGCCATGCCACAGCGCCGGTGCGAGCACGCCCACACTTCGCCCAACGCCAGCGTAGGCCTCCCACAAGCCAATGGGGCGAGGAGCCCAAACAGCACCATGCCAGCGACAATCGCCCACAAACTGGGAAACAGGCGGGAGGTCTTCAGGGCAAGCGAAGTCATCGTGGTCCAGTCGGCGCGTGAGGCCCTGGCCAGACTCTTCACGCAATAACGACAAATTGTAATACGACTTAAACATTCCCCAGTCAGGTGTCCGCGGCCTGGGATTTGCCTGACCGGGAAATTACGGGACAATGCACATTCCATACGCCAGCGTATCCATCATGTCGCCAGCCACGAACGATTCCACCGCCTACCCGTCCCTGTTCGCGCCACTGGATCTGGGATTCACGCAGTTGCGAAATCGCGTGCTGATGGGATCGATGCATACGGGGCTAGAGGATCGCGCCCGCGATTTTCCGCGGCTGGCCGCTTATTTCGCCGAACGGGCGGCCGGCGGCGTAGGCCTGATCGTCACCGGCGGCTTTGCGCCGAACGTGGTGGGCTGGCTCAAGCCATTCGGAGGCAAATTGTCCTGGCCGTGGGAAGGCCGCCCCCATCGCCTGCTGACCGCCGCTGCGCATGGTCACGGGGCAAAGATCTGCCTCCAGTTGCTGCACGCCGGTCGGTACGCCTACCACCCCCTGTCGGTGGCACCCACCCGGCTCAAGGCGCCGATCAACCCCTTCACCCCACGCGAGCTTTCAACCCGCGGCGTGGACCGCCAGGTTCGTGCCTATGCGCATGCCGCGCGAATGGCTCGGGACGCCGGCTACGACGGGGTAGAGGTCATGGGTTCGGAGGGCTACCTGATCAACGAGTTCACCGCGCCGCGTACCAACAAACGCAATGACGCCTGGGGCGGTGACCCGGCCCGACGCATGCGCTTTGCGGTGGAGATCGTTCGGCGCATCCGCGAGGCTTGTGGTCCTGACTTCATCATCATCTATCGACTCTCACTGCTGGATCTGGTCGAAGATGGCAACCAGTGGCCGGAGATCCTTGCCCAGGCCCATGCCATCGAGGCGGCGGGCGCGACCATCATCAATTCCGGTATCGGCTGGCACGAGGCGCGCATCCCCACCATTGCCACTTCGGTGCCACGCGCAGCGTTTGCTGGCGTGGCTGCCAAGCTCCGGCCACATGTCAAGGTGCCGGTGGTGGCCAGCAACCGGATCAACATGCCCGACGTGGCCGAGGCGATCCTGGCGGGTGGTGGCGCCGATCTGGTGTCGCTGGCTCGCCCATTGCTGGCCGACCCCGAGTGGGCCAACAAGGCACGCTCCGGTCGCGCGCACGCCATCAATACCTGCATTGCGTGCAACCAGGCCTGCCTGGATCACGTGTTCGAAAACAAGCTGGCCAGTTGCCTGGTCAACCCTCGCGCGGTGCACGAGACCGAGTTGCGTTACCACCCCACCTCATCGCCCAAGCGGGTGGCGGTGGTCGGCGCCGGCCCCGCCGGGCTGGCTTGCGCCACGGTGGCGGCCGGTCGGGGCCACCGAGTCACGCTGTTCGATGCAAGTGCCGAGATCGGCGGGCAGTTCAACGTGGCCAAGCGCATCCCCGGCAAGGAGGAATTCCACGAAACGTTGCGCTACTTCCGCCACCGGCTGGAAGAAACCGGGGTCACGCAACGGCTGTCGACCTTGGCCGGGGTGGAGGACCTGGCCGAGTTCGACGAGATCGTGCTCGCGTCGGGCATCAGCCCTCGCCAGGTCGATTTCCCAGGGGCGGACCATCCCAACGTGGTCGGCTACCTCGACGTGCTGCAGGGCCGGGTACAGGCAGCCGGCAAGGTCGCGATCATCGGGGCGGGCGGTATTGGCTTCGACGTCGGCGAATTCCTGGTCCACGAAGGCCCCTCCCCCACGCTCGATCCCGCGCGATGGATGGCCGAGTGGGGCGTCGACCCCACCTTCGAAACGCGTGGTTCACTGGTACCGCCGCGCCCGGAGCCTGCCGCTCGGGAGGTCTGGCTGTTGCAACGCAGTCCGGGCCGTCCCGGTGCCCGATTGGGCAAAACAACCGGCTGGATCCACCGCACAACGCTCAAAGCCAAGGGCGTGCACATGCTGGGCGGCGTGGAGTACCTGCGCGTGGACGACCAGGGGCTGCACATCCGCGTCGACGGCGTCGAACAGACGTTGCCCGTGGGCACGGTGGTGGTCTGCGCCGGCCAGGAGCCGCGCCGCGACCTGCTCGGCCCCCTGCGCGACGCGGGCCGCGCCGTCCATGTGATCGGGGGCGCAGACGTGGCCTCCGAGCTCGATGCCAAACGCGCCATCGACCAGGGAAGCCGGTTGGCCGCAACGCTCTGATCCTATTCAGGTCGGGGAGTTGGGTCCGTCGAATCCCCCGACCCGGCCGCTACCCGGCCCTGGCTGTCAAGCCGGCGTATTCACGCGGCGTTTCGTGACGGCCCTCTACCTTGCGCCCACTCTTCGGCCCGCCACCAGTTCGGCAGGCCCACCGGCCTCCTTACCTTCGGCCGGCACTAGGGCGGCCCGCCGGCCGCCTCCCCATGACGCCAAGTCGTATCCAGCAACCCTCCCGCAGTAGGCGGGAAGGCCGGTTTCGACCCATACGGAGCAAGGAGTTCTATGAAACTGGCCTGGATTCTCTGGCTGTCGCAGTTGTTGCCCCAGCCCGCCGCTGATTCGCTTTGTCTCAGCACCACCGTCTACCTGGAAGCCCGCGACCAGACCTTGCGTGGTCAACAAGCGGTGGCCGAGGTGGCCTTGCGCCGCCTGGACAGCGGCCTGTGGGGCGACTCGATGTGCGCGGTCGTCACCGCCCGCAAGCAGTTCGCGCCAACCCTGGTGGCCCCTGGCACCGAATTGCGCAACAACGTCGCCTGGGACAAAGCGGTCGATGTCGCCTTTGCGGCCGAACGCAACTGGTCCCTGCCGATCGGCCAGCGCAAGGAGATCGTGCCCGGCGCAAGCCATTTCGCGGCCCGCGCGATCGCCAGTCCGAGTTGGCGCAATGCCTATCAGGTGGCCACCATCGGCGACCACACGTTCTATAAGGTGCAGACGCTACGGCCTCGCGCGTCCTGATTGATCGGCGGCACATCGCAATTGGTGCGCCCGCAGCACAGCCGCGCCCACCCGCGCGGCTCATAATCTCCCGGTTACCCACACCGGAGTCGACATGAAGCTTTACACCAAACCGGGCGCCTGTTCGCTCGCCGACCACATCGTGCTGCGCTGGTCGGGCCTGCCTTTTGATTTGCAGGTGATGGACGCCGAGGGCATGAAATCGCCCGCGTACCTGGCGCTCAATCCTGCAGGTTCGGTTCCCGTGCTCAGCGTGGACGACTGGGTGTTGACCCAGAACGCGGCCATCCTGGGCTACATCGCGGACATCGCGCCCAGCACCGGTCTCGGTGGCGACGGCAGCGCGCGCAGCCGTGCGGAGATCGCCCGCTGGATCGCTTTCGTCAATGCCGATGTGCATCCGGCCTTCAAGCCCATCTTCGGCAGCACCGCGTATCTGGCCGACGACAAGCTCATCGCGCTCAGCCAGGACGACGCGCGCCAGAAACTGCGCACTCTGTATGAGCGCGTCAACGCGCATCTGCGCCAGCATCACTACCTGGCGGGCGAACGCTCCGGGGCCGACGCCTACCTGTTCGTGACGCTGCGCTGGGCACAGAAGGTCGGCGTCGACCTGAGCGGCCTTGACGGCATTGCGGCCTTCATTGACCGCATGAACGCCGATGCCGACGTCCAAGCGGCGCTGAAGGCCGAAGGCCTCAGCTGACCTGCACTGCCGTGCAGCCCGGTCAGGGCTGCACGGTTTCGGTCGGTTGTCGGGTTTCCTCGCCCCAGCGCGTGGTAAATGCCGCTCCCCGCACCTTGCGCAACGCGCTTTCCAGCTCCGGCAACAACGCCACCAACGCCGCTGCATCGGCGCAACGTTCCACCTTCAACTGCAGGAAATATCCCTTCAGTCCCAGGTAGCGCGCCACCGCGCCACTCATGCGGTCGTAGAGCCGGCGATACTCCTGTGCAGGATCGATCGCGATCGCTTCGGCCAACGCCGATGTCGCCGGCGTAGCCGCTTTTACCGATACGCCGCGTCCATTGTCGATCAGGCCCATGGCCTGCAGCTGTTCCAACGTATCGGCTGGCGCCTTCAGCCCTTCGATGACTTCGCGTAACGCGGCATCGCTGCGCTGACCATCCACCATCAATAGGATCGAACGCAGCGCAGCCGGCAAACGACGGGTGCGCGCCTCTATCTCGAGACGGCCCGCCTCGGTCTTGGCAAAGAACATGTTTTCCCCT